>DASXAK010000273.1:0-41587 GCA_036406715.1 Bryobacteraceae bacterium | reverse complement strand
AATTGGGATGAAATGAGCAACTGCTTCGTTGGCCTGCTGTTTGATGTGGCGACGAACCCGGGGGCGGTGTTCCGAGCGTCCGGCCCGAGCCGGTTGCCGAGGGGCAAGTCTGGCCCGACGCTTTCGTCGCTCGCAAGCGGGACAGACTAGCGCACTGCGGTGGCGGGCTTGGCATCGCGCATAGGTCGAAAAATCTAAGACCAACACTGCGCAAGCCAGAGGCATGCGCCACAATTTCAAACGGCGCTACTCGCGATGCGATTTCTCTATTGGGATTTCGGCGTGAAGCACAAGGAGCGCGAGCGCCAAAAGCGGCTTGAGGCCCATCGGCGGCTGGAACTGGGCGACGCCTGAACTGGATTCACTCCTCCAAATCTCCCGCCATGGCGTTGTCGACATAACACCACAGCCACGCTTCTCCTGGCTCGATCGACCGGATCAACGGGTGTTTGGTGGCGTGGAAATGCTTAGTCGCATGCTTGTTCTTCGACGAGTCGCAGCATCCCACGTGGCCGCAGGTGAGGCATAGCCGCAGGTGAACCCACATATCCCCGGTTTTGAGGCAGTCCTCACAACCGTGTTTCGTGGTGTGCCGGACTTGAATCTGATTGAGGTGAGTACAGCGCGATTTCATGATCCAGTGTCGCAGAAAACGTCCGCTACCGCAGCGGTTGACACGTAACTCGGATTCCGATATAACCATATCCGACCGTGTCTCAGTTCCGGATTCTCTATCGCGAGTTTCTATTCCGCGTTGTCGACCTGGAGCTGATCGCGCCCGAAGGCGACATCAAACGGCTCCTCGGCCAGTTCGCCGGGTTGCTAGTCGCTCTGAGCTCGTGGTTCGCCCTCGGCGGTTTGCTGAACATGGCCGACAAGCCTTTGCCGCCGGCGCTCCGTCTCATGATGGTCTGGACGATCGAGCATTTCGTGATTGCCACCACCATGCTGGTCGTCGGGATTTTCGCCGTATTGAGTTGGAACTCCACGTTTCTGGATCGGCGCGACGTCCTGATCCTCTCTCCCCTGCCCATCCAGTCGCGAAGAATGTTTCTGGCTAAAGTCGCCGCGGTCGCTTCGGCGGTGGGCCTCACGATTTTCTGCCTGCATGTCGCGGCGGGTCTGGTCTGGCCGATTGTGTTTGCCAGACAGTCCGCGGCCCTGACGGCACCTGCTCTCACCAACGACGCCGCGCTTCCTCCTCTCAGCGCAGTCTCCCTGCAACCGGTTCTGGACCGCGATCTCGCAGCGGCCCAAAAACCGGGCGGCGCTCTCGGGCCGGGGACGAGCACCGGCGTTGCGATCGGCGTTTACCGCAACGGGCTTCACCGCGTATTTGCCTACGGCACGGCCAAGCCTGACTCCATCTTCGCGATTGGTTCCGTCTCGAAGACGTTCACCGCTCTTCTTCTCGCGCAGATGGTTGTTCAAAATAAGGTAAAGCTGGACGAACCGGTCCGTGCCTTGCTGCCCGAAGGCACCGTCGACAAGCCGGACGGCCCCGAAATCACGCTCTTCGACCTGGCCACGCACCACTCCGGACTGCCCGCGATGCCGAATAATCTCGACGTGCGCGACCCCGACGCCTGGACCAGCTATCGTGTCGACGACCTCTATGCGTACCTTCATGCGCGCGGCGTGTCAAAACCGGATGAACCCGAGTTTGAATACAGCAACCTGGGATTCAGTCTACTGGGAGCCGCGTTGGCCAACCGGTCCACAGTCAGCTATGCGGATCTGCTCAAGCGGGAAGTCATCGACCCGCTCGGAATGCGAGACACTGCGCTGGCGCTCACGGCAGAACAGCAGCATCGCGTGGTTCAGGCCCATGATCCGGATGGCCGGGCGGAGCCGATCCGGGATTATGGCGCGTTCGATCCCGCCGCAGGGCTGCGCTCCACCGTCGGCGACCTTCTCACCTACCTCGATGCTAATCTCCATCCGGAAAGACTCGCTACCGGCACGCTGGCCGGGGCGATACTAGGCACGCAAGTCCTGCAGGCAGATGTCCAGGACGCCATGCGAATTGGCCTTTCCTGGGTCTACAATCCCAAGACAGGCGTCTACTGGCATAACGGAGTGGCTTCGGGCTATTCCAGCTACGTCTTCTTTCATCCCAAGGACGACTATGCGGCGGTTGTGCTGCTGAACCACATCGGCTCGCTTTCTACTTTGCTTCCGGACCACATCCGCCAACGGTTTGCCGGAGAACCGGCCGTTTCGCTCGGGAACATCGTGATCCCCGGAAGCACCGGTGTTCTCAGCGTGCCACGGTCGTTTGCGGCCTACTGGATTGCTGTCTCCGGCGCCGGTATCTTCATCTTTTGCTGCGTGCTGGCACTACAAGGCTTGGCTGCGCAAATCTTGCCACGCCGCCACTTTCTGCGGCTGTCTTCGTGGCTGCAGGTGGCTACCTTCTGTTTGTTCGTCGCCGGGTATTTTCTCGAACCCTCGTCTTCCTCTGCCCTGTCCGGTGCGTCCAGTTTTCGCCTGCTTTCCTGGATGCCGTCTTATTGGTTTCTGGCGTTGTTTCAGGAGCTGAATGGAACGCTGCACCCGGCACTGGCGCCGCTCGCGCGCCGCGCGTGGGCCGGCTTGGCCATCGGCATCGGCGGCGCATCACTCGCTTATATCTTTTCTTATTTCCGGACGCTCCGGCAGATTGTCGAGGAGCCGGATATTCTGCCCACATCCCGCCGCGCCATGTGGCTGCCTCGCTTTGGAACTCCGATGCACACCGCCATCGCCCGCTTCAGCCTCCGCACCATGCTTCGCAGCCGCCAGCACCGAGTGATCCTGGCCTTCTACCTCAGCATCGGATTCGCGGTGTCGATCCTCTACTTGCGATCGCCGGCGGAACAGCAGCAGATCGTTTCCAACTCCGGCGGAATGCCGTGGCAGAAGGCCGCCATCCCGCTGCTTGTTTCCAGCATCATCATGATGGCCTCGTGGGTGATCGCTATCCGGATGGTGTTCGCTCTGCCGCTCGAACTCCCCGCGAACTGGATCTTCCGTGTTCTGCCGTTAGGCGGGGCTTCGCAATGCCTCTCGGCGGTGCGCCGCACGCTTTATGTGCTCGCGCTCGCTCCGGTCTGCATTGGCATTGCGGTCGTATTCCTGTGGATCTGGCCGCCTCAACCCGCTCTCGGACACATTGCCGCCGTCGCCTGTCTCTGCGTTTTGCTGGTGGAGTTGGGTCTTCGTAATTTCCAGAAACTTCCGTTTACCTGCTCCTACCTGCCGGGCAAAACGAAGTTCAACGTGACGATCTTGTTTTGCCTGCTGCTCTTCAATCTAGTCGCGTTTTGGGCGGCAGGTTTTGAACGCTATGCGCTCGCACACACCGCCACGATGACCAAGGTGTTGCTCGTGCTTGCGCTCGCCGCGGCGCTGGCTCGACGCCATACAAACGCGCAATCGCGATCGGAAGCCGGCGAACTCCGGTTTGAAGAAGCCATAGAACCAGAGGTTTCCCCGCTGAAGATCTACAAAGACGGAGCCACGCCGCTACTGCGGCCGGAATGATCCCCTATTGGATAACCGCCACGAATCCGTCGCTGGAGCCACCATTGTAGAAATTGTGCGCCCCGGCCAGGCTCATGTCCGGGCCTGAATATCCGCCCAAATACACGCTGCCATTGGCCCCAAGTACGATTGCCTGCCCCACGTGCGTGCCCACGCCGCCAAAGTAGGTGCCGAAAACCAGCGCCCCCCTCCCAGCCACGGCCGGATTCAGTTTGACCAGGAAAGCATCAATCCCGTTTCCGTACGCCGGCTGCACGGCATCCGGCGTTACAGGGAAATCCGGTGACATCGTATAGCCAGTGACGTAAATATTCCCGCCGGCATCGCCCTTGATATCGTAGGCGACGTCAGTCACGGAGCCACCAAGGAAACTCGAGTACTCCACGAATCCGCTCGGCGCCGCCGATGGGTTCACCCGCGCCACGAAAGCGTTCGCCGCCCCGGCAAGTGCCGGCTGCAGGGCATTCGCCGTGGTTGGGAAATCGCGCGAGAGCGTCCATCCTGTGAGCAGCAGTTTTCCGTTCGCATCCAGCGACATCTTCCGCACTTCGTCGATCCCTGATCCGCCGAAGTATGTGCAATAAACCAGGCCGGGGAAACCGACTTGCGTCGGATCAATCACGCCGATCACCAGATTTTCCAAACCTCGCAACGTCGGCTGGTATGCATTCCCGGTGATCGGGAACTGCTGCGAGTAGGAAGAGGCCGCAAAATAAACCAGCCCGTTCGGGCTCACCGCCATTCCTCTGGCGTCATCGCTGGACTCGCCGCCGAGGTAAGTGGCATACACCAGCGTCGTCGAGCCCGGATCCATTACCGCAAGGAACACGTCGCTCGGTCCCCAAGAATTGGGACCGATAGCCGTCGGGGTCACCGGCAGATCCGGCGAGGTCGTCGTGCCGAGAATGTATACCCGGCCCGCATTGTCCCGGGCGATTCCGGCAGGCGTCTCGTTGGCGGTTCCGCCGTAATAAGTCGAATACTGCAACCCCTCCTTCATGCTGATGATCGTCACAAAGGCGTCCGTCGGAAAGACGGCCGAGGTAGAAGTTGTACTCAGCGCCAGCGTGGTCTGCACACTCGCACCGTTAATCGGGAAGTCGCTCGATGTCGTTGTACCAGTCAGATCGATGTTCCCGACCACATCAATCACGATCCCGGTAACGGCGTCATCCCGGCCGCCGCCCACATAGCTGAAGTAGAGCCACGTATCCCCGCCACTGAGCTTCGGATCAACGACCGCAACGAAGCCGTCCGTGCCGCCCGGGGTATACGCCCCATCGATCGCGTTGGCGCTCGCCAGATCTCCACTGCGAGTGTAACCGCCGATATAGATCAGTCCCTGGGAGTCCGTTGTGATTGCATTCACGACGTCGGTCGAACCGCCTCCAACCCAAAGCGAGTACGTCACCACCGGGTCGATCACCAGCGGCCGCGACACATCGTAGGCGCTGAGCCGGAGCCCGACAACGCCACGCGCCAGCAGTTCGTAGCGTCCTTCAACAGGCCGCCTGATCGCCGTCAGGGGGTCTTCCTGGTAGACGACCGGCCGCTTCTGCACGAACTGGGCGCCGCCCGAGTCGACGGACAGGTCACCTTCCGCCGTGACCTTCACTCGCTCGGCCCCGCGGAACTGGAGCCGGATCGCCCGCGGATCGGCGCCCGGCTGCAGCACAAAATCATATTCGAGCTGGTCTCCGTTGCCGTAGTAAACGACGTCGATTCCCGGATAAACGGAGCGATATGCCACGCGCGTGAAATTCTCTACTCCGGTGCGCCATTTTTCCCGGCTGCCGACAAAATAATTCGTGCGGGCCCGCATTGGATCGAGAGCTTCGATCCGCGCGGAGGCGTTCGCCTTGACCATCGTAATCTCGACCCGGCGGCCGTCGCCCAACATCACGGCTCCCCGTTTCGTAAGCAGCAGCGCCCCGCCCCCGGTTCGTGCGGCATAGCGAATGTCGGCGGCCCATTGCCCCTGATTGGCCTCAAATCGTAAAGGAAGCCGCGCAAGAGCCGCTTTCGCCTCGGCCAAGCCCGGTTCCGGCCCTCGCGCCGCAAATACCGAAATCCCACACACGAGGAATGACCACACAATCCGTTGAAGCGTCATATGAACAATCGAAGACCCGATGATGTAAGCACTAGTGTACCAGCGAATACTGCGATCGCTTACCATGAAGGGATGACCATGCGGACGATCGCCGCCGCGTTCAGCTTGCTCGCATTCGCCTGGGCCGCTGATCTGCCCACCATCGAACCCAAGGATCTGGCGCCGAGACTCCAGGCGAGCTCCGCTCAACCGGCGCTGTTTCACGTCGGCTTCGCAGTCATGTACCGCGGCAAGCATATTCCCGCCTCGGTCTACGCCGGTCCTGGTTCGAAACCAGAAGGATTGGATGCACTCAAGCAGGCGGTGGCGTCCCTCCCGCGCGATCGCGAAATCGTGATCTACTGCGGCTGTTGTCCTTTCGACCGGTGCCCGAACGTCAGACCGGCCGTCGCGTTGCTAAAGCAAATGGGTTTCCAGAACGTGAAGGCGCTGAATCTTCCGGCAAATTTCGGCGCGGATTGGACCGACCATGGCTATCCGGTCGAGGCGGGCCCGGCTGCCAAATAGCGTTCGCCTCGCGGCCCTAACGCTCGCAAGCCTTGCCGGCATGCGGGCGGCGACGGCTCCTGACGTCACGTTCTCCCGGGATGTCGCACCCATCATTTATCGGCATTGTGCCGGATGCCATCATGCGGGCGCAGTTGCCCCGTTTCCCCTCGACACCTATCAGGATGTAGCCAAGCGGGCACACCTGATCGCCCGCGTCACAGCCACTCGTTATATGCCGCCGTGGCTGCCGAGCGCGCCACATTTCCAACATGAGCGGCGTTTGACCGAAGCTGAAATTGACACGCTCCGGCGTTGGGCTGCCGCCGGCGCGCCGGAAGGCGACTTCGCGGCGGCTCCCCCTGCCCCACACTTCGACTCGGGCTGGCCGCTCGGCTCTCCGGGCCTCGAAGTCGAAATGCGGGATGCTTTTTCCATAGCCGCCGAAGGCTCCGACCTTTATCAATGTTTTGTCATCCCGTTACCCAATTTGCCGCAGCGTTACGTCAAGGCGATTGATATCCGGCCCGGTAATCCCAGCGTCGTCCACCACGCGCTTCTCTTTCAGGACATTACTCGCGAAGCGCGGCGCCGCGACACCGGCGGCGGCTATCAGTGCTTCGGCACTCCCGGATTTTTGCCGGCACGCGGCCTCGGTGGATGGACTCCGGGTAAGGAACCGATTCCCGCGCCGGCCGGTATGGCCGAGACTCTCTACCCGGGCGCCGATCTCGTCCTTCAGGTGCATTACCACCCCACCGGCAAGCCGGAAACCGATCGTACTCGAGTCGCCCTCTATTTCACCCCCGATCCGCCGCGCCGCCGCCTTATCGATGTCGCTCTGGGTTCCAACCGCATTGACATTCCGCCCGGCGAGGCCCGCTATCAGGTGACCGATCATTTCACGGTTCCCGTGCCGGTCGACGTCATCGGAGTCATTCCGCATGCGCACTACGTCTGCAAGGACATGCGTGGCTACGCCATTCTCCCCGGAGGTGCGCGTCGCACCTTGATTCATATTCCCGATTGGAATTTCAACTGGCAGGAGCAATACAGGTACCCGGCGCCCATCCGGCTGCCGGCGGACACCCGGCTCGAGATGGTTTTCACTTACGACAACTCAGAAACCAACCCCCGCAATCCGAATCATCCGCCGAAGCGCGTGGTCTACGGCCCCGCGAGCACCGATGAGATGGCCGGGCTGCACTTCGAGGTTGTTCCCGTCACCCAGAGCGATGCCGACGAGCTCGGCCAAGCACTTTGGGGAAAAATGATGCGGATACTCGGCGGTGGCGTCTATCGCTGACTATCAGAGAGGGTGGTCGCACAGCGCGATGACGGCGTCCACATCGGCCTTCCGCGGCAGCGTTCCGAAAGCCCGTCCCCAATCGCCCTCCAGCCGCGATACACAAAACGCGTCGGCGATGGCCGGCGGACTGTGCCGCACCAGGAGCGAAGCCTGTAATCCCGTGACCAGTCTTTCGGCGAGCCTTCGGGCGCCGGCTTCATCGCGCTGCTGATTGAGGCTCTCGACGAACTTCTCGATTCGCGCGTCGCGCGCCTGCCGGATCTCCTCGACCAGGCATTCCAGAGTCTCCGGCTCCTTGCCAATGGCTCGTAGCACGTCCAAGGCGATCACGTTGCCCGAACCTTCCCAGATTGAATTCAGCGGCGCCTCGCGATACAGCCGTGGCATCGTCGATTCTTCCACGTATCCATTCCCGCCCAGGCACTCCAGTGCCTCGGCCACATGCGCCGGCGTCCGCTTCGTCAACCAGTACTTTCCTGCCGCCACAGCCAGGCGGGCAAACGCTTGATCGCCTTCGTCAAATGCGCGCGCCACCCGCATCGTAAGTAAAGTCGCGGCCTCCGATTCGATCGCCAGATCTGCCAGCACATTGCGCATCAGCGGTTGATCAATCAGCGCTCTGCCGAACGCATGCCGGTATTGCGCGTGGTGCACCGCTTCCACCAACGCGCGCCGCATCAGCGCCGAAGCACCCATCATGCAATCGAGCCGCGTGTGATGCACCATTTCCAGGATCACCGCGACGCCGCGGCCTTCTGCCCCGATTCGTCGCGCCCAGGCACCCTGAAATTCCACTTCGGCCGACGCGTTCGAGCGGTTCCCCAGCTTGGGTTTCAGACGCCGCAAATGAAACGGATTGCGCTTGCCGTCGGGCGTCCACCGCGGCAGCAGGAAACACGAGAGTCCGTCCGGAGCCTGGGCCAACACCAGAAACGCATCGCACATGGGAGCCGAACAGAACCACTTCTCGCCCTCAATGCGGTACTCCCCGCCGCCGGTAGGCTCGGCGCGCGTAACATTGGTACGCACGTCCGAACCGCCCTGCCTCTCGGTCATGGACATGCCGATCAGGGCTCCGCGCTTGCCTGCCGCCGGCGCGAATGACGAGTCGTACACGCGCGAGCTGATTCGCGGCTCCCACTCGCGGGCGAGCGCCGGCTCGCGCCGGAGCACCGGCACCGCGGCATAGGTCATCGAGATCGGACACACATGGCCGGCTTCGTTTTCCGATGCCAGCATGGCCATCGCCGCCCGCGCGACGTGTGCTCCCGGACGTGGATCCGCCCAGGGCAGATTGTGCATCCCGCGTTCCACCGCGAGTTGCATCAGTTGATGCCACGCCGGGTGGAAGCTAACTTCGTCACGCCGGTTGCCGTAACGGTCGTGTGAGTGAAGGACAGGCGGATACTCGTTGGCTAGCCTTCCCCACTCGATCGCTTCCGCGCCGCCCACAATCTGCCCGAATTGTTCGAGAGCCTCGCAGGCCCAGCCCGCTCCCTCGCGCGTCACCGCGGCACAGAGCGCACGGTCCGTCGAAAACAGGTTGTAATCGACAAGCGGCGGAGGTTGATTCACACAGTTTGTTCCACGATTGCAAGCGGCCGCATCGGCGCTCCGGTCGCGCCCCGGATCTTCAGCGGTGCAGCCACGAAGAGAAATTCGCGAAGCCCTGCCGCTGCGATCTCCTCCATGTTGAGGCACTCCATAATGTGAATGCCGCTTTCGACCAGCAGATGCACGTGCACCGGCATCGTCGTCACCGGAATCTTCTCAAACCCGAGCGTGTCTGACCCCGCAGCGAAAATGCCGTGCCCGCTGAGCCACTGCGCTCCTGCGAGCGACGGTCCCGGCCCGTGTCCTTCCGCCACGAAACGCGGCGTATCGGCAAAATACTGGGCCCAGCCCGTCCTCAGCAGCACCACATCGCCGGGCCGGATTTCCAGCCCGCGCGATGCCGCTTCCAGATGCTCCGGCCTCACTTCGAAATCGTCCGGTAACGCCGTGACGCCCTGCTGACCCCCAATGTCGAGCAGCACCGCCCGCCGTACAATCGGCCCGATCGTATCGACGGTGAGTTGCTCATGTCCGGCCCGGTACGATTGCGCGACGTCCACGCCTCCGTACAGCTTCCCGCGATATGAAAAATGACAGAGCGCGTCGATGTGCGTGCCGACGTGCCCGCCGAGTGCGATCGCTTCGGCTGACGAACTGTGCCCTTCCGGCCCCGGATATTCGCCGTGCGCTCTGGTCAGCCCGAACAGAAACGGAGGATGCGTCGGGTAATGCGGCATCCCCATGAAATATGGATGCGAGAGGTCGTAAATCTTCGCGCCGTTCACCAGCTCCAGCAGTCGCTTCATGATTTTTCTCGGCTCAGTCTAGCATGTGCGTTCGCGGTCGATTTGATATCTTTCAAAGATGCGAACGCTTCCTCTGTCGTTGTGCTGCGTGTTTGCGCTCGGTATCGCCGCGGCGCAAAGCCCCGAACCGGGCCGCCGCACCTACGAAACCCGCTGCGCCCGGTGCCACGGCGGCAACGCCGCCGGCGGCGAGTCCGGCCCGTCGATTGTGGCGCAGCTTTCGGCACGCACCGATGTGGAACTCACAGCGTTCCTGCGGCAAGGGCGCCCCGCGAACGGCATGCCCGCATTCGACCTGCCCGCAACCGAAATGACCGGCCTCGTTGCGTTCCTGCGCACGCTGGCCACCCCCATCCCGCGAAATGCCCCACCGGCCGTCGCTCGCAAAACCGTGCAAACCACCGACGGGCGAACCCTTGCCGGTCAGGTGCTCAATGAAGGCATGTCCGACCTGCAGCTTCGTACCGACGACAAACAAATCCACCTGCTGCGCAGGTCCGGCGATCGCTACCGCCCGGTCACGTCGCAATCCGACTGGCCCACCTATCACGGCGACCCGAGCGGCAACCGGTATAGCAAGCTCACCCAGATCGATAAGAGCAATGTCTCCCGCCTCGCGCCCAAGTGGATCTTCCCCATTTCCAATGTCGCCATGGTGGAGAACACTCCGCTCGTCGTCAATGGCTTGATGTACGTCTCCAGCGCCAACGAATGCTGGGCTCTCGATGCCGGCACGGGCCGTCAAGTCTGGCATTACCAGCGGGCTCGTACCAAGGGCGTCGCCGGGAATGCCGCGATTGGTTTCAATCGGGGGGTCGCCATAGCAGAAGATCGCCTCTTCATGCTTACCGACAATGCCCACATCATTTCCCTCAACCGTTTTAACGGCGAGCTTCTCTGGGAAACCGAGATGGCCGATTGGCACGTGAACTACAACGGGACCTCCGCCCCCCTCGTGGTGGGCAACCTTGTCGTCACGGGTCACGCCGGTGGGGATGAAGGCGCGCGCGGCTTCGTCGCTGCGTTTGACCGGAACTCGGGCAAAGAGGTTTGGCGCTTCTGGACCGTGCCCCAACCCGGCGAGCCCGGCTCGGAAACCTGGAAAGGCAAGGGCATCGAGCATCCTTCCGCCGCTACTTGGATGACCGGCACGTTTGACCCTCAGTTAGACACGGTCTACTGGCCGGCCGGCAATCCCGGTGACGACTTTTATGGAGACGACCGCGACGGCGACAACCTCTATTCCGACTCGATCGTGGCCCTCGATGCCAAGACCGGAAAGCTCAAGTGGTACTTTCAATTTACTCCGCACGACATTCACGATTGGGATGCCCAGGAACCACCCGTTCTCGTCGACACCAACTGGCACGGCCAGCCGCGCAAGCTGCTGCTGCAAGCCAACCGTAACGGCTTCTTTTACGTGCTCGACCGGGTCACAGGCGAGTTTCTGCTGGGCAAACAATTCTTGAAAAAGTTGAACTGGGCTTCCGGCCTCGATGCCAAAGGGCGGCCGATCCTCAATCAGCTCCCCGAACAGCCGGGTGGCGGAATCTACGTCTGTCCCGGCTTTCAAGGCGGCGCCAACTGGTACTCCACCTCGTTCAACCCCGATACCGGCTTGTATTATTTTCAGGCTCTCGAGCGCTGCAACATTTTCAACAAGCTACACACCGAATGGCAGGCTGGCAAAGGATATATGGGCGGTAGCGCACGTCCCGCTCCGGGCGAGACGTTCGTCAAATCAGTGCGCGCCCTCAACATTCAGACCGGCGAGATCGCATGGGACCTGCCGCAAGGACCCGCACCCGCCACCGCCTCAGCCGGCCTGCTCTCCACGGCAACCGGCCTGGTGTTCTTTGGCGAGAATACCGGCTCCTTCATGGCCGCCGACGCCGCGTCTGGCCGCCCGGTTTGGGAATTCCCGACGAATCAGATCTTCCGCGCCTCGCCCATGACGTATGTGTTCGATAACAAGCAATACATCGCCATCGCCACCGGCCAAGGTATCCTCGCTTTTGCTTTGCCGGATTAGCAACGGACTACGGTGCCTCGAAAGTGCTATGCCTTCGTAGCCCAATTGGATATGTAACGCTTCCACGACACAGCATCGCCCACTTGAACAATGGGCGCTCGCTTCAAAGTAAACTAAACAGAGGCGTCATTCGGTTTTATCCTATAACTCGACCTGCGTGGAACTGCCTGACTGCGAAGACCTGTGTACCGGGGAGGTTTGCCATGAAGAAAATGAAACAAATCACGAGGAGCCTGTTTTGGTTGAGCGCCGCCGCTTGGCTCAGCCTCGGTAGCCGCTCGGCTCTGGCAGCCGACCCGGCAGCGCCGAGTTCGGCATTCATCGAGGGACAGGGCTTCCTCAGCAACTCCGGCCACGCGCCCAGCATCTTCCCGCAGTTCTGGCGGCCTTATCTGCCCCACAGTCTGCCGATGCCGAATCTCGACAATTCGCCGCGTCTCGCTAACTTAGTTCACGATGGCAAGCTCGATCTCTCTCTCGCCGATGCCCTGGCGCTCACGCTGGAGAACAACCTCGATATCGAGGTTCAGCGGTACGTCATTCCCATGGCCGACACCGATGTGCTGCGCACAAAATCCGGCCAGGCGGCCCGTAGCGTCACAGGCGCCCTGCTCCCCGGAGAACTGAACGCCGGAGCCATTGGCGCGGGCGTGACGAATGCCGGCGGCACCGGCGGCACCGGCAATGCCGGCGGCATTACGGGCGGCGGCGGCGCGGTATTCGTTGGCCCCTCCGGCGCTTTCGATCCAACGGTCAACGTATTCTCCAGTTGGGATCGCGTCACCAGCCCTCTCAATTCGGTCGTGGTTGCCGGCATTCCCACCACCACCAGCTACGCCACCGCATTTGGTTCTTCCTACTCCCAGATGCTCACGGACGGCACCAGTTACTCGGTTTCGGTCAGCGCCTTACGCCAGAACACCACGCAGCGGAACACTCTGTACAATCCCTCCGTCACATCTCGTCTTTCTATCGGTGTCAACCAACCCCTGCTGAATGCCCGGGGCAAGCTGTACAACGAACGTTTCATGCGGGTCTCGCGCA
Source organism: Bryobacteraceae bacterium (assembly GCA_036406715.1). Taxonomy (GTDB): domain Bacteria; phylum Acidobacteriota; class Terriglobia; order Bryobacterales; family Bryobacteraceae; genus PSRJ01. The sequence goes on along the minus strand of DASXAK010000273.1, from coordinate 28,718 downwards.
CGAACCGCAAAACCGCCGATTACGTTTTTCAAGAGCAAGTCATCAACAGCGTGACTCAGGTAGAAAACGCATACTGGGATCTCGCCGCCTTTAAGCTCAACGTCCAGGTCGCTCAAGAATCGCTGGGCGCCTCGCAGGAGTTGGTCGATCAGACCAAGAAGCAGGAGGAAGTCGGGACCATGGCACGGCTGGATGTGGTCACGGCCGAATCCCAGGCTGCCGCCAGCCAGCGCGATTTGATTTTAGCTCAGACCAATCTCCAACAACAGGAGACCACGATAAAGCAGCTGATCAGCAAGCAGGAAGATCCGAAAGTGGAGTCTGCCACTATCGTGCTCGCGGATGCGTTGCCCGAGCCGCGGGATTCCGACTTGCCCTCGTTGGATGACGCTCTGAAGACGGCGACTGCGAATCGCCCCGAGTTGCACGTCTCGAGCAACAATCTGCTCAACCAGGATGTGGCCATCCGGTTTACCCAAAACAACATGCTGCCGACGACATCGGTGTTCGGCCTGTATGCCAGTTCCGGACTACAAGGCAATACTGCCCTGCTGCAGACCGGCACCGGCGATTCGCTCGGACAGAGCTTTGGCGCCGCATACCCGGAGACCGCTTATGGTGTGACCATTAGCGCCTTGCTCCGCAACCGCTCCGCTCAAGCCGATAATGCGCGCGCCCTGCTGGAACGCAACCAGCAGGAGATCAACCTGCAAAACACTCGCAATCAGATCAACCTCCAGGTACGCCAGGCCCGCATCAATCTGATTCAGGGACGTTCTCAGGTGCAGGCGGCTCATGAGGCGGTCCGGCTGGCTCAACTGTCGCTCGATGCCGAACGACAGAAACTGTCGGTTGGGCTTTCCACTCCTTACACCGTGGTTCTCCGCCAGCGCGATCTGGCAACCGCTCAATACGCCGAGGTCCAAGCCCTCAGTGCGTACGCCAAGTCGCTGGTCGCTCTGGATCAGGCGACGGGGACCACGCTCGACCACAACCGGATTCAGTTCGCGGATGCTCTCAGCGGCAATGTCTCGAGTATGCCGGCGCCTCCCATTGGCGCCCCTGCCCTAAGCCCCGGAGGGAGTAAGTGAGTCGCCACCTCCGCGGATGGATCGCCTCGCTCGCGATTCTTTTGGGAGTTCCCATGGCGTCTCTTGGCGCTGAAACCGATGGTCTGCCGGCTGTGGACTACTCGCAGCCCGCCAGCCCATTTCCCTACATCTACCGGCCCTATCTGCCCCGGCAGGTGCCCCATCCCGACCTGGCCAATTCCGACTCCGCGCCCCTGCCGATTCAGAACGGAAAGCTCCAGCTTTCGGTATCGCGCTTAATCGCCGCCGTCGTAGATAATAACCTGACCATCGCCGCATTCCGGCAGTATCTTTCCATAGCCCAAACCGAACTCTTGCGATCTCGCTCCGGGGCATCTCCCCGCGGCGTCGATGCGGCGCAGATTCCCAGCGAAGTCTTCGCTGGAGCGCAAGGCGGCAGCATTCTAGCCGGTGGCAATGGCGCCGGCGGCGGTGGTGGCGCCTCGAACGCCGGTGGTATCACGGGCGCCGCGACACAAGTGGTCATTCGCCCGGCCGGTTTGTTCGACCCCACGTTAGGCTTGAATTTTAGCCACGACCATACGAACAACCCGCTGAATACGCTGGTCGTCGCCGGGGTTCCTTCCGTCTCGACCGGCACCAATGCATTCTCGATCAACTACTCTCAAGCGTTCCCGACCGGCACCAGCTTTACCATTAACTACGGCATGCAGCGGCAGGGCTCCACGCAACTGCACCTGCTGTATGTTCCGGCGTTTACTCCCGGGTTCAATTTCACCATCAACCAGCAACTCTTGAACGGCTTCGGCTCGGTCAACAAAGTTTTGATCAAGGTGGCTGAAAACGAGCAGCAGATTGAGCGCGAGTCGTTCCGTCGCCAGGTGATAACCTCGTTGACGACGGCGCAAAATGCCTATTGGGATCTGGTCGCGGCTCAGGCCGCAGTCCGGGCCGCCGAGCAGGCGGTGAAAGCCGCTGAAGACTTGCAAGCCAACAACCAGCGGCAGGTCGAGATCGGCACCATGGCCACGCTGGACCTGGTTACCGCACAATCCCAGACCGCCAACAGCCGGCGTGACCTGATTGTGGCTCAAAACAGTCTGACCAACTCCGAGCTTCAGCTCAAAGCACAATTCAGCAAAAACCTGGACGACGGGTTTGCGTCGGCAATCATTGAAACCACAGACTCGTTTCCGGATCCGGACAACGCGCCGCTCCCGTCCCTGCAGGAAGCCATTGAGACCGCTAATAAGAATCGTCCCGACGTGGCGGTTGCGGAAGGGAACATCAAAAGCCAGAAAGACGTCGTGCCGTTCATTCAAAACGCGCTCAAGCCGACTCTGAATGTCTATGGCCTCGTATCGACGGTCGGACTCTACAACTTTTTTGGAACCTCGTTCACCGAAGCCATCCGTTTCAAGTATCCGCAAGTCGCTTTCGGCGTGCAGCTCTCGTTCCCGTTCCGCAACCGGCAGGCGCAAGCCGATGAAGTGCGGTCGCAGATAGAACTACATCAGGCGCAGGCCACATTGACGCACACGAAGAGTCAAATCGAGGTCGATGTGCAGAACGCGCTAATCGCCCTCACGCAGTCAAAGGCCCAAGTGGCCGCCGCCCGGGAAACTGTGCGGCTCGAGCAGCAGAAACTCTCGGACGAGCAGACCAAACTGGCGTCCGGCCTTTCGACGTCCTATAACGTCGTTCTCATCCAGCGGGACTTGCTGACTGCCGAGCTTGCCGAAGTTCAGGCAAGCGCCGCTTACGCCAAGGCCCGCGTCAACCTGGACCAGGCGATGGGCGTCACCCTCGAACGCAACCACATCACACTCGATGATGCCATCAAGGCCCGCCTTCGGTCCTGACGTGAGACACGAGCGGTCCGGGCGTTTTTCCAGATGGACTCCAAATTGCTGCCTTCTGCGTGTTTCTTGCTACCATAGTCGCATCCAGGTCAGCTTTCGCCGATGATATATTCCCGTCGCCGTGTGCGCGCTTGCATTCTTCCGCTCGGAGCTCTGTGGCTGGCCGGCCACTGTGTCGTCTCCGCGCAACAGTACACCGTCTCGACTATCGCCGGCGGTGCCCCGCCCCCGACCCCCGTCTCCGCCCTGAGCACGACCATCGGTCCTCCCGAGCGGGTCACTAGCGACTCGACGGGCAATCTCTACTTCTCGGCGCTCAATTCAGTCTTCAAAATGAACAGCACCGGTACGCTTACCCTCATCGCTGGCAACTCGCGTCCGGGATACAGCGGTGACGGCGGCCCGGCCATTCAAGCGCAACTCAACAACCCACAGGGCCTGGCTGTCGATGCGGCCGGCGACGTCTTTATTGCCGATACCGGCAATCACCGCATCCGCGAGGTTACCCCGGACGGCAAAATCGCCACTTTCGCGGGCACCGGCCAGCCCGGCTTGTATCCCATCAGCGGCCCTGCCACGCAAACCCCGCTGCAGGACCCGGCCGGTGTCGCCGTCAGCAACGGCAACGTCTATATCGCCGACTCCGGCAACCATGTCATTCGCATCGTGACCCCGGATGGAAACCTCAACGGGGTCGCCGGCGTGTCGTACTCCGGATTCAGCGGCGATGGGGGTTCGGCCCATACCGCCAATCTCGCCAATCCGCAGGATGTTGCGGTCGACAGCAAGGGAGTGGTGTACATCGCCGATACCGGCAACTCGCGCATTCGCGCTGTGGGCACCGACGGCAATATCAACACGGTCGCCGGAGGCGCGGGCGTGGGATTCTCGGGCGACGGCGGCGTAGCCACTAGTGCCGCTCTGACGGAGCCATACGCCATCTCCGTCGATTCCCAGGGCAACCTCTATATCGCGGATCTCGGCAATCTCCACATCCGCAAAGTCGACACGAAAGGCAACATCAGTACGGTGGCGGGAACCGGATTTCCCGGGTTTAGCGGCGATGGCGGCCCCGGCCCGCAAGCCACTCTGACGCTGCCCAGCGGCGTCGCAGCCGATCCGTCCGGCAACGTGTTTATCGCCGATCAATGGAACCTACGTGTTCGCAAGGTCGATTCCTCCGCCAAGATCTCCACCGTCGCGGGCAACGGCGGTTTCAGTTATTCCGGCGACGGCGGCTCTGCCGCGCGCGCTCAACTTTACCAACCTCAGGCCGTTGCCGTTGATCGGGCCGGGAACGTCTATATCGCCGATTCGCGAAATGCCGTGGTGCGCAAGGTCGCCACCGATCACACCATTTCTTCCCTCCCGGGAACCTCTCTGAAGCAACCTCTCGGCATCGCAACCGATGCCGCCGGCAACGTTTACGTCTCCGATTACCTCGACAACCGGGTCAAGAAAATCGCTACCGACGGAACCGTTTCTACAATTGCCGGGAATGGAACGGGCGGCTTTGCCGGAGATGGCGGTCCCGCCGCCAGCGCACAGATCAACGCACCCGCCGGACTTGCGGTCGATGCGGCCAACAACCTCTACATCGCCGACTTCGCGAATAACCTCGTCCGGAAAGTGACTCCCGATGGCGTGATCAACACCGTCGCCGGCACCGGAGTCGAAACATATTCGGGCGATGGCGGACCGGCACTCCAGGCCGGTTTGGACGGACCGCTCTCTCTGGCAGTGGACGCGGCCGGCAATCTTTACATCGCCGACACGAACAATCACGTTATCCGGGAAGTCACGCCGAACGGCATCATCCAAACCATCGCCGGAACCGGCGCTTCCGGTTTCGGGGGAGACGACGGTCCGCCGGCTAAGGCCCAACTTTCCGCGCCCGCCGGAATTGCCGTCGATGCCACCGGCAATCTTTATATTTCCGATGGCTCGCGTCTCCGTAAAATCATTCCGAGCGCCGCCGTGATCACCACCATCGCCGGCAGCCGGACGTCCGGTTATTCCGGAGACAACGGTATCGCTACTCTAGCCGCCTTCAACGGCCTGTCCGGAGTGGCCGTGGATGCGGCCGGCAACCTATACGTAACCGATTCCGGTAACAACGCGGTCCGGCTTCTTCAGCCAATGGCCGCCGCCATGACGTTGTCCGCCGTGACCAGTGGCGCCAGTAATCAGTTGGCGCCCGCCGCCCCGGGAGAGATCGTCGTGCTTTATGGCTCGGGATTGGGACCGGCTCAGCTCATCATTGCCTATCCGGGCGCAGACGGGAAATACCCCAACACTCTCGGCGGAACCACGGTCACGTTCAACGGCATCGCGGCTCCCATGCTGTATACGTCCCCCAATCAGGTCGCTGCGGTGGTTCCGTTCGGCGTCAGCGGCACGAGCGCGCAAGTCACCGCGACCTATCTCACCCAATCGGTTTCAAGCAGCATTCCAGCGGCGGCGACAGCTCCGGGATTATTCACCTTGGACTACTCGGGTAAGGGCCAGATCGTCGCATTTGATCAGAATTTCGAGCCGAATTCCGCGGCCAATCCCATCAGGCGGGGCGGCCGGTTGATGCTGATCGCCACCGGGTTGGGCCAAACCACACCTGCCGGCGTCGATGGCATGCTTGCCTCCACGCCGCCGCCCGCTTCCGGAGTTCCACCCACCGTGATGATCGGCGGACAGCAGGCGGCCATTGTTTCCGCGACCGCCATCGCCGGACAAATTCAGGGATTGATGCAGATTACCGTACAGGTGCCGGCCGGCGTCACACCCGGCAACGCCGTCCCCGTCACCCTGCAGGCCGGCACCGGATCGGCGCAGCCCGCCGTCACCATCGCCGTTTCGCAATAGCGGCGGGGCTCGCGCGCTACTTCTTTCCTTTTGTCTGCTTATATGTGTCGCGGATCTGCTGCATCTGCCGCGCATGCGATTCCGCATGGCTGGCCGCGCCTTCCACAATCTGGAGCAGCGTCACGGGCCCGCGCTCGGTGTGATTGCCGGCTCGCGCAAATGTGCTCTCCGGAAGTTCCTTCAGCAGTTCGTGATTTTCCCCCCGAACCCGCCGGAACGTTTCCAGAGCCTGCTTCGGCTTGCGCCGCCCGTAGTCCAGGTTCCGCGCCCAGGCGTCCTGGTCGAACGCCACGATCGTCGGATTCTCCTCCGCGATCACCTGCCGCATCCGATGCGCCATAACCGTTTCGGCATCCGCGAGGTGCGCGATGATCTGCCGGATGCTCCATTTGCCCGGTGCGGTGACGTAGTCCTCTTCTTCTCCAAAGACTCCCGTCAGGACGACCGCCAGCAGCTCCGGCCCACGCCGGAATCGTTCGAGTAGCGTTGCCAGTTCGGACATGATCTCAATAATAGTCGGCGCAGCTCAGATAATAGCCGCACTGTTCACAAATTAGCTTGCACTTCCGTGGAGTGAGTCGCGTCGAACAGACAGGACAGTACAGCATGGGCTCGTCTTCGCTATTCTTGGGTGCGGACCGCTCCTGCGCGTCGGTTTCCTTCACGAATGCACCGATTATAGCGCGGGGGCCCTTCCCTGCACGAAGCGCCCCGATTGCCTACAATAAGAGGCAACTCTTATGAAACATTCTGGGATGCTGTTGGTGCTGTTGGTGACGATGGGAGGGGCGCAGCAGCAGCAGCAAAGGCCCGTGGAACACGCGGCCCGCCTCGACACGCGGGGCACCCGCGGCGCGATTGCCGCCGGCACCGATTTCGCCACCGATGCCGGGATGCGCATGTTCTACCGCGGCGGCAACGCCGTGGATGCCGGCATCGCCGCGATGCTTGCCGCCTCGGTCACAGAGTTCTCCCATTTTGGATTTGGCGGTGAAGCCCCCATCCTCATCCGCACCCGTGATGGCAAGGTCCATGCGATCGCTGGCATCGGGACCATGCCAAAGCTCGCCACGGCCGACTTCTTCCGCAATCATAAACTCGAGCCCGACGAGATGACTTCCCCACCCGACGAGCACGGCCTGAAAGATTGGGTCCCGGTTGCCGGTATTCTCCCCGCACTGGTGCCCGGTATGCCCGAAGCGGCCCTGGTCGCACTCCGCGATTTTGGGACCAAGAGCTTCGCCGAAGTCATCGAGCCCGCCGTCGAACTCGCGGATGGCTTCCCCATCGATGAACTACGGTCGAACACCATTCAACGCACGGTCCGCTATCTCGAGAAATGGCCCTCTTCCAAACGCGTCTTCCTCCCGAACGGCCGGCCGCCGCGTGTCGGCGAGATCTTCCATCAGCCTGATCTCGCGCGCACACTGCGTTCGATGATCGAAGTCGAAAAGAAAGCGTTGGCCTCCGGCGCTCCTCGCGCCAAGGCGATTGACGCCGTTCGCGACTATTTCTATCGCGGCGAAGTCGCTCACAAGATCGACGAGTTTTCAAAGGCCAACGGAGGCTTCCTCCGCTATGAAGACCTGGCTTCCTTCCGCCTCGAACCGGAAGCCGCGGTTTCCACCACCTTCCACGGCTACACCGTCTATAAGCCGGGATTTTGGAGCCAGGGCCCAGCCATGATCGAAGCGCTCAACATTCTCGATGGGTTCGATCTCACGGCGATGCGCCACAATTCGGCCGAATATGTTCACACAATGGTCGAAGCCTTGAAGCTGGCCTACGCCGACCGCGACACGTACTATGGCGATCCGAAGTTTAACCACATTCCGGAAGATCGCCTCCTTTCGAAGGAATACGCCGCTGAGCGCCGCAAGTTGATCGGCACTACCGCGTCTCTCGATTTCCGGCCCGGCCAGATCGGCCCGCACCCCCCACATCATCCCTCGCAGACCGAAATCGTTCGCCACAAGCTGGATGATGTGCTGCTGGCTAAGGACACCACGTGCGTCGATGTCGTCGACAAAGATGGCATCGCGTTTTCCGTCACGCCTTCCGGTGCCTGGCTGCCTTCCGTGATCGCCGGCGAAACCGGCATTCCGCTCACCGAGCGCGCCCAGAGTTTCTTGCTGGTGCCCGGCCATCCGAACGAGCTCGCGGGCGGCAAGCGGCCGCGCGTGACTCTGAGCCCGACTCTCGCCGTCCGGCCTGATAAAACCGTCGTGGCGCTTTCCACTCCCGGCGGCGATAACCAGGAACAATCACTCATGCAGGTGCTGTTCAACACCATGGAGTTCGGGATGAACGCCGAGCAGTCCGTCGAAGCGCCGCGCTTTCAGACCGAACACCTGGTCTCGAGCTTCGACAACCACGCCATGAGCCCTGGGAGTCTTCTGCTCGACGAGCGCACACCGCCCGCCACTATCGGCGAGCTGATGAAGCGCAATCACAAGGTCGAAATCCGCTCGCGCTATAACAGCGGCGCCGCGCCCGGAATCGTTCGCTTAAATCCGGACGGTATGATCGAGGCGGGTTCGGATCCCTATTACTATCGGGCCGTCCGAGCGTGGTAGGTCCGCTGTTCGACGAGCCCGGCGCGTTCGATCGCGCGGGCCTCGCCGAGCGGCTGCGATCGTTTGCCGCCGACGGCATCTACATTGGGGGCAGTTCCTGGAAATACGAGGGCTGGCTTGGCCAGATTTATTCGCGCGAGCGCTACCTGGCGCGCGGGCGCTTCTCCCGCCAGCGCTTTGAAGCCGATTGCCTGCGCGAGTACGCCGAAACCTTCCCCACCGTTTGCGGTGATTTTGCCTTTTATCAGTTCCCTACCGACGAGTTCTGGCGGAGACTCTTTCACCAGGTCCCTGAGTCGTTCCGCTTCGCCTTCAAAGTCCCCGAACAGATCACCTGCAAAATCTTCCCCTCGCATCCCCGCTACGGTCCGCAAGCCGGCAAGCCTAACGACATGTTTCTCGATGCCTCCGCCATGCACGAGATGTTTCTTCGCCCGCTGCTGCCCTATCGCGCGAAAACCGCGTTGTTGGTCTTCGAATTCGGCCAGTTCGGACGCCGCAGCTTCGCCGAATTGCCCGAATTCCTCGACCGCCTCGATCCCTTCCTCGCCGCGCTGCCGCCCGAGTTCCGCTACGCCGTCGAGATCCGCAACCCTGAGTTCCTCGAGAAGGATTACTTCGCCTGCCTTCGCAATCGCGGCATCGCGCACGTGTACAACGCCTGGTCGAAAATGCCGGAGCTGCGCCACCAGATCGCTATCCCCGATTCCGTAACTGGCGATTTTCTGGTCTGCCGCGCTCTGCTGCGCCGCGGCCGTTCCTATGAAGACGCCGTTACACTCTTTACGCCGTATCGCGACGTGCAGGATCCCAATCCCGAGGCCCGCGACTCGATGCGCGTCCTGATCGGCCGCGCTCGCGAGGACAAACGGATGCTCTTCCTGTTCGTCAACAACCGCCTCGAAGGCAACGCGCCCCTGACGATCCTCTCGCTGGTGACGCCGGAATAAAGATCCACTTCGCAACGCCGCGCCCGTACCAGCTACAATGAAGTTTCACAAATGAAGCGTTTTATCTGGTTTTCCACGGCCGTTCTGGCCGTCGTGCCGCTCCTATCCTGTAAAAAAACTGCGCCTGCTAATGTTGCCGCCGTCGTCAACAACCACTCCATCACCTACGCCGAGCTCGACAAGACCTACCAGTCTCAATATCCGCAACAAGTCGAAGGGTCTAGCGAAGACCAGGTCATGACCCAGAAGCTGGACGTCCTTGGCAGCCTTATCAACAGCGAATTGCTCTTGCAGCGTGCGGAAAAGCTGGGCCTCACCGCCGTCGATGCTGACGTCGACACCGAATTCAACAAGATGAAGTCGCCTTACACCAAGGAAGAGTTCGAGCGCCAGCTCGCTGCGCGCAAAATGACGGTTGACGACCTCAAGTCCCAGCTCCGGCGCCAGTTGACCATCGATAAGCTGATCAACAAGGAAATCACGTCGCACATCACCATCACCGATGCCGACGTGGCGAATTTTTATAACTCCAACAAGGCCAGCTTCAACCTCGCCGAGCCGCAGATCCACATGGCGCAAATCATGGTGACGCCGGTTCCCGATGCCAACGTGCGCAATTTGAAAAACAGCAAGGCTCAGAACGAAACCGAAGCTAAGACCAAGATCCTGGACGTCGAAGCCCGTCTCAAGCGCGGTGACGATTTCGGAATGCTGGCGCAAAACTACTCGGAAGATCCCAACACTGCGCCCAATGGCGGCGACATGGGATTCGTGCCCGAGTCGGCTCTCGAACGCGCCAACCCCGAGCTCCGCAAGATGGTCGTGGCCTTGCCGCCCGGAGGAGTCTCACCTCCGATTCACACCCAGGAAGGCTATCGCATCCTGAAAGTGATTTCCAAGGAGCCGGCCGGACAGCGCGAATTGAACGATCCGCGCGTCCAGCAGAGCATCCGCGAAACACTCATGAACCGCAAGGACAGCCTCCTGAAGGCCGCCTATTACGAAGTGCAACGCAACAACGCCAAGATCGAAAACTATCTGGCCGTAAGCGTCAGCAACAGCGCCGGTACGACTAAGTAACAGCGGCGGCGCTACGTCCGTTCCGGATCTTGCTGCCTACCTCGTTCTATCCCGCTAGCCCGATCGGCGAAAAACCGCACAAGGGTCCGCCGATTGCACCGCGTCTTGGGAAATGGGCCGCGAAGTCGAACGCAAGTACCTTGTCAAAAACGACCAATGGCGGCGCGAGGCGGATCGGGGCATCGAGTACCGGCAAGGATATCTGTGCCTCGATCCGCGGCGGAATGTGCGCGTCAGAAGACTCGTCACAAGATCCGTCGCAGCGATCTGACGTGGTAGATCGACGAATTCGCCGGGAAGAACCGTGGCCTCCTTGGTTGGTAATTAAATGGGATACCGATTCAAAAGAGATGAGTCCGTCACGGCGGGCGTCCGGCGGATCGCCCGCGAAGAACTCGATACGGTGGTGACGCGACTCGGTCACGCGCGATCCAAAAACCGGGACGAAGCCATCCATGAAGCGCGCAAAAGCGTGAAAAAAGTGCGCGCCCTCCTGCGGCTTGTGCAGTCCGAAATGGGCAATGCCTATCGTGAGGAGAGCCGCACGCTCCGCAATGCCGGCAACAAACTCTCCGAGCTCCGCGACGCCAGTTCAGTCATCGAGAGTCTGGAAACACTTCAGCAGGGGTATCCCCGTGAATTGCGCCGGCCGGTCTTCGACTCCATCCGCCGAGGCCTGCTCGCGCGGAAAAAGGAGCGGGAGCAGCAGGAAGACGTCACCGCTGTTCTACACAAAATTGCGACTGAGTTGAAAGCCGCCGGCAAGCGTGCCAAGGGCTGGCCGCTAGCCACAGACGGCTTCCCCGCCCTCGAATCGGGGCTGGAAGAGATGTTTCGCAAAAGCCGCGCCGGTTTTGCAAAGGCGCAGAAACGTCCAACTCCCGAGAACTACCACGAGTGGCGCAAGCGGTTGAAGGACCACTGGTATCACATTCGCGTCCTGGAGAATACGTGGACCGAAGTGTTGCAGGGTTATGAAGCCGCCCTCAGGGACGTCGAGATCTGGCTCGGCGACGATCGCAACCTGGTTCTCTTGCGGCAATTGTTGACGGCCGAGCCTCAATTGTTCGGCGCCGAAAAATCGGTCGAACCGCTCATCGCTCTCATCGACAAGGAGCACAAGCGGCTCCGCGATAACGCAGAATCCATCGCCCGCCGTGTCTATCAGGAAAAGCCTCGCAACCTTGTCCGGCGCCTCCGTCAGTTCTGGAAAGAATGGCAGGCGGAGCCGAAGAGCCTCGAGGATTTCGAAAAGAAAGCGCGCAAGCACCGGATCGCCGCGTAATCAGAGTCACTGCACGATCCACTGCTTCATGACTTCCATCTGCGGACTCAGCAGCCGAACCGCGACCGGCAACCCGCCGACCGAAGCCGCCACCCGCTGCGCCAGGTTTTGAAAGCTGGCAACCGCCTCCGGCCGGTCCCACACACCATTGCTCACGACGAATCCGAGTACGGTGCCGTTGTCCCTGGAAACCTCCACGGTGACGCCCAAATCCTGCAGATACCCGACGTCTCGAAGCGCCTGGCCGAGAGCTTTGGCTTCGCTTTCCGTCGCCGAGCCGAGGTAGTAGACGGTGTCACGCGCGCCGACAATCACCTTCCCAACGTCAATCGATTTCCGGACACTCCACCCCGAGTCCACCAGCCGAACTTCAATCGGAAAACCGCCGGCGGTCGGCCCGACGCGCCGCCCGATCTCCTCGAAGGCCGCCACTGTATCCGCGCGACTCCAGGCGTCATCCGGAACCACGAAGGACACGGCGCGGACACCGTGGTCTTTGGAATAAAGCACCGTAGCGCCCACGTCTCGAAAAAACCCGATCTGCTGCAGAGTCTGGCCTAGCGCCTCTGCATCCCGCTTCCACGCCAAATTGGAAAAATAGACCTCGTCGCGGCTCCCGACAGTCACTTTCGACATCGACCGTTTCGGCTTGCGCATCACGGCGATATCCAACGCGACGAGCCCCACCAGGACCACCGCTCCCAGCCCCAATGCCAGACCGCCCGAGACTCGACCGCTCACGGTGGGACGATCCTCCGGCCTGCCGGCCAGCTCTCCGCTCATTCCGTCATCAAAGCGAACGTCCACACCGAGCCCCCCGCCGGCACCTTGCGCGCGGCGTAGCGGTCGGCCAAAATCCCGCCGAGGCCCGACGCAATCGTCAAATATTGACGCCCCTTGTGCATGTAGGTGATGGCGGTTGAGTTGACGCTCGAGCTGGTCTTGAACTGCCACAGCGTCTTGCCGGTGTCCTGGTCGAGCGCGAGAAATTCACCGGTCAATTTGCCGGTGAACACCAGGCCGCCCGCCGTGGCGAGCATTCCCGCGGAACTGGGCAGCTCCGTCAGCGGAACTTCCCATTTCCTTTCACCGGTCAGCGGGTCAATCGCGGTGAAGGAACCGAACACGTCGCTCGATTGATTTTGCGGAAACCGGGAAAGCACGCCCGTAGTGGTTCCTCCGTGAACCGTTGGACCCGGTGGCGCGAGCTTCTGGATGCGGGGCACGTTCCACGTGCTTACATAAATCAGACCCGTGTTTGGATTGAACGCGATCGGCACCGCGTTGGTCCCGCGCGACGGCCAGATCTCGACCTCCTCGCCCGCCGCGAAACGCTTGTAGATGTCGGTCAGCACCGGCCGTCCCGTTTCCAGATCGATGCGGGAAGCCCAATTGACCTTCGTATACGGGTGCGCCGCGATCAGCTTGCAGTTCGTTCGATCGACAACATATAGGAACCCGTTCTTGTTCGCTTGAATCATCACCTTCCGAGGTTGGCCGTTCACCCGAATGTCCGCGAGCACCTGCTCGTCGGTGGCATCCACGTCATACACGTCGTTCGGCGTGTATTGGTAATAGCACGCCACTTCGCCCGTCTTCGGCCGGATGGCAAGCACGCTGTTGGTAAACAGGCTATCGAGGCCGGAGCGCGACCTCGGATCGTAAGGCTCGGCGTTGCCGGTCCCCCAATACACCAGGTCGAGTTGCGGGTCGTATGACCCGGAGCGCCAGGTCGGGCCTCCGCCCTCCGACCACGCGTCGCTACCCTTCGGCCACGTCTCGGAGCCCGGTTCGCCAGGCGCTGGAATCGTGTACCGGCGCCACAATTTCTTTCCCGTATCCGGATCCCACCCGTCGAGGAAGCCGCGTGTGGTGGATTCGCCGCCCGCGACGCCGGAAATCAGCACGCCATTCGCGACGATCGGCCCGCCCGTGGCGTAATAGCCATCCTTGGCGTCCGCGAACTTCTGGTTCCAGATCTCCATGCCCGTTTTCAGGTCGAGAGCGAGCACGTGATTGTCAATCGTTACGCGGAACAGCTTGCCGTTATAAATCGTCGCCGCGCCGCGGTTGATCGCGCTCCGTGTGACGCCCGGTTCCAGTGTCACCGGCGTGCGCCAGATTTGCCGGCCGGTTTCGAGATCGATCGCGAAGCTCCACTTACCGTTGATGGCATACATCACGCCCTGATAAATCGTCGGCTGGGCGAGTTCGCCTTGGTCGTTCATCAGGCTGGTGCTCCAGACAGGCACCAGGCGCTTCACATTCGATTTATTGATTTGCGCCAGAGGGCTGTAGCTCTTCCGGTCGAATCCCATGCTGTGCATGAGCACGTTTTCCGGATTCTTGCCGGAGTTGATAAGCTCTTCGTTCGTTTGTGCGAATCCGGGAGGAGCCCACACAACCAGCGCTACCGGCAGCCAGAATCGTTTCATCCGCGACCTCCGTGTTTGCCGGTCTATCTTAACGCTTCAGAGGTCGCGGTGCATCCGAAACCGGCTTAGCCAACGACGGGTACTTCCAATAAATGTTCCCTGCCTCGATGGAAGCTCTCAGTGGTACGCTTCAAATCCGCGTTCAGCTGCCGGCAATCGCGCCCTAAGCGTCTGGCAGCCGCACCGCCGGCGCACGTATGATAGAAGCCACGAGGGTTGCACCGCATGGCAAGGGCTAAGGAATTTACGGTCACGATTGAAGACAAACCGGGAGCATTGGGAAGATGCTTCCTCGCCTTGGCCCAGCGCGGCGTGAATGTCCTGGCCTTTCAATCGTTCGTCGAAGAGGGCGAGAGCCTGGCTCGATTTCTGGTGGACGATCGGGCCAGTGCCCAGTCGGTCCTTGCCTCTCTGAACATGATCTTCGAGGAGACCGAAGTGGCTGTCGTCCGGCTCCCGCATCGCCCCGGCCAGTTGGCCCGAGCCGCGTCGCGGTTGGGCGACAAAAAGATCAACATCGATTATTCTTACTGCGGAGTCGAACCGGGCTCGGCGCGTGGCCTGCTGGTCTTCGGAGTCGATCACCTGACCGAAGCCGCTACGGTGCTCGACGAACTGGCCGCCGAAGCGGATCAGGCCGGAGCTGCGCCCTGAGCTTTCCGCGTACAACTGAATGCGATTGACGATTCGCGAAGCGCATCGCCTCGTGGCTGATGTGATGGAGTCGTTTGGGCACAACGAGACCGAAGCCGCTCTGATCGCCGACCATCTCGTCGATTGCGAACTGCGGGGACTCGGCTATGGCGGACTGGCGCGGGCGCTCAGCATCGCGGAGCGCTTCGTGCGGCATGGCGACCACCGAAGGCCGATCGCGATCCTTCACGAAACGCCGGTATCGGCGCGGATTGATGGCGGAGACCAGATTGGCTACGTAGTCGCGCACCGCGCCACTACGATCGCGATCGAGAAGGCACAAGCCGCGGGAATCGCCGTCGTAGGCGCCAGCGAAACATGGTATACAGGCATGCTCTCGTACTACGCCGAAATGGCGGCAGCTCACGGGCTGGTTAGCGTGATTGCGTCGAACGCGTCACCTTGGATTGCGCCCTACGGAGCGACCGAGGGCCGTCTGGGCACCAACCCAATCTGCTTCGGCTTCCCCAGTGACGGCGATCCGGTCGTTTTTGATACGGGGACTTCGGCCATCATGCACGCAGAGGTAACGCTCGCGCGGCGATTGGGCCACGACCTGCCGGAAGGAGTTGCTTTCGATCGAGATGGCCAGCCCACGCGCGATCCCGCTGCCGCGCTCGCGGGCGCCTTCGCCGTTTGGGGCGGCCATAAGGGATCCGGTCTTGCGATCGCCGTGCAGCTTCTCGGAATCCTGGCCGGCTCCGCGCCGGTGCCGCCGGAACTGGCCGGATTCGGCTATCTCGTGGTGGCGATCCGGCCGGACCTCATGGGCCCCGCCGAAACCTTCCGCCGGAACGTGACAGCGTTTGCGAATGCCGTTCGCTCCGCGCGCCCTCTTCCCGGCGCTCTGCCCGTCCGCATGCCGTTCGACCGTTCGAGCCAGGAGCGGCGGAAGCGGCTCGCTGAGAATGTCATCGAGGTGCCCGAAGCGGTCGTCAGCGAATTGATCCGCCTTTCTCGAAACCATCCAGCACAGCCGCCCATTTCGCCGCGCTGATCGCCTGCCCGACGTGACGCTGCGTATGTTCGGCGATATGAGTCAGCAGTCCGGCAACCGTGGTGGGAAGCCGTTTTCTTCCAACCGCTCGAGGTTCCGTAAGGTGGTTCGGATCCAGGGCCCGCACGACCGCCTCGGCTTCCGAAAAGACTCGGTCGATTTCCGCCAGAAGTTCCTCGCGCCCCGCGCTGCCGGGATCTTTTTCGCCGGCGAGCGCCGCCATCTGCTCCGGACGCAACTGGCGCCCTTGCAGATAGGTCATCAGCCGGTCCGTGCTTCCCGCGATATGCCGTAAGTGAAATCCGACCGAACCGAACCCGTGCGGACTCGCCCAGATTTTCTCCGCCGTCAGGGCTTCGGTGTAACGGGCGAGATCCTCGCCTGCCTGCTGAAACGAATACAAGATCGGGGCGAGCAACGGATGCACGCCCGCGAGAGGGCCGCGCATCCACGGTTCCGGCTGGCTTTCACGATGCGCCATAGGTTTCAATATAGGGCGTCAAACCGGCCATTTCACCCAACTGGGTGTGTTACTCGGCTCTACAGCCCTGGCCTAAAGCTCATTTTGGGTCCGCAATATCCATATTTTCAAAGGCTTGCATCTTGGCATTCAGGATGCAAATTGGTCAGAATAAGATGCAACTGACTCGAGCGGCCGATTACGCCATCCGGGTGATGATTCACCTGGCGGCCTTCGCGCCTGGAACGCGCGCCAGCCGCGCCGAACTGGCGGCGGCTTCGGAGTGTCCAGAGCAGTTCTTATCCAAAGTTCTGCAGAGTCTGACTCGGGCTGGCCTGGTGTTGTCCCATCGTGGAAACACCGGCGGCTTCGAATTAGCGCCGGCCCATCGCGGCGCCACCATGCTGGAGATTGTGGAGGCCGTTGAAGGCCCCATCCACCTGAACGTCTGCCTCAGTTCCGAAAATGAGTGCAGCCGGCAGGAATGGTGCCCCGCTTACGCGATCTGGAATGAAGCGCAAAATGCCCTGACCGGGGTTTTGCGAAAGGCCAGCATCGGAGAGCTTGCCCGAATTGCCGCGGAAAACCGGCATGACGGCGGACCCAGCACAGTACGAAGACCGAATTGAGGAAACCATGCCAGCTACCGATCCAACCTTGATCCACGCCGCTGTTGAAGTCTCCGGCGGAATTCTTTATATCCTCACGGCCATGATCATCGCGTTCGGTATTCTGGTGGTGGCCTTCTCGATCCCGGGCTCGCACCCAAAGAATTAGGCGGACGCGCCAGCCACCGTCGTGGCGGCCCTCCAGCGTTGGAGTTGTCTCGCACGCCAGCGCAGCCGCGCCTCCGAGAGCCCGATCATCAACAGCACCACGGCCACTGTGGCCAGCCCCGCCTGCGAAACTGTTAAGGCATGGCGGAGTGGCTTGGTCAGGTTTCCGTAGACCAGCATCACGTGCACCCAATAAACCAGCAGAGACGTCTTGCCGAAGTTCTCGACCCAGCTCCAGCCCCGCCCCACGCCATATTCCGTCCACAGATAGGCCGCCGCCAGTAAGATCAGCGCTATGCCGACTCGAATGAAGATTAAGGCCGGGCTGTTCCGCCAGAAATCCGAGTGCGCATACACCGAATACGGAAGGTTTGAGAAATATTGGCTGCCAAAAACAAACCCGAACGCAAGAAGCAGGGCCCATTGCATCATCCGGTCCATTCGCCCGGCGGCCGTGCGCTTGACGATGGCCCCAGCCGCCAGCCCGAAGCCGACGTACGCCCCGCAAGGAAAAAACGGGAAGCGCCCGCGCAGGGGACTGGGCACCCAATAATCGCGCACCGCAAGCGGGAGGCCGGTCCACTCCAGGCTGCCGATCACCGGCGCCAGCGCCGCTACTGTCACGGCGCCTGCCAACGCATACCGGATGCGCTGCTCGGAATCGAGCAGCGCGGTCATCGCAAACATGCCCAGCGCCAGGCCCATGCAGTTCAGGATGTCCACCTTGGTCAGATCTTCGAGGCTGGAGTTGGGAAAGCTTCCCAGCCAGTTCGTAAAGCGGAATGCATAGGCCAGCGCGAAAACGTAGCCCGCGCGGCCCAGCGAAGCGCGCCAGCGGAGCGCGCGTCCGGCGCCGCGAGCCTCCAGCCCCTCCATCTGAAATCCGAATGTCATTCCCGCCATGAAGAGGAACAGAGGCGCCGCCATGCCTCCGACGAACTGCGTCAGGACGTACCCGCTCGCCTCATGCAGATCCAGGCGTGTAAAAGAATTGAACGCGTGGCACTGGATCATGATCAGGACCGCCAGCCCACGTGTCCAGTCGAGAAAAGGATATCGTTTCACCGGAAAAACGGTAGGGCACTCCCCTGCCCCCCGCCTATGATAGCGTGCGGCGGGCGGGTTACGCCCCCAGCCACCGGCCCAGACCGCGTTTTTTCGGGCGTGGGAGCCCCAAGGCGGTTCGCAGCGGCTCGGCTTCCTCGTCGGAAAGCGGCGCAAGCCCTCGCAACAGTTCGATTACCTCAGCCAGCCGGCAGAAGTGGTCAATACAGTGCCAGCATGCGGCGACGTGGCGCTCGAGCTCTTCACGTCCATACCACGTGGTTCGGCCATCCAGCACATCGAGAAACGCCTTCGGCGGAAGACAGGCTTCGACGTGCGCGGCCGACGCGGCCCGGCCGAGTGGAGCACCTTGATCCGCAAGCAAGCTGCGCCGCCAATTGTCCAGTTCCGCGCGCAGGAGTTCGGCCGCCTTGCTGCGGATTTTCTCGACAGTCCGCGGATCCATGCGTAGCAGGACGCCAGACTGCTCCGGAGTGTATCGCATGGTCTCCAACCACACCGCTTGCTTCTCGAGCAGGGTGAGCGGGCCCATCGCCTTGCCGAGCGTGTCGAGATCGAGTTCCGCCTCGTCAGCTCCGCCGGCCGACAGCGCGGCCAGAACCCGCTGCCGAAGCTGGGCGACAAACCACCGCTCTGGCGCGGGCTCAAGTGATTGGAAGAGGCTCGACTGCGGCTGCCGCAGCGCCACTAAGATTTCCTCAGTCCTGCTGCCGGTCAGCGGTTGATCGGGAAAATAGTGTGCCGCCAGCTTGCGGATCACCGGCACATAGTGGGAAACAAAATACGACCAGCCCTCGGGCCGGTCGGCGCGGCAATCGCGGATCATGTCGTAGCAGGTGTAAATCATTTCCGTTCGTAGAGTCCCATGGTTTGCGCCTCGCCGAGCACATGGCCTTTCATGGCGGCCTGCACCTGCTCACGCCCGGCGCCGGCCGGCAGCCCCAGAGTTGGGCTATCGAGAGCATACAGACGAAAGAAGTAGCGATGCGGCCCGTGCCCTTTGGGCGGGCATGGCCCGCCGTAGGCCACCTTGCCCCAGGAGTTCTTCCCACAAATTCCAAAACTGCCCGGCTTGTAGTTTTGCGCGAGATTGTGTGCTTGCGGCCCTACGTCAAACAGAAGCCAGTGATCCCAGGTTCCGACGGGGGCATCGGGGTCGTCCATGACCAAAGCGAAGCTGCGCGTGCCCGCCGGTTCGCCGCTCCATTCCAAGGACGGAGAGACATCCGCCCCCTGGCAAGTGTGCAGATCGGGGATCCATCCGCCATCTGCAAATGCACTGGAAAATACTTGAAGTGCCATTTTAAAGAATTTGTCCTAGCGGGTCATGGTACCGCACTTACAAATTGCGCTGTGGCGCCCAGGGACACTCCCCTTGCTCTGACTCCGGGGCAGGAGTAAGCTCCAATCAGAGGATATATCCATGAGGTTCGTGTTGCAGTTTTCCCTGTGCTGCTTGCTGGCCGGCAGCACCGCGATGGCCCAGCGCGGAGGCGGCTACGGTGGAGGAGGCATGCGGGGCGGCGGAGGTTTTGCCGCCGGCGGCATGCGTGGGGGCGGGTTCGGCGGGGTGTTCGTCGGAGGCGGCGGATTCCGTGGCAGTTTCGGCAATGGTCTTGGTGTGGCGGGTGGCCCATACCCGGTGAATCGGGGCGGACGCCCAGGCAGTGTGTTCATCGGGACGGGTACCTTCACTGGCACTGGCGCTGGATTCGGGTTCCGCGCCGGCTTTGGCCGGGGGTTTTATGGCAGCCGTTTCTCTAACGGGTTTTACGGCGGTTATTACGGAGGCTATTGGCCCTTCGGATTGGGCTTCTATTCGGATTACTGGCCTCCGTACGCGTATTCTTCGTATTACCCCGGATACGGCTACGATCCTTACGCGTATGCCGGCAATCCCTACGGCTACACGACGTATCAACCCTCGCCCAACGTGACCGTCGTCTATCCTCCGGATGGCGCGGCTGCACGACCGCTCTCCTCGGAGCGGGCACGGCCGGTCTCGAGGGAATACGACCAGAACGGGCAGGAGATTCGGCCGGCCGGCTCGCCGGTATATCTGATCGCGTTTACCGATCACACCATTCGGACCGCGGTCTCGTATCGCGTGGACGGCAACACGCTCCACTACACCACGGCGGAGCGGGAAGAAAAAGAAGCGCCGCTCAACACGGTCGATCGCGCGCTCAGCATGCAGTTGAATCGCGAACGCCAGGTCGCGTTTCAACTACCTCCGCAGTAACAGACTCAGTCGCGGCATAGCTCGTTTGGGGCGCTACCACGCCGGGGTGCGCGGGAGGTATAATTTCCCTTCCGTGAGGTGGATATGAGACTATGTGCACTCGGTGTCGGGCTTTTTCTGCTCGGCGGCACCCTGGCAGTGGCAGACGATCTGGACGATGCCGTAGAGGCGGTTAAGAAGGCCGAGGCCTCTAAAGACCCCGCCAAGGTGAAACAGGCTGCGGCTGCCGTTCACGCCGCGGCTCAGAAGGTGCAGGCTTCCGACGACAAGGAACGTGCCGACTATGCAAAGGAGCAGGACACATACGCCGAGTACGCCCTGTTCGCGCTCGCCGCTCAACTGAGGGGACAAGGAGCGACGGCCGTAGACCTGCTTTCCACCCTCGAGAAGCAAAATCCGAAGAGCAAGTATCTGGATGAGCCCGAAGCTCTGGAGATCCAGGCAGAGAATGCGCTGGCCCGGAAGCAGAATGACCGTGCACTCAGTTTCGCGAACCGTCTGATCGGCCTGGCCAATCGGAAAGCCCCGGAAGGGGTGTCGGCCGGCGATTGGGAGGCCCGCAAGAACCCTGGCTTGGCTCAGGGATACTGGACGGCCGGCGTGATTCAGGCTGAGAAGGAGCAGCTCGCCCCTGCGGACAAGAATCTGCGTGCCGCCCTTCCTCTGATCAAAGGCAACAACGGCATGATGGGCCCGGCTTTGTTCTATCTCGGCGTCGTGAACTACAAGATCGCCAAGGCGACGCTCAACAAGGCCAAGATGCTGGAAGCCGCCAAGTTCAGCCAGGACGCAGCCAACATCCCGGGCCCCCAGCAAAGTCAGGCGTACACCAACGCCATGAACATCAAAAAAGAAGCCGACCAGATGCGCTAGTCCCTTTTGGGGCTACATAAGATCCCCGCGCTGAAGCAACGGGACGACCCGAGTATCCAACCGGGGCGTGAGGCCGCCGCTGGTTGCCAGATTTTGCGACACAAACCCTTGAGGGATAGTCCATTTGGCTCTTTTTTCCGCGGCTTTTTACATCCTCAGTGTTGAATTCAACGCTGCGTCTGGCATAGAATCAGCCACACCCTGGCTGAACATGATAAAGTGATTCAGCTATAGCCGGGAGCGACTCCATGAAGTCTCTCGTTATTGTTGCGCTATCCCTCGTTAACGTCGTATACGGGTTTCAGAAGTCAGAACTGATTCGAAAGCTGGAGGCCTCGGGAGAAACTGAAGAGGCCCGGGCGTCGCTGCAACGCGCTGCTGAGAATCGACCCAATGACATTTCCGCGCTGACCGAGTACGCCGAGTTCCTCGACCGTTACGGCGACCCGGCCAGCCGCCAAGCCTACGGCAACCTCCTGACGGTGCTGCAGCGGTCGGGAGACAACGCCCGGGCCGCTGCTGTGGCACGCCGGAAGGCCGCGCTCGACCTGCTGGCCGGAGATCACGCAGGCGCCGAGCAGGATCTGGACGCCTATCGCCGGATTTCGGGAAGAACGTTGCAGCTGGCGACTGCGTCCGCCGCCTCCACCTCGCTGACGGTGCCGCTTGCCGGGCCTTTGCGCTCGTTCGCCCGCATGGCGGCAATCCCCAGCGATATCAGCCCCGAAGACATTCTGCCCGCCTTGGGCCGCAATGTCGTGACCAACGGGTACCAGGCCTCGCGCGGCAATGAGGAACTCGAACAAACCGAGTATCTCAAGCTGGTTCACCGGTACCTGTCGCAGGCGCGGGAACTGGAGCGACTGGCAGGAGACAAGCAGGTGATCGAAGTGCCCGCTTGTGATGCTCCCAACGCCGGCGAATTGCTGCGCATCCTCGGTTTCCGGATGCGCGGCGGATGCGGCTCCGACGTCGTGCTGGAGACGGTCAATGAACGCCGTGCCTTTATCACCACCGACTCCGGGTTTCCGGTCAACGAACTCGAGCAGGCGCTCCGCACAAACCGGCCGTTCACCTATCCCTATAAACCCACCCTGATTCCGGTGATGTTCGGTCCCGATTACTGGCTGCCGGCCAAGGAAGCCAAGGACAAGCCACGCGATCCGGCAGACTTCGTCGACGCATTCATTTCCGATCCCGCCACCTGCCGGCTCTATCTCGGGTTCTCCAAACTCGATCAGGAAACGGCGGATGGGCTGCGAAAAGCGTCCTCTTTTGCGCGGCTTCGCGCCTACTCAAACGTTCTCGACTTTTTCGGCGGCATGTTTGAGATTCGGGGCGGCAAAGCGGTGGTCCCTGGCGGCGCGCGCGCGGCCAGCGGGTGGACCGAGCTGGTGGGAGCCAACCCCGATCAGGGTGGAACCTTTTTCGACAAAATGCTGGCGAAGGATGACGGATGGGTTGCCAGCCTGTACGATGCGCTGGCGCGGATCCACGGTCCGGTTCGCGACTACCTGGTAGAGCCGGCCCACATGAAACGCTTTTACACGGCGATCCGTGGCCGTATTACCTCGCCGGGACCGGCCCGGCCGGTTTTCCGCTCCAACGCAGACATGATGCTGCTCACCACGCGCCTGCGGCTCGATCCCAACGGCAAGCCGCATATCCCCGGCGATCTCGACGTGTGGAAGAAGCTGTTTACCAACCACCCGCAAGGCAAATACGATGGCAAGCTGACGCGTCTGGCTGCGTCCTGGAAGGATCCGGACGACGTGCTGGAGGCGCTGTTCGCGCTTTGCCGCAAAGCGGTGGAAAATGAGCCGCTGAAGATTTTCATGGCATTGAGCGACGTCGATCGGAACCGGACCAAGCCGCTCAATCCGGCGACGGTCGACCGGCTGGCGCGCGCGTTCCATACGTACGGGAGCCAATACGCGATTTTCAGCGAGTCCCGCGAACTGAGCGACAACTCGATCAACCAGTTTGTGGACACAGCCGACGCGATCTCGAAAATTCGCGAGCTCGACTTGCGCTCCGATACGGCCGGCACCTTCCAGTCTCTGATCAGCCTCTGGCAGATTTTCGTCCGGCAGCAGACTCTGCCCGACTCCCAGGCCGATGCCACATTCTCCGCGATCACCATGCCGTTTGGCACGGTCAAGAATTACCGCGAGCTTTTCGATGCGGGACGGAACGGCGTCAAACAACTGCTGAGCGCGGTTCCGGCCGGCAAGAGCACCGCGACCGCCGCTGAGCCGCACGAACACATCATCGATCTGCTGGGCGGCGCCGCCGCAAACGGAGTGGAAGCGCACGACCAGGTGATGCAGGACATCATGCGCATCCTGGAGGCCCAGCGGATCATTTCGCTCGACACGTTGTTCCAACTCGCCGACCACCTGGAAAGCATTTCGCGCGGGGAGAAGGTGAATACCGCTCTGGTCGCCAAGCTGTCTGGCCGGATCTCCGAGATCCAACTCCCGCGGGCATCGCTGTCGGAAACCGAAAAGAACACGATTTCATTCGGATATTGGACGGAGAAACACATCGATGCGCAACGCCGGTTGAACCTGCGCGCCGCCATCGAAAAAGCCGGCGCCGATCCCGAGAAGCTGAAGGATGTTCGAGGCCTGTTCGCGCCGCTGCTTCGTGACACCTTGCTGGCTTACAACTATGCGTATTATGCGCCGCCCGGTTCACAGATTCTGTATACGAACCCTGTGTTTGTCCGCAGCCATGATTTCATCGGACCGCAAGGAGTCGCTCATACCTGGCGAGTCACCGAGATGGCGGGCAGCGGCTGGCCGACCAGCGCCGGCGGCCGCCTCATCGGCTCACTATCCATGCTCCCGTACGCGCTGGCGGAAGCCGAACAGAATTTCTTGGTTCCGGCCCAAACGCAAGCTTTGATTTGGGGGGACTTGGTGCCGCAGATGATCCTGAGCGCCAAAATCCCGCGTTGGTGGACCGTGACGCCGTCCCAACTTCATTGGGTCGGGCTACACCTGCGCTACGGACGCGAATTGCTGGCGGAGTCGGCCTTCGACGCTACTCTGCGCACGGATGTCCTGGATGCGCTCAGCGCGTTAGCGGCCCCCGCACGTACGCAGGAGATCGGGCGCCTGCTGGAAACCGGAGACGCGAAGAGCGCCGTCGAGCACGTCACGCCCTCGGAGCTGTTTTTGCTGGCGCGCGACATAAGCGCCAAACAGCGGGATGATGCCTCCGCGAACGGCAGCGAGATCCGGCAACTGGCCGAGAGCGATCCGAAAGAAATTAACTATGAAGCCATCTCGCGGGCGTTTGGAACTCCCAAACCCACGCTGGCCAATTCGTACCAGCCGGAACTCATGAACCTCCGGACCTTCCCGACGCTGATGGGATATTCCAGCCGGATTATGGCCGAGAGCTGGGAATCCAATACGCTGTATTGGGCCGGCCTGGCTGACGAACTGTCCCTGCCGCCGGCGGAACTCAACGTACGCATTCCCGAGTGGACCCAGCAACTGGTGGAACACATCTTCGCCTCCCACCTCGAGGATTGGCCGGCTGTGCTAAAATCCCTTCGGTTGGTAGGGGACGACATTCGATCCAAGAGCCGGGCGGCGCGTGCCAGCGAAACAAAAGCGACCGCATTGTTACAGTCTCCTTCCCGGTAAATCCCATGATCATCACACGACGCGAACTCCTTGGTATGGCGGCTGGAGGGGCGCTGTTGAGCGCCCAGGAAGGCGGGCAGCGGCCCGTGTTCCGGGTCAAGGTCGACATGGTGGTTCTGGCCTTCACCGTGACCGACAACCGGAATAACTACATAAACGGGCTAAAGCCAGCGGACTTCAAAATTTACGAGGACGGCATTCTCCAGAAGCTCAACACGTTTGCGGAAGGCGGCAAGCCGCCCCTCGGCGTGCTGGAAAACGGCAAGACGCAGCCGCTGACAGATAGCAAGACCGAAGGCGGCCCGGGTCTGGACCGTCCCGATGCGTTCGTCGGCACCAACGTCTTCATTCTGTTCGACACCAGCAACTTCATGTATCGCGGTTTCGTTTACGCCGAAGACGCCATTGCCGATTTTGTCCGCGGCCTCGACCGCGCCGATTCCGTTGCGGTGTACACGTTCAGCCGGAATCTCTCCCGCGCCGCGGCTCTTACCCGAGATCACAACGATGCGATCTCCGGACTACGTAAGGCCGTGGCCGGCGACGACACCGCTTTGTACAATGGCCTGCTCTTAACTCTGCGCGACGCCGCAAAGGTGCCCGGCCGCAAAGTGGTGATCGTCTTTTCGAACGGTCCCGACAACGCCAGCATGGTGGCTCCCGACGATGTGCGCGCGGTGGCGGAAGACGAGGGGATCTCGATCTATACGATTTCCACCAACGAAGTGAACAAGGACCAGGTCTCCAGCAACGTGTTCCGCCGCATGGCGCAACGGACCGGAGGCAAGGCCTATTGGGCGCGCACCTGGCAGAAACAGGTGGAGGCGTTCGAAAATATTCGAGAGGACCTGGGCAACTCCTACACCGTGACGTACTATCCGGCGCCGAATCCGAATGAGGGCTTCCGCAAGATCGCGGTCGAGATTGTCAACGACCCGGGGAAGAAGTACCGCGTCCACACGCGTCCCGGATATCGGCCTGGGCGCACACTGTAGGTCCGCAACCCGATCGATTTCGCTCGCACTCCGCGGTGCCGCTTCGACGACAGTTTCTGCATCCGCTGCAGATCCTGCAGTTGCGCGCTCCCCCCGCACTAACCGCCGTTCGCCTTTTCGCTCGTCCACATTTAGCGCGCAGGCCTTCTAAGACCGGCCATCCTCTTCAATTGTAAGATTCGGTGATAAATCCTACTCTCTTCTGGAAACGACGCAGGGTTTCGGAAAGCGAAGTGTAGAACGAAGCGGGCATTCAGTACTGCGAGGTACTGAACAGGAGACCCTTTCATGATTCGAACTCTGCCCGCCTTCGTCTGCGCGTTCCTGTGCGCGACCAGCGTCGTCGCGGATGTGATTCAACCGGACTCGACGTCGTGCGACGATCCGGGTTCTGTTGACGTGAATTGCCACTACACTCCGGCGATTCTTTGGCCAAGTTCTTGGACCACCTCCGGCCCTTCGTCATCCCAGCCCCGGGAGAATCGCGCCTTCTTTACACCTGACGCGGGCACCCCCGTCTTCGATTTCAAAGGAGCACGGGTGGGAACGCTGACAGCCGAAATTATTAGCGGCTCACTCTACCCGGGCGATCATATGTCCCCGATTGACGAGCGGCACGGATTCGATCTGGTCTACAACGTGACTGCCGGCGGAGCCACCGATCGCATCGACCAACCCCTGGAATTTGCTTTCGCTATGGGATCAGAGACGTTCCCGGTGTGGAGGTCTCCCTTTGACCTGCCGGGCTCGGATTCGGTTCCGCTCCTGCTTTACCCGAGGCTGCCGTGGGCTCGCGCACGGGCACTACCGGAGCAGACCACATGGAGCGAACTGCTGACTCTCTCGCTCGGCAGCGCCCTGCTAGCGGGGCTGGTGGCGATTCGCAAGCGGCCGTGAGGAGAGCTCCGGTGGGACTCGGGTCAGAACCGGTCTCTCCCAGCTATGAGCAGAGTGCGATCACGAGCGGCTGCGGCGTGCCGA
Source organism: Bryobacteraceae bacterium (assembly GCA_036406715.1). Taxonomy (GTDB): domain Bacteria; phylum Acidobacteriota; class Terriglobia; order Bryobacterales; family Bryobacteraceae; genus PSRJ01. The sequence continues at coordinate 1,878 of DASXAK010000273.1, read as the reverse complement.
CTTCCGGCGAACGGCGCCCCAGGTCAGCGCCAGCCCGAGGCCGAGAAGAGCCGATGAAAATGGCTCGGGTACCGATCGACCGTTGACGGTGGCGAGTGCTGCCACCGTGCCGGGCGCCCAGCCACCCGTACCGTTCGGATCGCCGTTGAAGGTGGGGGGACTTTCGATGCCGCCTCCAAAATTATTGAAGCTGATCAGGAAATGTCCCTTGAATGTGCACGGCAGCGGATTCCCGTTCCCATCGAGGACAGTCGAAAACCCGGTATCGGGGGCATCGGGATTCGCGGGAGTCGGCAGACAGCCGTTCAATAAAGTCGGTAGACCCTCCAATTCCTCTGGTCCACCCTCATTGTCGGTATCGAAGGGACCCTCATCCCCATCGGGCGGGTTGACCGCGTTGAAATCGAACGTCACGATTCCCGTGGTGCTGTTGTAGATGGGAGTGCTACAGACAAAGAAGCTGAACGCGATGCAGTTGAAATCGCTGGCTTGCTTGCCGAGGCCAGCATTTACCTGAAACGACAATTCGGTAATCAAGGTATCCAGCGAGTTGAAGTAGCCGTCCGCGCCGCCACCGTTTCCATTCACGAACACCGGCGCGCCGGTTAGCGGGTCACTGAGACTCCCGATATCCAGCCCGAAATCCTGTGCTCCGGCCAAGCTTGCCATTCCCGCCAGCAGGGCGGCGATCAGAAGACATCGTGTCCTAACCATTCCAAACCTCTTTCCCGTGTACGCTGCGGTATCAGCGCCGATGTTTTGTAGGAAAGTTTACATCAGTTCCGGGAGATATACGTGTATCTCCCGTTCTATAAACCTTGTGGAATCGTACCGGTACGGAGGATCTACTGGGTTGGTTTCCGGCTCAATTCAGTGAGAATCCGCTTGAATTCATCCGTGTCGCGCAATGCTTTCAGGTCTGGGTCGCTCGTGGCTTCCTGAAGCGAATAGCCCTTCTTTAAAGCCTCCGATAATCTTGCCAGGGCCTCGCCCGTGCGCCCGGCGATTGCGTGGATGACGGCCTCTTTATAGACCAGACCGTTGTCGTTGGGATCGATGGCACGGGCCTGCCCGATGAAATTCATTGCCTGCTTCCCGTCGCCTTTTTTCGCGTAGCAAATCGCGAGCAGACCAATGTTTCCGGCATCGCTTGGATTCACCTTGTACGCATTGAACGCCAAGGCGATGGCCTTATCGTAAGCAGTCATCGCTTTGTCCGTCTGGCCGGAAAACCGGTACGCATCCGCCAGGTTGCGTTCATAGAGCGGGCTGTTCGGGCTCAATGCAACCGCCTTCTCAAACATCGGCGCCGCTTCGTTGTAGCGGCCGAGGACCAGATACGCAGCGCCGAGATTGGAATAGTACAAGGGAGCCGGCGTGATATCGATTGCTCTCTTGAACATGGTGATCGCGTCATTCCACCGGGACTGTTGTTTATAGATAATTCCGATGTTTGCCCACCCGGTGGCCCGGTCTGGCTCAAGCTCCGTAATACGCTGGAACGCCTTCAACGCGTTTTCGTTCTGCCCCAACGCCGCGTAGGAGCCGCCCAGTTGGTTGTAATTGTTCCAGTAGTAGGGATTGATTTCCACCGCTTTGAGATAAACCGCGATCGCATCCTGCGGCCGCCCGGCCTTCCCATAGGCAATCCCCAACCGGCGCAGCGCTTCATCGGAGTTCGGCGCCAACTGTAGCGCCCGCTGCAGCTGCGCGATCGCTTCGCCTGTTCGCCCGGTTGCCGTGTCAATGCTGCCCAACCCGAGATGGACCTCAGGCAGATTGTCATTTAAGCTCGCCGCTTGCTGCGCTGCTCCCAGCGCCCTCTGTGTCCAAATACTGTCCTTCGTCTGATCCCACATTCTGAGCTGAGCATCCGCC
>DASXAK010000272.1:0-8579 GCA_036406715.1 Bryobacteraceae bacterium | reverse complement strand
GGTGGATTTGGGGTTGCCGGACGCGCTGCTGTTCAAAACGCTATGGGACTTGGCGGCGATCGAGAAACGGCTGGGCCGGCTGGAAGCGGCGCGCGCCGGTTTCACGGAACTGACAGCATCGCGCAATCCATATCGCGCGCGAGCCTACGAGGAACTGGCGAAGGACTACGAGCACCGCGAGCACGACTACGCGGCCGCATTGGAGATGACACGACGCGCGTTGGAACTGGAAGACACGCCAGGGATGCGGCGGCGCGAAGAGCGGCTAAGAGGGAGGCTGGAGAAACTCAGCGCGCGCCAGGCGAAGAAACTCGGCGACGGTCGACGGCGCGGTTCCGGAACGCCAGCAGGCGATGACGCTGGTGCGGAGACCGCGCAGCGGTCGATATAGAACGCCCTTCCAACGGAAGCGCTGGACGCACCCGGGAGCGAGCGAGACGCCCATGCCGGCTTCCACGAACGAAACGACGCTCTGCCATTGCGTGGCCTCCTGGATGACCCGCGGGGCGAATCGGGCAGCAGTGCAGAAACCGATCAGACGCTCGTAGAAATCAGGGCCAAGCGCGCGGGGGAAGAAGACGAACGGCTCGCGGCGCAGCGCGGCGAGCGTGAGTTCGCGGCGCGCGGCCATAGGATGGGCCGCCGGCAGTACGGCCACGACCGGTTCTTCGAAGATCACTTTGGATTCGAGCGGAGCGGCGGGGCGCGTCTCGCGGAGGAAGCCGAGGTCGATTTCATTGCGGCGCAAGGTGTCCTCGATGGCGCTGGTGGACATCTCCCGGAGGGCGAACTGGACCGCGGGATAGAGTGCGCGGTATTTGCGGATCGCCGCGGGCAGGCCCGAAAGCAGAACCGAAGGCGGCGCGGCGATGCGCAGATGGCCGGTCTGGCCGCGGGCGGCGCGGCGCGTGAATTCGACGGCGCGTTCGACTTGCGGGAGGATGCGGCGGGTTTCTTCGAGCAATGCGGCGCCGGCTTCCGTCAGCGTGGTTTGGCGGCCGCGCTGAAAGAGACGGCAGCCGAGCCGCGATTCGAGTTTCTGGATCTGCTGGGTGAGGGGCGGCTGGGCGATGCCGACGCGCTCGGCGGCGCGTCCGAAATGGAGCTCTTCGGCCACGGCGAGAAAGTAGCGGAGCTGCCGGAGGTCGGGAGTGTCCATATGAAAAGTATATCGACTGTGGGAGTTTTGAATATTGGACATATCGAAGGCGTAGTCCGTATTGTGTGGGCATGAGCCAACAACATCTTCTGCCGGTCTATGACCGCTATCCGCTGACCGTGGAGTTCGGGCGCGGCTGCTACGTGTTTGATGCGGAAGGGAAGCGGTATCTCGACATGATCGCCGGGATTGGAGTCAACGCGTTCGGGTATGCGCATCCGCGGATCACGGCGGCGCTAGTGGAACAGGCGGGGCTGTGCGTGCACACGTCCAACCTGGTGCATCACCGGTATCAAGGCGAACTCGCCGAACGGCTGTGCCGGTTGAGCGGGCTGGACCGCGCGTTCTTCAGCAACAGCGGCACGGAGGCGATGGAGGCGGCGCTCAAAGCGGCGCGTGCGCGTGGGAGTGCGGTGAAGCCGCGGAAGGAGCGGCTGGTGGCGCTGCACGGGTCGTTTCATGGGCGCACGCAGGGAGCGCTGGCGGTGACCGGGCAGGAGGAGTTGCGGCAAGCGTTCGAACCACTTGGCGCTGTGGTTACATTTGTCGATCCCAATGACGCGGACGGATTGCGGGCTGCGATCGGGGAAGATACGGCGGCTGTTATGCTCGAGCCGGTGCTGGGCGAGGGCGGGATTTATCCTCTGGAGATTGGGTTTCTGGATAAGGCGCGCGCGTTGTCGCAACGATGGGGCGCGTGGCTGATCGCGGATGAGACGCAGTGCGGGCTGGGACGGACGGGAAAGCCGTTTGCGTATGAGTGGGCGGGGATCCGGCCGGACGTGGCGGTGACGGCCAAGCCGCTGGCCGGCGGGCTGCCGTTGGGCGCGACGCTGTTCACCGAGGAGGCGGCGGGTTGGCTACCGGCTCATTCACATGGGACGACTTTCGGAGGCGGACCGCTGGCGTGCCGTGTAGCGCTCGAATGCCTGTGCCTGCTGGAGGAGATGCTGCCGCGGATCGGCGAGATCGCGGGCGAATTGCGGGCACAGTTGGAGGGGTTGAAGGCGCGGCACACGGTAATCACACAGATCCGCTCGAAGGGGATGATGTTCGGAATTCAACTGGCGCGGCCGGGGCGGCCGGTCGTGTTGGCCGCGCTGGAGCGCGGGCTGCTGATCAACTGCACGCAGGGGAATGTGCTAAGGCTGCTGCCGCCGTACATCGTGGAGCGTGCGGAGATCGACGAGGCGGTGCGGGTGCTGGACGCCGTGCTAGGCGCAGCGTAGAAAACAGTGGCTCAGCGGGGGACGGCCGGATCGGAGACTTCGGAGCCGAGGCCTGCATAAGCTTCCTTGACCTTGGTGACTTTGCTGCCTTCGAAAGTCACAAAGGTGATTCGGCCGGGCGGGTTGCCGAAGACCCATTCTTCCGTTTCGACGCCGTCCTTGGTGTCGCGCTCCTTGTGGGTGGGGCGGCCCATCGCGAGCATCACCTGGTCGCGGTCCATCCCGACAGTGACGCGCTTGTCGTGGATGGCTTGCTTGATTTCGGGCGGAAGGGTGTCGGCGTACAAATTCGTGGCGCTGCGCTTTTCGAAATCGAGGATGGGAGCCAGCATCTTCTTGACGTCGGCCGCTTTCATCGGTTCGAGCGGCTTATGGAACAGGATGGCGATCGTAGTGCCGTTTGGGGCGTTGGAATCGCCCGGCTGGGAGATGGGGCTGGTGCTGTTGCCCATGCCGATCTGGACGTGGTCGTACCAGTGCCCTTTGCCTCGCATGCCGTGATTGATCTCAAGGACAATTTTGTCTTCGTCGAGATCCATCTTGGTGATCTGAACCAGGTCTCCGGACCGCGCGGCAGGCCCGCCGACCTTGGCGACTTCGTCCCACTTCTTTTTGTCGTAGGTGCCGTTGGCGTCGAACTCGAGCGGTTTCTTGGAGCGCGGCAGCAGGATTTTGACGGTGGCGTATTCGGCGAGCAGGCCGCGGGTCAACTCGACACGGTCCTCGAGAGTCAGCTTATCGGCAGCTGGAGCGAGTGCTGGTAGCAGGCTTAAGAGCGCAACGGCGGCGAGGGTTCGCATAAAGCGGTCTCCGCGGGCGGATCTATCAGCGGCGAAGGTTGGCGCCGGATGGGGACTTTGGCGGCCGCCACGAACAAAACAATTAAGGCCACGGAGGTCAGCACGCTGGCTTCCGGACCGTATTCGCCACCACTCCACCACACTCCGGCGGTCCACACCATCTGGTGGTCCGTCACAACCATTCTAAGCCCGCTCACGTTGACGCCAAAGAGGGGCAATGTAAAGTTCCAACCGAAGTGGAGGCCGATGGGCAGCCAGAGGTCGCGGGACCGGAAAAAGGCATACCCGAACAGAATGCCGAATCCGGCGGTATTGATGATGCCGAGCCAGACGACATTGGGGTTGGCGGTGTGCATGAGAGCGAACAGGACGCCAACGGGAACGATGGCGGCGAACGGGCCGACGCTGGCCATGAGGATCTGAAAGCCGTAGCCGCGGAACAACAGCTCTTCGGCGGCGGAACCGGCGAGGAGCGCGAACATCACAAACGGAAGCGTTCCGGCGGAGGGGGCGACCGGGAGTGGGACGAGATGGGCGGCGCCGACCGCGAGCGGGGGACCGAGGACAAGAGCGGCCGCCCCGGCTCCACCCAAGAGTCCGTACCCCAGGTTTCGAGTGGCGGGACGGTTGAGCCAGAGGCCGACGGCGGAAAGGGTGCGATGTTCGTAGATGCGCAACGCCAGCCAATTGGCGAACAGCGCGGCCAGGAGGGCCGCGAGGGTGATTCCCACCACACCACCCCAGGACAAAAGCCGGCCGCCGACCCAATCGGCTGACAGGTCGAACGCGATGAAAGCGACCAGGGAAATGGCGATCCGTAACGGGTCTCGGGCTGTTATCTTCATTGGTTAGCTATGCCCGTCCGCCGGATACTCCAATTGGGCGACCCGCTGCTCCGGGCGGTTTCTACCGCGGTTCCGACCGCGAGAGAAGCGGAGGCGGTGTTTGAGGACCTGCGCGATACCCTCCATGAATTCCAGCGCACCCACGGTTTCGGACGCGGCATCAGCGCGGTGCAGATCGGCGAGCCGAAACGATTAATATATATCGAACTCGAAGGACGTGCGTACCGGCTCAGGAATCCGGAGTACGACTACCAAAGCGCCGAGAAGTTCCAGTTGTGGGACGACTGCTTCTCATTTCCCGAGCTGATGGTGCGGCTGGAGCGGTGCGAGCGAGTGCGAGTGCGTTATGTGGATGACGAGGGCGCAGCGCGGGCGCTGGACGCAAGCGGCGCATTTTCCGAGCTGTTGCAGCACGAAATCGATCACCTGGATGGGGTGCTGGCGATCGATCGCGCGCTGGACCGGAACAGCTTCGCCACCCGGGAAGAATGGCGCCGGCGTTTCGCCCGCGCGCAGGGGAGCGGCACGTAGCAGTGTCGGGGCGGCTCTATGTCGTGGCGACACCGATCGGAAACCTGGAAGACATCACGTACCGGGCGGTGCGGGTTTTGGGCGAAGCCGACCTGATCGCCTGCGAAGACACCCGGCAAACGCGCAAGCTGCTGGAACATTACGGCATCCGGAAGCCGACCATCAGCTATCACGAACACAACGAGAACGAGCGCAGCGAGGAACTCGCCGGGCGGCTGCGTGCGGGTGAGGTAATCGCGCTGGTATCGGACGCGGGTATGCCGCTGGTCTCGGACCCCGGATACCGTTTAGTGCGGGCGGCGCTGGAGGCGGGAATCGCGGTCGAGCCGGTGCCGGGGGCATCGGCGGCGCTGGCGGCGCTGGCGGCATCGGGGCTGCCGACCGACTCGTTTCATTTCGGCGGATTTCTTCCAGCAAAACCGGGACAGCGGGCACGCGTGCTGGAAGCGCTGGCGGAGGAGACCGCGACGCTGATCTTTTATGAGGCGCCACACCGGATTGTGGAAGCTCTGGAAACGGTCGAGCAGGTGCTGGGACCGCGGCCGGTGGTGGTGGCGCGGGAACTGACGAAGGTTCACGAAGAATTCGTGCGCGGCACGGCAAGCGCGGTGCGCGCGGAACTGGCGGAGCGCGACGCGGTGAAAGGCGAGATCACGCTGTTGATCGGCAAGGCGACCGAGCCCGCCGCAGATGCAACTCCCGTGGAGGATGCCGTAGCCGAACTGGTGCGGACGGGCACGCCGCGGATGGACGCGATCAAGCAGGTGGCACGCAAACGCGGGCTATCGAAGCGCGAAGTGTACGAGCGAATGCTGCGGGAGAAATAGACTGGGTGTGACACGTTGACACCCTTCGCTTCACGAATAGGGTGTCCCTAGCGTCCCGCGTCGCGGGGTGGGGCGGCACGGGGACGCGTGTATACTGAGTCGGACCCGGAAACCGAAAATCTCATTCAGGTCTTGGAGGGCTTTCATGTCGGTCCCATACAACGGCGTGGACAACGGAGTCGGCTACGGATTGAGAGGATTTTCCAATTCCAACTTCGGAATTCTCGGAATCTGCAACAATCCCAATCTAGGCAGCATTTGGGGCGATTCGCAAATCAACGTGGGAGCGGGCGTGGTGGGCAACAGCATCAATGGCTACGCGCTGTGGGGGCAGAGCACAACGGATGCAACCAGGCTGGAGGGCGGCCAGCCGTATGCGAACGTCGGCGTCATCGGAATAGCGGATGCGGGCAACGGGATTCTGGGGTTCGCCGGAGTCGGTTCGGCCGTAGCCGGAGTGGCTACCGACGCGCGCGGCTTCGCGGGCTTCTTCAACGGGAATGTGCGGGTGACGGGCACGATTTTCAAAGGCAGTTCCAACTTCGAAATCGATCATCCACTCGATCCGAAGAACAAATATTTACGGCACGCCGGAGTCGAGTCCGATGAAATGAAGAATCTATACGACGGGGTGGTGACTCTCAACCGCAGAGGCGAGGCGGTGGTTCGAGTACCGCGGTGGTTCGAGAGTTTGAACAAAGATTTTCGGTACCAACTGACACCGATCGGCGGGCCCGCGCCGAATCTTCACGTGAGCAAGCCGCTCAGACGGGGCGCATTCGCGATTGCCGGCGGGAGCGCCGGGCTTACTGTGTCCTGGCAGGTGACGGGGATTCGGCAGGATCGGTGGGCCAAGGCCAATCCCCTGGTTGTGGAGACGCCGAAGGCGAGTGAGGACCGCGGGAAGTATGTTCATCCGCGAGCTCATGGAAAACGGGAGCGGGATGGAATCGGATGGATTGAACCGGTGAAGGCGCGGCGCGCGCGGAGGGTGAAACAGGGTTGACGGGCGGTGCTTAAAGAGGCTGGGCAGGTCGGAGACAGTCGGAGACCTGCCCCACCGGCTAACCGTCGCCGCCCTCGAAGACGATCAGAACGTGTCCCTTCTTGTGTCCCGCCTCTGCATGCCGGTGAGCTTCGGCGATCTCATCCAGTGAATACCGGCGCTCGATGACTGTCTTGATTTTTCCAGCCTCGATCTGCTGTTTGAGGAACAAGAGTCTCTCGGTAGTGTCTCCGCGTTTGGGCATGCCGACGACCTTCGCCGCACCCGTTACCGAAGCCCACATTCCACCGAGCAGACTTCCCAGAATGCTAAGGACGAACCATTTCATTCCGAGACCGGCCACAAGAATGTAATAACCGCGTTTCTTCAGGGATCTCAAGCTTCGCCAGTACCCGCTCTTGCCAACCGTATCGAAGATCATGTCATAGACTCGCCCGGCGCGCGAGAAATCTTCTTTGGTGTAGTCCACCACCTCATCCGCACCGAGCGACTTCACTAACTCCAGATTCGCCGTGCTGCACACGGCGGTGACATGCGCGCCGTAATGCTTGGCCACTTGAACTGCGAATACGCCGACGCTGCCGGATGCGCCATAGACCAGGACTCTGTCGCCAGGCTGGATCTTCGCGTGGGCGAGAAAACCCATCACCGTCATGCCTCCGAAGAAGACCGCGGCGGCTTCCTCAAGCGGGAGATTCACCGGCTTCAGCGCCAACGTCGCTTCGGGCACGCATACGTATTCAGCGTGGGTTCCTAGCTTGAACAACGTGCCGCCGAACACTTCGTCACCTGCAGCGAATCGAGTCACGGCCTTTCCCACCGATTCGACGGTCCCGGCCAACTCCATTCCTCCGATCTGGACCTTCGCCGGCCGCAGCAAACCAGAAAAGAACCGGACGATAAACGGATCGGCCTTCCTGATCCTCCAGTCCGCCGCACAAACCGTTGATGCCCGCACGCGCACCAGGACTTCGTTGTCCTTGGGAGTGGGCCTTTCGACCTCCCGGATTTGGACGACCTCCGGTGGGCCGTATCTGGTGATGACCGCCGCTTTCATGCGCAGATCGGAACCCGTTTTCGATCTGTTCCCAGTGGGAAGTGCGCTGGTAGATGGCATATCGGCAGATTATACGCGACCGGCGCGGCGCGAGTTCCCTGATGGCTGTGATTGCCGGAAGGCTCAACGGTCCATCAGTCTTGCTTGCTGAAGCTGAACTTGACGGTGCGGGTGCCGCCTTGCGCGTTCCCGCCCTGGCCGTCACCACCCTTCGCACCACCTCGCCCAGGGCCGCCGCCGCTCATCACCATGTCATTGGTGTAGTGCTTTTTGTCCTCGGACAAAGTCCAGACGTCGTGGAATTTGCGGCCGTTCGCCATGGTGGTGTCGACGGTGAGGACACCGTTTTCCATCTTGCCGACGGCGGTGGCTCCGGCCCAGATGCCGGTATCCATTTTCACTTCACTGCCATCGGTCGGGTATTTGCGAATAACTCGGGCCCACCATTGCGGCCGGGTTGAAGTTCCGTCATAAGGATCACGTGGCCGTCGAATTCCAGCTTACGGGTCATGGTGGGAGTTCCAGGGTCGCTCTTCCAGTTGCCGACGAAATCCTGTGGGGTCTGGGCGAACAATGCGCCGGAGGCGGCGATCAAGAGCAGAGCTTTCATGAGTCCATCTCCTTTTCAGAGGGCGCCGGCAGCAGCGGCGCGGTTATTTATTTACCGGTTCCGGCATGGGCGCTTTGCCGTCGAGGACGAAGGCCAACAAATGCGCCGGCTTGCGCGGGCCGGGCGGCGACGGACCAAAGGGAGTCACTCCCGGCGGGCCGCCAGTGACCGTGATGTATTGCTTGCCGTCGATCAGGAATGTGATCGGCGGGCCCATTTGACTCATCCCGGTGTGTAGTTCGAGAACCTTTTCGCCGGTATCCGCACGGTAGGCGAGAAGGGCGTCGTTGACGGATGAAAAGACCAGATTGCCCGCAGTACTGACACTGCCGCCGGAGAAGGGGCCGGCGCCGCCGCCGGAGGCACGCCAGCGCTCTTTGCGGGCGACAGGGTCCCAGGCGTAGAGGACATTTCCGGAGGGGCCGTCGGGTCCGATGGCGGGCAGGTTGATCGGTTGCGCCGGCTGCGCGGGAGCAGTGGAGGAAGTGGCTTGCTGGACTGCGCCGGGCAGCGCG
>DASXAK010000271.1:0-5583 GCA_036406715.1 Bryobacteraceae bacterium | reverse complement strand
CCACTACGCCTACTTGGATCAACCTGTTTTGCTATTGGCTTTTCCAGATCCCGCTCGCGTGGTGGCTGGCGGAGCCGCGCGGGATGGGATCGCGCGGCGTGTACCTCGCCATCTGCACTGCCGAATCGGTGCTCGCGGTCGTCGCTGTCACCGCGTTTCGCCGGGGCCGCTGGAAGCAGATCAAGATCTGAGCGGTGAACCGATATCATAAGAGACATGAAGGTGCTTTGCTGCGCGGCGTTGGCGGCCGCCGCCTTGACCGCGCAGCCGGACCCTTTGCAGTGGTTTCCGCTTCACGTGGGCAGCCGCTGGGTGTACGACCTTGAGTCAAAATCGGGTGACCGGCAGCGGCCGGAAGTGGATCGTTGGACGAACTCGGTCACGATCACGAGATTGGTGACCATACCGGAAGGCCTCGTGGTCCTTCGCGACGCGACTTCGCGCGAGAGCCAGCCCAAGGTTCGTGCTCTCGTCATATCCCCGCGCGGACAGCCACGGTACACGGAAGTTCCAGCCCACGCGGGCGGGTATCTCGTTGGGCGGGACAGCGCCCCCTACTTGCTCCACGACAATTGCATTTACTTGATCAGCGGCGGATGGGATGCCACCAATCAGTCTCTGAGCTCCGAGTATCGCGAGTACTTGAAGCGCGGCTCTCTGCCGGCTGACTTTTGTTTTCCCTTGGAACCGGGACGCGTATGGGGAAACAACGATGTCCCTTGGAGCGTGGAGCCGGCCCGAGCCGGGGTCGGCGCGTTCTTGCCCGCCCGCTTCGCGGAAGCCATTCACATCTTCAGCAACCACCTTGGCAGTGGCGGATGGGATGATGTCTGGTTTCAAAAGGGCGTCGGCGTCGTCGGCGAGCACTACATCCACAACGGGACTTATGACGAATACACGAAGGTGCTTCGTTCGTATTCACCTTAGTCACCCGTTATGATGAAAGAGCTATGAAGGTTGTCTGGTGCGCGGCGCTGGCGACGGCCGCTCTGTCCGCGCAAACCTTCGCTGGTTCGCAGGCGCTCGACGCCGCCATCAACCTCGCTATCGCGCAGGGCCGTCTTCCGGGCGCAGTCCTGATCGTCGGCCACAATGGCAAGATCGTTTATCGAAAGGCGTACGGCCAGCGCGCGCTCGTGCCAACGTCCGAGCCGATGACTGTCGACACCATCTTCGACATCGCCTCGCTGACCAAGGTGGTGGCCACGACCCCCGCATTGATGAAGCTGTTCGAGGAAGGCAAATTTCGCCTCAACGACAAAATCACCGACTACATTCCGGAATTTCAAGGCGGCCACAGCGATATCACCATTCGCAACCTGTTCACGCACTTTTCCGGGCTCGCGCCGGACGTCCCGTTAGACAAACCCTGGACCGGAGATCAGACAGGCATCCATCTGGCGGCGACGACGAAGCCGCAAGGTCCGCCGCTCGCGCGCTTCGTTTATAGCGATATCAACTTCATCCTGCTCGGCGAGCTGGTTCGCCGGCTGAGCGGGCAAGTGGTTTCCGATTACGCGCGCCAGAATATTTTTCTCCCACTCGGCATGAAGGAGACGCAGTTCCAGCCGCCGGCCGCTCAGCTCCCTCGCATCGCGCCGACTGAGCGGCTCAATGGCGGCGCCCCCCTCCGCGGCATCGTCCACGACCCAAGCGCGCGCTACATGGGCGGCGTAGCCGGGCACGCGGGTGTTTTCTCCACGGCCGACGACCTCGCCCGCTTCGCGCAGTTGATGCTGAACGGCGGAGAGCTCGACGGCATACGTCTGTTCAGCGCGCTCACCGTCAAAAAATTTACCGAGCCGCAGACCCCGCCCGATCAGCCGATTCTTCGCGGTCTCGGCTGGGACATCGATTCGCCTCTTTCCGGCAATCGCGGCGAGCTGTTTCCCATCGGATCCTACGGCCATACAGGCTTCACCGGCACTTCGATGTGGATCGATCCCTCGACGCAAACCTATGTGATTCTGCTCGCCAACAGCGTCCATCCGACCGCCCGCCCGGCGTTGACGCCGCTCCGCTCCAAAGTGGCGACCATTGCCGCTGCTGCGGTGGGGATCACGGCGCAAAACGTGACCGTCACCGGATACAACGAAATAGGCAGGTCGCGCGAGCTGGCGCGCACGGGTTCCACGCTCACGGGACTCGACGTGCTCGAAGAGCAGAAATTCAAGGCGTTCGAGGGCAAACGCATCGGCCTGATCACGAACCAGACCGGCGTCGACCGTCTCGGCCGCCGGAATGTCGACGTCATGCGCCAGGCGGGCGTCAAACTGGCCGCCTTGTTCTCGCCCGAACATGGCTTAGCCGGTGTCGAAGACCGGCCCGGAATCGGCGATTCGGTCGACCGCGCCACCGGCATCAAGGTCTTCAGCCTGTATGGCGCAACCAACCGCCCCACGGCCGAAATGCTTCGCGGGCTCGACGCCTTGGTTTTCGACATTCAAGACGTCGGCGTGCGCTTCTACACCTACGAAACCACCATGGCGTACGCGATGGAGGAGTGCGCGCGAGCGCACGTGCCGTTTTATGTGCTCGACCGGCCGAACCCCGTCACCGGGGCGCGCGTGGAAGGGCCGCTGCTGGACGCCCCGAATCAATCCTTCACCGGCTATTTCGCTGGCCTCCCATTGCGGCACGGCATGACCATGGGCGAGTTGGCGCGGCTCTTCAATGCCGAAAACAAGATTGGCGCCGATCTTACGGTTATTTCCATGCGCGACTGGCGCCGCGGCGATTGGTTCGATTCGACCGGCCTTGCCTGGGTCAACCCCTCGCCGAATATGCGCAGCCTCAATGCTGCCACGCTTTATCCGGGGCTGGCGATGCTGGAAGCTTCGAAAAACTATTCCGTCGGCCGCGGGAGCGATGCCCCGTTTGAACAGATCGCTGCTCCCTTCATCGTGGGCCGCGAATTGGCCGCATTTCTCAACCAGCGCGAGATCCCGGGCGTGCGGGTGTATCCCACCGCTGTCGGTACCGAAGAAGGCATTCGGTTCGTGATTACCAATCGCGAGGTGTTCGATTCGGGGCGGCTCGGCCTCGAAGTCGCCGGCGCCATCCACGCTCTCTATCCCGGCAAACTGGATTTCACGGTCGATCGAAAGCTGATCGGTAGCGACGACGTGATCCGCCGGTTGGAAGCCGGCGAAGACCCCCGCGCGATTCAACAGTCCTTTCAGGATCAGCTCGCCGCATTCATTCAGAAACGCCAGCAATACCTGCTTTATTGACGCGGCCTGGGTGTCTGAAATCGGCGTCGCGGGAATGGGCCGGAGGCCGGAATTGGTGACCAAACTCACACCGGACAAGCGTCGTAAGCCATTGAACCGATTGTGCAAGCCCTAGTGATTCTACTAGTATTTGCACAATGGGAACCAAAGCGCAGCCCGCCGTGACGGGGGTTTGCGGCAGGAAGCAGCGCCTTGCCGATGAAATGCTGGCCTCGCTCAGAAACCTCATGAATCTGCAAAGCCGAAACACTCAAACCATCCTCGATGGCGATGCAGAACTGCCTGACTATACCGAGCAGCTAGGGCGCTCACGCATGGCTTGGGAAAACGCGAAAACGGCATACTTCTTGCACATCCGGGAACACGGCTGCTAGGCCCTTAGTTACAGCGGCCCGGTCTTCCCGTTTCCGCTACAATTGATCAATATGCTGCGATCGCTGTTCTGTTCTGTGGCGGCCGTGTTTTTACTGGCCGCAAGCGGGCCTGCCCAAAAGAAATCGGCTTTTGATAAACCCACCATGGAAGCCTACGTCCGCCACTTATTTGTGATGGACAAGAAGATCAACGTCCAGGTGGGCGACCCCAAGCCTTCTCAGTTCTCGGGTTATCAGGAAGTCACGGTGTCCATCTCCGCCGGCCAGGCCCACCAGGACGTCCCGTTCCTGGTCTCCCAGGACGGCTCCAAAATCGTGCAAGGCAGTTTTACTTTCTTTGACGTCAGCACGAACCCGTTCAAGCCCGATCTCGATAAGCTCAAAACCGAGGGAGCGCCGAGCTTCGGGACGCAGGGCGCCCCCGTGGTGATTGTCGAATTCAGTGATTTTGAGTGCCCGTACTGCAAGAACGAATCTTCGGTAATCCGCGAAAATCTGCTGTCCGCCTATCCCAAGGACGTGCACTTTTACTTCAAACAGTTTCCGCTCGAATCGCTGCACCCCTGGGCCAAAGATGCGGCGATCGCTTCGCGCTGCGTGTACCGCCAGAACGCCGACGCCTTCTGGTCCTACCACGACTGGGTCTTCGAACATCAAGGCGACATCACGCCGGAGAATCTGAAGAGCAAGATCGGGGACTGGGCAAAAACGGCAAAGGGGATTGATGCGGCGCAGCTTAACAGTTGCGCGGAGAGTAAGGCGACCGAAACCGAAGTCGCGAAAGACCAGGCCGACGGCCGGGCCGTGAAAGTAGATTCCACTCCGACGCTTTTCATCAACGGCCGCCGTGTTGCCGCCGCGGTCGACTGGCCAACCTTGCGGTCGATTATCGACTACGAAATCGAATACCAGAAGACCGCGAAGAACGCGGGCGAGAATTGCGGCTGCTCGATCAAACTCGACGTGCCGGCGCTGGCGCCCGCGTCTGTTTCGGGGCCGCAGTTGGGCGCGCCGATTAAGTAGGGCTGCACTCCGGGGGGTTTATGAAGCTTTCGAAGTTCGGGCTGCTGCCCGTCGTTGGGTGCCTATGCGGGATGGCCTTTGGCGCCACCGCGAATATCGATCCCAATGCTTATCTGGACGACGTCAAGTTTCTCGCTTCACCCACGCTGAAGGGTCGCGCGACCGGCAGCCCGGAACTCGAAAAGGCCGCGGCCTTCATCGCGGCTAAGTTCCAGAGCTTTGGTCTGAAGCCGGCCGATGGGAAGAGCTTTTACCAGGCATTCGAGGTCACCACGGATGCCAGGCTCGGCAAGACCAACCGCTTTCATTATTCGGTCGGCGGGCGCACCACCATTCTGCATTTTCCCGACGATTTCGTGCCCTTCAACTTCTCCTCAGCGGGGAAACTCGCAGGCCCTATCGTGTTTGTCGGGTACGGTATCACGGCGCCGGAGTACGGCTACGACGACTATGCCGGCGTCGACGCGAAGGGCAAGATTGTGCTGATGCTGCGGCATGAGCCGCAGGAGTACGACGAAAAGAGCGTCTTCGAGGGAAAGAGTTTCACGCAGCACTCGCAATTCGCCAGCAAAGCCACCAACGCCAAGAACCATGGCGCGATCGGCGTCATTCTCATCAATGATCGTGCCAACCATCGCAATGAGGAAGATAAGCTCGAGCAGTTCGGCAATAGTGCCGGGCCCGCCAACGCGGGCATCCCGTTTGTTCAAATCCTGGCTCAGCGCGCCGAGCCTTGGTTCGCAGCCGCGGGAAAGAACCTCGATACGATCGTGTCTGAGATCGATCAGACTCTCAAACCCCAGTCCTTCGCGTGCCCCGATTCTCTCCAGGTCGATGCCAATCTCGATTTGGAGCGCGCGGTCAAGACTGTGCACAATGTGGCCGGCTATCTGCCCGGCGAAACCGACGAGTACGTGGTCATCGGAGCTCACTACGACCACCTCGGCTTAGGT
>DASXAK010000270.1:0-11492 GCA_036406715.1 Bryobacteraceae bacterium | reverse complement strand
GCAACCTCTCAGGAGGATTTGCCTCAATGGAACACAACGCACAGGAAGAGTTGAAAGCGCATCTGATGGAAAGCAATGAGGAGTTTCGACGGCTGGCGCAGCAACACTCGGAATTGAAGTCGAAATTGGACGGCCTGCGCTCGCTTCCCCATCTGACGTACGAAGAGCAGATGGAGGAGACGCGAATGAAGAAGTTGAAACTCCACTTGAAAGATCAGATGGAAGCGATCATGAGCCAATACCGGGCTCAGCGAGTCGCTTGACATCGGGTGCGCGGACTTCACGGGATCTGATTTGGGCCCGGTCGGCTTCGGCTGATCGGGCTTTTTGATTTTTGGGGCCTCATGGAGCCGGAGCCGGTCCGTATTCCGATTACCGACGTCTTCGACCTGCACAGCGTGCCGCCGCGCGACGTTCAGGCGGTCGTCGAGGAATACCTGAACGAGGCGAATCGGCTGGGATTGAAAGCGCTGCGAATCATTCACGGGCGCGGGATCGGAGTGCAGCGGGAGATCGTCCGGGCCGTGCTCGCGCGGACGCCGTTTGTCGAAGAGTTTCGCGACGCTCCGGCGGAAGCCGGGGGCTGGGGCGCGACGATTGTGACGCTGCGCTGAGCGCGTTGACGCTGCGCTAAATTGGTGGATCGGCCGCAACCGGCGGCCGGGGAGGCACCTCCGATGAAGGCGCTGCTATTGGTTCTCGCCGGGTTCTCTGCGTACGCGCAGAATTCCTTCTCCCCTTCCACGCAGGCCCAGCCGAAGCCGGCCTTTGCCGGGCAGACCAAGGCTCCTGCACCCAAGAGGGCATCGCCACCGCTGGCGGTTGAGACCATTACCACGCGGCTGACCAGCCCGTGGGCGCTGGCGTTTCTTCCCGACGGCAATTTTCTCGTGACGGAGAGCATCGGCTCCATGCGGATTGTGCGGCCGGATGGCGTGGTGTTCGCGCCGATCGCGGGCGTTCCCGGCGTGAAGGTGGTAGCAGCCCAGGGGCTGCACGACGTGGTGCTCGACCCCGATTTCGCGCGGAATCGCCTCCTCTATTTCACCTACTTTGCGCCGCCGCGCGGGGAAACCCCGGGGATCTGGCCGACCGAGTACTTCTACGAGAAGGTGTGGACGAAGCCGCTGGCCGAACGGCGCACGATGCCGGTAGGCATGGAGCGGGTGGCGCGCGCCCGGCTGAGCGAGGATAACCAGCGGCTGGAAAACGTGGAGACGCTGGCCGAGGGCTCCGAACGGCGGATCGTGATTGCGCGCGACGGCACGCTGCTGGTGACCGGAGCCGACCGCTTCCGGTTCTACGATTCCGACTATGACGGAGTAGAGCGCGAGTTCACGGACAACCCGGATATCGCCCGCAACTTTTCCGGCCGCGTGCTGCGCATCAACCGCGACGGCTCGATTCCGAAGGACAACCCGTGGCTCGGTCGGGCCACCGTCCCCCCCGAAACCTTCGCGCACGGCCTTCGCGATCCGGAAGGCGCTGCGCTGAATCCGGCGACCGGAGACCTGTGGGTCACCGATCATGGACCGCAGGGGGGCGACGAGATCAACATCGTCCGGGCGGGAAAGGACTACGGCTGGCCGAACGTTTCCTACGGCACGCAATATGACGCGCGGCAGACCGACGGCCGGAAAAATGTTCCCGTGGGCGCCGGGAAGACCTCGATGCCTGGCGTCGAGGAGCCGGTCTATTTCTGGGTGCCCGATATCGCGCCGTCCGGAATGATGTTCTACACGGGCGAGATGTTCCCCGACTGGAAGGGGAGCGTGATCGTGGGCGGGATGGAGGAGCGGGCCCGTGGGCTGGTGCGGCTGGTGGTGAATGCCGACCGGGTCGTTGCCGAGGAGCACCTCCTCGGCGAGTTGAAGCAGCGGGTTCGGGACGTGCGGCAGGGACCCGACGGGGCGGTTTACGTCCTGACCGGCGCCGGAGGGCTGCTGCGGCTGACGCCGAAAAAGTAAGGCGTTCGGGGCTGGCACCGCATTTCCCAAAAACGAACACCTGGAACACGGCGGTGCAATTCAACGTATTCCAAGTCATAATGTTACGCGGATAGGAATTGGCAGAATTCGTGCCATTTTCCCTCCAGGAATCACATGGACAAACCACGTACTGGCGTTCGCCGCAGGAAAATCATCCGCTGGGTGATCGTAGGGTTGATCCTGCTGATTGCCATTCCGGCGGTCACCATCGGGCTGTCGCGGCTGAAGCCGGCGGCCCCTGGTGTGGAGATGTCGACGCTCTGGCCAGGCACCGTCAAGCGCGGTCCGATGCTGAGGGAAGTGCGCGGCTTGGGAACGCTGGTTCCCGAAGAGACTATGCTCGTTCCGGCCACCACCGACGCCAGGGTCGAGCGGATTCTGATCCGGCCGGGCACACCGGTGAAGGCGGATTCGGTGATCATGACGCTAACCAGTCAGGAACTGGATACGGCGTTGTTGAACGCCGAATATGCTTTGAAAGCGGCGGACGCGGATTACGCGAACCTGAAAGTCACGCTGGAGAAAGCCAAGATGGATATGCAGGTGGTGGTCGCGCAGGTGGGCGCCGATTACAACACCGCCAAGCTGAAGGCCGATCGCGACGCGCAGCTTTCCAAGGAAGGGTTGTATTCGGAAGTCGACGCGAAGATCTCCAACGTGGCGGCCGAACAACTAGGCGGGCGGTATCAGCTCGAACAGAAGCGGCTCACCATCAACAGCGAGGCCGAAGAAGCGCAGTTGGCGGCGCAGAGAGTCAAAGTGGAGCAACTGCGCGCGGAATACAACCTGAAAAAGAGCCAGGTGGACCAGTTGAAGGTGCGGGCTGGAGTCGACGGTACCCTGCAGCAGTTGCCCATGCCGGTGGAAGAAGGGCAGAAGGTCACGGCGGGGACGCCGCTGGCGAAGATTTCGCAGCCGTCAAAGCTGAAAGCTGAGCTAAAGATCGCCGAAACCCAGGTGAAGGACATCACGATCGGGCTGCCGGCCGTCGTCGATACACGCAACGGTCTTATTGACGGCAAGGTATCGCGAATCGATCCTTCCGTTTTGAATGGGACGGTAACCGTGGATGTATCGCTGAAAGGGCCTCTGCCGGCGGCGGCGCGTCCGGATCTGAGCGTGGACGGCACGGTTCAGCTCGAGAAGCTGGATGATGTGGTGTTTGTCGAACGGCCGGTTTTCGGGCAGCAGGATGCGACGGTCCAACTGTTTAAAGTTGAGACCGACGGCCGGTACGCGAACAAGGTGAAGGTGGCGTTCGGGCGCAGCTCAGTCAATACGATTGAAGTAAAAGACGGATTGAAGGTGGGCGACAAGGTGATTCTTTCGGATATGTCGGCCTACGACAGTTACGATCGAATCCGGTTGAATTAAAGGGGAAAGCCCGATGGAAAAAGGCGGCGAAGGTCTCATCAAACTCGACAACGTCAGCAAGGTCTTTGTGACCGACGAGGTGGAAACGCATGCGCTTTCGAGCATCCATTTCGAGCTGAGGAAGGGAGAGTACCTGTCGATCGCCGGACCCTCGGGGTGCGGCAAATCCACGCTGCTGGCGATCCTGGGCCTCCTCGATACGCCGAGCGACGGAAGCTATTATCTGAACGGCAAACCGGTTACGGGCCTGAAGATGTCGGAGCGCGCGCGCATCCGCAACCGCGAGATCGGTTTCATCTTTCAGGCGTTCAATCTGATCGGCGATCTGACGGTGTATGAAAACGTGGAGCTGCCGCTGACCTATCGCGGCATGCCGTCATCGGAGCGAAAACGCCGCGTGCAGGAATCGCTGGAGCGCGTCGGAATGTCGCACCGGATGAAACACTATCCGTCGCAGCTCTCCGGAGGACAGCAGCAGCGCGTGGCAGTGGCGCGGGCGCTCGCGGGCGATCCGCTCATTCTGCTGGCGGATGAGCCGACCGGCAACCTGGATTCGGGAAACGGCGAGGCGGTGATGAGCCTGCTGCGCGAACTGCATCAAGCCGGCTCGACCATCTGCATGGTGACCCACGATCCGCGGTACGCCGAATTCGCCGACCGGACCATCCGGCTGTTTGACGGGCGGATTGTGGAAGAGAGCATCGAGGCCTCGGCCCGGAACTGATTTTATGAAGCTGGCACGGCAGACGATCTTCGTGTTCTTGGGGCTGGCTGGCGGCCTTCTGGCGGACAACACACCGGTTTCCCGGCAGGCATTCCACCGCAGCTATACGCTTTCGCCGCACGGGCGGATCCGGATAGAGAACCGGTATGGCGATGTGTGCATCACCGGCTGGGATCGCAACGAAGTCCGGATCGAGGCGATCAAAAGCGCATCGGATGAGGGCCGGCTGGCGGATGCCGACATCATCGTGGACGCCTCGTCGGAACGGCTGGTGGTGCGGACGCAGTATGCGGGCGCCGAATCCGAAGAGCCGGCGAGCGTGGAATACCGCATCACTGTTCCGCGCACGGCGGATCTGGATGAGGTCCGGCTGACAAACGGGGCGCTTTCGATCAGCGGCCTGACGGGCGGCGTCAAGGCCAGTTCCGTGAATGGAAACATCAAAGCAGAACGGCTCGCCGGGCGGGCTGATTTGGCCACGGTGAACGGTCAGGTCGAAGCCGGCTTCGAGCGCTTGAGCGCGTCGCATCCGATCTCGCTGCGTTCGGTGAACGGGAAGATTGTGCTGTCGATCCCTTCGGGATCGGGCGGCCAGCTTATCGCGCAGAATCGCAGCGGCGGCATACAGACCGATCTGGGCAGCACCGCTCCCAGGCTCACCGGACATCACCTGGAAACGGTGCTCGGAACCGGCGGTCCGCAGATCCTGTTGCATAATGTGAACGGCGGCATTTCCATCCACTCGACGTGGAGCCGCAGGCCCGCGCGGCCAGATCTGTAGACCCATTTTCATGATCACTCTTCGCAACGTAGAAAAATTTTACGAGGGCGGCTACGGCCGCACGTACGTCCTGCGCCGCATCAGCGCGGAGATCCGCGAGGGCGAGTTCGTCACCGTCATGGGCCCGTCGGGGGCCGGTAAATCGACGCTGCTGAGCATTCTCGGAATGCTGGACGGAGCCTGGACCGGAGAGTTCGAATTTCTCGGCCACATGGTGCATCGCATGAAGCCCAAGGAGCGGGTGGAGCTGAACAAGAAATACATCGGTTTCGTGTTCCAGAGCTACCACTTGATCGACAACCTGACGGTGTACGAGAACCTCGACATTCCGCTGTCATACCGCAATGTGAAGTCGTCGGAGCGTGCGGCGATCGTCTGCGATGCCCTGGACCGGTTCCACATTGTCGGTAAGCGCGATCTGTATCCGAACCAGCTTTCGGGCGGCCAGCAGCAATTGGTGGCGGTGGCGCGAGCGGTGATTGCGAATCCGAAGCTGATCCTCGCCGATGAGCCGACCGGCAACCTGCACTCGAGCCAGGGCAAGGAAATCATGGAACTGTTCAAGAAGCTGAACAGCGAAGGCGCGACGATCGTCCAGGTGACGCACTCGGAAGCGAACGCCGCGTACTCAGACCGCGTGATCAACCTGGCGGACGGCTGGATCGTGAACGCGGAATCGAAGAGCGCCTAAGCCTAGATTTCCAGCCTCGCCCCGCGCGGCTCAGAGGCAACCCAGTGAGAAGCGGAGGGCGGCGCAAATCTGTTCCATTCGTTCCTCACTCAGGTTTGCAACTCTCCTGCCCAGACGTTGCTGGGAAATGGTGACCGCGTTGTGAAGATTGATCGCGCACCGGCCCTTCATTCCATCGGCCACGTCCAAAACCACTTCTGAAGGAACGTCGCGAATCGTGGAAGTAATGGGTGCTACCGTCGCCGTCGAAAGGTGAGTGAGTGCGCTCGTGCGGGTCAGAATGACCACCGGCCGCAGCTTGTCAGGCGCAGCGAAACGGCAAAGGTGAACCGTGCCGCGGCTCAATCTTCCGGCCAAGCCGCGGCGTCCTCCCACACGCGGTATTCTTCCATTTGTTGCGGGCGAGATTCATAGCCGCGGCGGTCCTGAGCTTCGAGGGCGGCGACTTGCAGCCGTTTCAGATGTTCGCGCAGAGCGTCGCGAATGAGCGCAGATCGATTCACCTTCTGCCGCTTGGCCACACGATCGGCAGCCTGGAGTAGTTTGCTGTCGAGCACAACCTGTATGGTTTGCATTGTGGACTCTACTCAACAGTATAGTCCACAGTATTCGACCAGGAGTCGGGGCGTCAGCCGTCGGGCCGTGACACACTGGCGGTGGGGGGCTCATGGCAATCTCGATCGTCCGGCTCGGCACACCGCGCAAGCGCGGTGAAGGCTTGCGGATCGGGACGGTCCGGCGGCCGCCGCGCGGGGTCGCGAAATCGGACTTCGCGCGACTCGACTACTACGATGTCTGGTTTCCGAACCTGTCGCCCAGCGCGGAATTGGTGCAGGAGGCGCTCGCTGCGAAGGACCAGCGGGCCTGGACCGCGTTCGTCCGCAAGTTCCGGCGGGAGATGAGCGCGCCCGATCGCAGCCGCGAACTGGACGTGCTGGCGGCGCTTTCGCATCAGACCAATCTGGCGGTGGGCTGCTATTGCGAAGACGAGCGCCGATGCCACCGGTCCGTGCTGCGGGACCTGCTGGCAGAGCGCGGCGCGGAAGTTGAGTAGAATCGGGCTTTGAAGCACGTCCTCCTATCGTGGAGCAGCGGCAAGGACAGCGCTTGGGCTCTGCACCAACTCCGGCGGCAGCCTGACATTTGCGTTGTGGCGCTGCTGACGACGTTCAACCGGGCCGCCGACCGGGTGGCCATGCACGCGGTGAGGAGGACGCTGGTCGAGGCGCGAGCCGCACGAACGGGGCTCCCCTTGTGGGCGGTGGAACTTCCATGGCCTTGCTCAAATGCGGAGTATGAGGAACTGCTGGGTGGCGTTTGCCGGCGTGCCCGGGCGGAAGGGGTCGACGCCGTGGCGTTCGGCGATCTGTTCTTGCGCGACATCCGCGCCTATCGCGAACGGCAAATGCAGGGCACCGGCTTCGAACTCCTGTTTCCGGTCTGGGAATTGCCGACGGACCAACTCGCCCGGGACATGATCGCCGCCGGAGTCAAAGCGAAGGTGACGTGCGTGGATCCGCGCAAGCTGGACCGGTCGTTCGCCGGATGTGATTTCGATAGCGCCTTCCTCGAACGATTGCCGCGTGATGTGGATCCGTGCGGCGAGAACGGCGAATTCCACACGTTCGTTTACGAGGCGCCGTGTTTTTCACGTCCGATCGATATAGAACCGGGCGAAATCGTGGAACGGGACGGTTTCGTGTTCGCCGATGTGATCGGGTGCGACTCCAGGAGCGGGTCCGCGGACGCCTGATCGGCGGCTGATCAGGCCCCAATGTGTATAATAGTTAGAAGGCGTACACACTCATGCGGACGAACATCGTAATCGATGACAAGCTGATGCGGGACGCGCTTCGCACCACTGGGGTCAGAACCAAGCGTGAAGCCGTCGAGCTTGGGCTGAGGACATTAGTGCGCTTAAGCCAGCAGGAGGAGGTCCGCCGGTTCCGAGGCAAACTGAAATGGTCGGGCGATCTCAACGCCATGCCGCGCGACGATTGATCCTCGTCGATTCCAGCGTCTGGATCGATTACCTCAACGGCTTGGTGACCGAGGCGACAGAGAAACTGGATCGCTTGCTCGGCCAGGAACGAGTGGCGATTGGCGATCTGATTCTCACTGAGGTCTTGCGGGGTTTTAGGACTGAACGAGAGTTCGAGACCGCAAAGAGGCTCTTATCCCCGTTCACGGTTGTGGAGTTAGGGGGAGCGAGCATTGCGATTCAAGCGGCAAGGAACTTTCGCGCTCTCCGCAAACGCGGCGTGACCATCCGCAAGACGATCGATACCATCATCGCTACCCGCTGCATCGAAAGCGGGTACGAATTGCTGCACGACGATAGGGACTTCGAGCCTTTCGTTGAACACCTGGGTCTGCGTTCCGTCATTTGAGGCTGATCGAACAGCCGCGGGTTCCCTCTCGGCAGCCGTGCTAGGATTCTCCAGGGGAGAGATCCGATGCCCTTCGTAGACACCGCCAGTCTGAAAGTTACAGAACGACTGCCGGGCTGGCATGGAAGATATTTCGACTCGCCGAGTATGACGTTCGCGCATTACGATTTCACGCGCGGCGCCTCGATTCACGAGCACTTCCATCCTCAGGAAGAAGTGTACGAGGTCATCGAGGGCGAACTCGAGGTGACCATCGACGGCGTATCCCAGATCGCCCGGCCAGGAATGGTTGCAATCGTGCCCGGCAACGCCCGCCATTCGGTGAAGGCTCTCACCGGCGGGCGTGCGATCATCGTCGACTATCCACGCAGGCCCGAGGTCACGGGCGACTGACCGCTGATGCGTCCGGAAGAGGGGCTCGAGGGCAATCGGCGCGGCCGCGCCGAGTCTCTGCCCCTCTCGGCGCTGCTCTCGCAGGCGCTGGTTGCATTCACCATCGAGTGCGACAACGAGTTCGAACACCGGATGCCGCATCGCACGTCGAATTACGGCTCGACGGGGAAGGGGCCGTGGCTCGTGTCCATTGTGATGTGGTGGAACTGCATGCGGTTCGTCGGCGATGCGGGCGTGAGGGTCGCGGAACTCGAGGAGTTGGCGCGGACCAAGACGAATTTGAACGGCATGGAGCGATGGGGGTACATCGCCGTCGAAGCGAAGGGCCCCAGCCGCGACTCGATCGTTCGTGCTACCGCCATGGGGCGCCAGGCGCGGGAAGTCTGGGAGCCGCTTCCGGCTGCTATCGAGGAGCGGTGGCGGAAGCGCTTTGGCACGGACGAAGTGACCGAGCTTCGCAAGCCGCTGGCGGAGATCGTCGATCAGATTCCTTTCGATCTGCCCGATTGCCTCCCGATCCTGGGAAACGGGCTGTTTAGCAGAGAGCGGGTGCCGGTGCGGCCGGTGAGTCGCGGAAGCAAACAGACCGCCTCGAATCTCGCGCTTCCGGTACTGCTCTCGCAAGTATTGCTGGAATTCGCCATCGAATTTGAAAAGGATTCGGATCTGTCGCTCGCCATCACCGCGGACGTTGTGCGCGTGCTCCACGAGGCCGGAGTGCGGGTTCGGGATCTGCCGCTGCTCGGCGGCGTCTCGAAGGAAGCAGTGAGCATGGCGATGGGGGTTCTCGAGAAACTGCGGCTGGCGGTGGTGGAGGCCGGCCCGGCAGGCCGCCGGGCCAAGCTTGCCCGGCTCACGGCGAGCGGTCGAGAAATTCAGGACCGCTATCCGCGGCTGGTTGGCGCCATCGAAAAGCGCTGGGATGAGCGGTTTGGCCAGAACACGATGGCAGCCCTTCGGGACGCGCTCGAGCGATTGGAGGTCGAGCCCGGCGCCACGTCACCTCTGCTGCGGGGCTTGGAGCCTTACGCCGACTGCTGGAGAGCGTCGGTCCAGCGGCCCGCTAGGCTGCCGCACTATCCGATGGTGCTGCATCGCGGGGGATTCCCCGACGGGAGCTGATCCCCGTCCATCGGCCTCGCGCTGTCGGCCTCGCGCTTGACCGCCACCTTCCGGCGGCGATACCATAGCCCCGACTCGTACGAAAGGGGACTCATGTCGAGAGCGGTTGCAGCTTTTTTCCTGCTGACAGGCATGCTCCAAGCGCAGCATTCATTTACTCCCGCGGACGTGGAGAACGGAGGACGGCTGTATCGCGGCAATTGCGTCAACTGCCACGGGCCGGACGGCGACTTTATTCCCGGCGTCGATTTCTCACACGGCAAGTTCATTCGCGCGGCTTCGGATGATGACATCGCACGCGTCATCATCAACGGCGTTCCCGGCGCCGGAATGCCGGCTCACAATTTCTCCCAGGCGCAGGCGGACCTGGTTGTGGCCTACCTGCGGTCCTTAGCAACCACATCCAGCCATTATTCCGGGCCGGCCGGCGACAAGGCGCGCGGCAAGGCGCTGATCGAAGGCAAAGGTCAGTGCCTGAGCTGTCATCGGATTAACGGGAGCGGGTCGCGCGTGGGTCCCGATCTCAGCGACATCGGCAGCAATCGGCGCGCCGGCGAGGTGGAGCAGTCGCTGGTCGATCCGGACGCTTCGATCGCGCCCGAGAACCGTTACTTCCGCGTCGTCTTGAAGAACGGCGCCACGTTCACCGGCAGGCTGCTCAACCGGGATATGTTTACGATGCAGTTCATCGATTCCAAGGAACAGTTGGTTTCCTTGCAGAAGTCCGATATCCGCGAGTCGGTACTCGTCGCCAAATCTCCGATGCCGTCGTATAGGGATAAGCTCAGTACTCAGGAGTTGGCCGACATCGTCACCTACTTGATCTCATTGAAAGGCGGAGCATAGCCATGAACACACGCGTGTTGCTGCTGGCGCTTGTCAGTGCGTCGCTTCCGGCGCAGGTTTCCTTTGATCGCATCCTCAATGCCGCCAAGGAACCACAGAACTGGCTGACCTATTCCGGCACGACGATGAGCCAGCGGCACAGTTCGCTGACGCAGATCACGCCGCAGAATGTGAAGAACCTCGAGCTGCAGTGGGTGTACCAGGCGCGGTCGCTCGAGAAATTTGAAGCGACGCCGCTCGTGGTCGATGGCGTGATGTACACCGTCCAGGCGCCGAATGACGTGATGGCGCTCGACCCGGTGACCGGGCGGTTGTTCTGGGTCTATTCGTATACGCCGTCGCCTGACGCGCGGCCGTGCTGCGGTCGTATCAATCGCGGCCTGGCGATTCTCGGCGACACGTTGTACATGGGGACGATTGACGCGCACCTGCTGGCGATCGATACAAAGAACGGCAAGCCGCTGTGGAACGTGCAGGTGGCCCGGCCGGAAGCGGGGTACGCGCTCACGCACGCGCCTCTGGTAGTGAAGGACAAGGTGATCGTCGGAACGGCGGGCGGCGAATTTGGCATCCGCGGCTACATTGCCGCCTACGACGCCAAAACTGGGAAAGAGGCATGGCGCTTTTACACCATTCCGGGCCCGGGCGAGCCCGGCCATGAGACCTGGCAGAACGACGCCTGGAAAACCGGCGGCGGCTCGGTCTGGGTGACTGGTTCCTATGATCCCAATCTGAACCTCACTTACTGGGGAATCGGAAATCCGGGACCGGATTGGAATGGCGACCCGCGTCCGGGCGACAACTTGTACACGGATTCCGTGGTGGCGCTGGATGCCGACACCGGAAAATTGAAGTGGTATTACCAATTCTCGCCGCATGACGAATTCGACTACGACGCTGTCCAGGTCCCCGTCCTGGCTGACATGGATTGGCAAGGCCGCCCGCGCAAGGTCATGCTGTGGGCCAACCGCAACGGTCTGATGTACGTGCTCGATCGCACCACGGGCCAGTTCCTCCTGGGTAAACCGTTCGTCAAGGTGAACTGGATGGACGGGTTCGACGAGAAGGGGCGGCCGAGGCGCGTGGCCGGCAAGACTCCCAGTGCCGAAGGCACGCAGATCTTTCCCGGCAACCAGGGCGGCACGAATTGGTATTCGCCGTCGTATAGCTCGCGCACCGGACT
>DASXAK010000269.1:0-10439 GCA_036406715.1 Bryobacteraceae bacterium | reverse complement strand
CGCGCGTCAGCGCCTCGGCGTCGTCACCCAGCAAAATGGCGCAAATTCCCTTCTCGGTGGCCGCGACCAGAATCGATCCCAACGAGCACTCGCCCACCGCGAAGCGAATCGACGCACCCGCCCCGCCGGCGCGATAATCGCGCGGCGTCATGCCCAGCATCTTGGACGAATTGGCATAAAAGCGCCCGTTCGAGTTGAACCCGGCTTCGTAGATGGCATCCGTTACCGTCTGCGCGCGACCCAACGCGCGCCGCACCCGCTTGGAGCGATGCGCCGCCGCATAGGCTTTCGGGGTCAGGCCGGTGATCGACTTGAACACGCGGTGGAAATGGAAGCGGCTCATGCCCGCAGCGGCTGCGAGCGTGTCCAGATCGGGCGCCTCCTCCGATTGTTCGATCAGCCGGCACGCCTTGGTGATCGCCGCGGCCTGGCGTTGCTCTAAGCGCGCTTCGTCCGGCCGGCACCGTTTACAGGGCCGAAAACCAGCACGTTCCGCGGCTTCGCGCGTCGCGTGAAACTGCACGTGTTCCCGGCGGGGCAGCCGCGCGGCACAGGAAGGCCGGCAATATACGCCGGTGGTACTTACCGAATAGTAAAAGACATCGTCGGCCGCCGAATCCCGATGCGTCACGGCCGCCCAACGTTCCTGGTCAGTGACGAATTGTTCGATTGCAGTGGAGGTCATACTGACAATCTAGGGCTCTTACCGCCGGACGGCACTCCGTTGCTTGCTTTCAAATTACCACCGCCCAGCCCGCGAAACCGGCTGCGCAACCGGCCGCCCTGCGCGGCGAGGCCGGCTGGAATATAATTGGAACGATCTGGGCAATTTTTTCTCTCCAACCAAGGTACCTAAAGAATGTCCACATTAGAGGTTTCACCGGTTGAGCCGGGAATTCGTCCGTCACGCCAGCCGGTTACCAACGATTTCAGTATCCAAGTCGCAACCGTCAACGGATCGGGCAGCCAGACTGCGAACAGCGTCCTGATGCGGACCCTGTTTCAGATGGGCATCCCGGTCTCCGGCAAAAACATGTTCCCGTCGAATATCGCGGGGCTACCCACCTGGTTCACCATCCGCGTGAGCAAACACGGCTACATCGGCCGGCGCAAGGAAGTCGATTTCCTGGTCGCCATGAATCCGGAAACCGCCCGCGAAGACGTCATGAACCTGGATAGCGGCGCGGCCGTCGTCTACGACGAGCCGCTGCAACTGAACAAGCTGCGCAGCGACCTGCACTTCTACCCGGTTCCGTTCGACAAGCTGGTCGGCCCTGTCTGCCCTGAAGCGAAGTTGCGCAAGCTCGTGCGCAATATGATTTACGACGGCGTGGTCGGATGGCTGCTCTCGCTCGATATGGAGGAACTGCGCAAGGCTCTCGTCAAGCAGTTCGGAAAGCGCAAAGCCAAAGCGGCCGATCTCAACTGGGGAGCCGCGCAGGCTGGTTACGACTGGGCAGCCAAGACCCTGACCAAGAGCGACCCGTACCGCGCCGAACGCATGAACGAAACCGCCGGCAAGATCATCATCGACGGCAACTCGGCCTGCGCGCTGGGCGCGATGTTCGCCGGCGTGACGGTCGTGACGTGGTATCCCATCACTCCTTCGTCCTCGCTGGTGGAGAGCTTGATCGGCTACATGAAACGGTTCCGTCACGACCCGGAGACCGGCAAGGCGACCTACGCCGTCGTGCAGGCTGAAGACGAGATCGCTTCCATAGGAATGGCGTTGAGCGCCGGCTGGGCGGGCGCACGTTCGATGACCGCGACTGCCGGCCCGGGCATCTCGCTCATGTCGGAGTTCATCGGGCTCGGCTACTATGCCGAACTGCCGGCCGTCATCTTCGATGTGGAGCGCGTCGGCCCCTCCACGGGCTTGCCGACTCGCACCGCTCAGGGCGACGTGCTCAAGAACGCTTTGCTCTCGCACGGCGACACCAAGCACCCGATGTTCATTCCGTCCTCTCCCGAAGAGTGCTTCACGATGGTGGCCGATGCCTTCGATTTCGCCGAGCGTTTCCAGACCCCGGTGTTCTTCATGACCGACCTGGACCTCGGCATGAATAATTGGATGGCCGATCCTTTCCCGTATCCCGAGAAGCCGATCGCCCGCGGCAAGGTGCTCGGCGCGGAAGAACTGGATAAGCTCGGCGGGTTCGCGCGCTACAAGGATGTCGACGGCGACGGCGTCGGATACCGTACGCTGCCCGGCACGAATCACTCCGCGGCCGCCTATTTCACGCGCGGCAGCGGCCACAATGAAAAGGCCCAGTACACGGAGCGCGAAGACGATTACGTGAACAACATCGATCGCCTCGCTCATAAATTTGAAGTCATGCGCCGGCACGTGCCCGCACCGGTCGTCGACGTGCGCGATCACGCCCGCATCGGGTTCGTGGCGGCCGGTTCCTCCGAGTACGCCGCACAAGAGAGCCGCGATCAGTTACGGGGCGAATACGGCATTGAAACCAGCTATCTCCGCCTGCGCGCCTACCCGTTCACCGAAGCTCTGCGCGAGTTCATCCACCACCATGACCGCGTGTATGTCATCGATCAGAACCGCGACGGCCAATTCTTGAAGCTCATGCGCCTGGAGTTCGAGCCCGAGCTGATCGCCAAGCTGCGCAGCGTTCGCTACTACGGCGGGCTGCCGCTCGACGCGCGCACGATCACCGACGAAATCGTCAAACAGGAGGGCCGATGAGCACCGCTACCACGCCGCCCCCGCCGAAAAAAGTCAATCGCATCGGCCTGGAAGTTCTCAACTACAAGGGCAGCAAGACCACGCTATGCGCGGGATGCGGCCACAATTCGATTTCCGAGCGTATCGTCGAGTGCTTTTATGATTTAGGCGTCGAGCCCTGGCGCGTGGCCAAGCTCTCCGGCATCGGCTGCTCGTCGAAGTCGCCGGCCTACTTTCTCGGCCAGTCGCACGGATTTAACGGGGTGCACGGCCGTATGCCGGCGATCGCCACCGGCGCTCTGCTCGCCAATCGCAATCTGCTGGCCCTCGGGGTGACCGGCGACGGCGACACCGCTTCCATCGGCATCGGCCAGTTCATGCACCTGGTGCGGCGCAATGTTCCGATGATCTACATCATCGAAGACAACGGCGTCTACGGTCTTACCAAGGGCCAGTTCTCGGCCACGGCCGATGTCGGTTCGACCCTCAAGACCGGCGCCCCCAATCAGCTTCCGCCGTTCGATTGCTGCGCGCTCGCACTCAAGTGGGGCGCCACGTTGGTTGCCCGATCCTTCAGCGGCGACAAGAAGCAACTCCAAACCGTGATTAAGGCGGCGATCGCCCATAAGGGCCTCTCCGTCATCGACGTCATCTCCCCCTGCGTCACCTTCAATGACCACGATGGGTCGACCAAGAGCTATTCCTATGTGAAAGACCACGAAGAGGCGCTCCACGATCTCGACTTCGTGCCCTTCTTCGAAGACATCGCGCTCGACCTTCCGGAAGGCGAGGTGACCGACGTCGAGTTGCATGACGGGTCGCACCTGAGAATCCGTAAGCTCGAGCGGGAATACAATCCCACCGACCGACTGAAGGCTCTGGCCGCCCTGGAAGAAGCCGCCGCCAAGGGGGAAGTGCTGACCGGCTTGTTGTACGTGAACACCGAGAGCCCGGACTTCATAGAACTACTAAACCTGGTCGAGGAGCCGCTCGCCACCCTTCCGCAAAGCCGGATTCGGCCTTCAAAAGCCGCTCTGGACGAGGTAATGGAAGAACTTCGGTAGCGGCGAAGACAAAATCCGGTCAACCGCGCCCGATTTGATTGATTTACATGTAATCGGGTGTTAACATACTCGGCGGTCTGTCATCCTCCGAGACAGATTGCAGTAGACTTCAAGCCCCGCGCCCGCTGGCACGGGGCTTTTTTGTGCTACTTGAGGCCAGTCTTCGGATCCGGAGCCGCTAATATCCCCTCCCCCCGTGCGTCCCTCTCATGGATGGCCTGCTAGGATGAAAGCGCTGACCGCTATCGCCATGGATTCAGCCACTTTACCCGCGGCGGACCTGGAGCGGATCTTCCGCGAGAACTACGCGGCGGTGTTTCGGGCGGCCTATCGGA
The DNA here is from genome assembly GCA_036406715.1 of Bryobacteraceae bacterium. Lineage (GTDB taxonomy): Bacteria > Acidobacteriota > Terriglobia > Bryobacterales > Bryobacteraceae > PSRJ01. The sequence continues at coordinate 6,357 of DASXAK010000269.1, read as the reverse complement.
TCACCGGCAACGCCAGTGACGCCGAGGACGCGCTGCAAACCGTGTTTCTTCGCATGGTCAAGCGCGATGCCGACGCCGAGCCGGTCGAGAACATATCGAGCTTCCTGCACCGCGCCGCGGTGAATGCGGCGCTCGATCTGGTTCGCGCCCGCCAGCACGTGAAAAGTGTGCCTCTCGATGAACTGGAGCCCGTCCTGGCCGAGCCCGTTCAGCACCGGCCCGACCGCTTGCAGGACGCCGGCGAGATCCGGGAATGGCTGCGCGGCGCCGTCGCGCGCCTCAATCCGCGCATCGCGCAGATGTTCATCTTGAGGTTCTTTGAAGGAAAAGATAATCCGGAAATCGCGCGCCTTCTGAACACCACGCCCGGAACTGTGGCGGTGACGCTGTCGCGGACGCGCGACCGGCTCGAAAAAGAATTTCGGTCGTACCTGGGAGGTGTGGCATGACACCCGAAGAAATCCGCATGGACCCCGCCCTGGAGCGAGCCGTCTCGGAAATTCGCAACGAAGCGATCCCCGATGAGTTGGTCGACGACGCCGCTGCGCGCGTCTGGGCCCGGCTTTCCACCGCGCACCCGCACATCCGGAGCTGCGCCGATTTCCAGGCGCTGATTCCCGATTTTCGCGCCGGGCGCCTGCCGGAAGCCCGCGCTCTTCTGCTGCAGGATCACCTCCACGAATGCGTCTCCTGCCGCCGTGTCTTTGAGGGGAGAGTCGTCGCGATGCCGGCGGCTCCGGCCCGCGCCCCCCGCCGCGAATTTCAATCGACCCGCTGGGCGATCGCAGCCGGCGTCATCCTGGCCGGCGGTCTGGTCGTCTGGTTCTCCGTCGTTCAGTCCAGCCCGCACGCGGGCCGTGCGATGGTTCAGGCCGTGAACGGCCGGCTCTACGCCGTTACGCCCGCCGGATTGCGTGTGATGAATTCCGGAGAAGATCTTCCCGATGGTATCGAGATCCGCACCGCGCTGAACTCCGATGCCACGCTCGCCTTGCGCGATGGTTCGGTGGTTGAGATGCGGGAGCGCTCCGCCTTCTCCACTTCCCAAGCCGGCAACGAAATCACCGTTCACCTCGATCGCGGCAGCGTCATTGTGCAGGCCGCCAAACGGCGCTCCGGACATTTCTACGTCGCGACTGCCGACTGCCGCGTCGCCGTCACCGGCACCATTTTCGGCGTCACCGCCGGATTGAAAGGCTCGCGCGTATCCGTTCTCGAAGGCGTCGTGCATGTGACTCACGCCAACCAGGAGACCGTGCTGCATCAGGGCCAGCAGACGTCCACCAACGAAGCGCTCGCTCCGGCGTCGTTGACTGAGGATCTGGGCTGGACCCGCAACGCTTCCCTGCTCAACCAGCTCGCCAAGGTCCGCCAGAACCTGGCACGCATCCCGATGCCGCAGCTGCGCTATTCGAGCCGGCTGCTCGGCCTGCTTCCTTCTTCGACCATCTTTTTCGCGAGCATTCCCAATCTCGCCGGCTACTTCAGCCAGGCGCAAGGCATCTTCCGCCGCCAGGCCGAAGACAGCCCCGAGCTGCGCGAGTGGCTCGCCGGACCCGGGGCTGCCGTCGAGCCCACTCTGGAAAAATTACGCGCGGCGAACGAGTTCCTGGGCGACGAGATCGTGGTCTTCGGAACGCCCGAGACGCGGGGGCCGGTATTCGTGGCGGAGGTGAAGCGGGCGGGCCTGGAGGATTTCCTCAAGAAACAGGACCTGCCACTGACCTTCAGCACCCGCCCCGGTCTCATCCTCTTCAGTCCGAACCGCGATGCGCTCACTGCTCCCCTCGATTCCAGCTTTCAGACCAGTCCGTTCTTCAAGCGGATCACGGAGGCCTATCAGCAAGGCGCCGGGCTGCTGGTGTGCGCCGATCTGGCGCGCCTCGGCGCTCACCCCGCTGGTTCCGATGCGCGCTACCTGATCGCCGGCCAGAAGCAAACCGATGGGCACACCGAAACGCGCGCCGCGATCACCTTCGACGGCAAGCGCACCGGGGCCGCCGCCTGGCTGGCCGAGCCTTCACCCATGGGCGCGCTCGATTACGTTTCCTCCGAAGCTACTTTTGTTTCCGCGTTCGCCGTCGATAACCCGAACGCCATTCTGGAACAAGCGGTAGACCATTTCCATCTGCCGGCGCCGGCCGCGGCGTCTGACACATCCGCCACGCTCGGCGGGGAACTGGCAGTCGCATTGGACGGTCCCGCGTTTCCGGTTCCCTCGTGGAAGCTGGTGGTGGAGGTCTACGACCCCGCGCGTTTCCAGGACGCCGTGCAGCAGGCTGTCGATCAATTTAACCGCGACGCCGCCGCGCGCGGCGCCAAACCGCTGCGTACCGCTCAGGAAACCGATGGCGGCCGCATCGATTACGAAATCGCCGCGGCCGATCCCAACCCGCTCACCGAAGCACACTATACATTTGCCAATGGTTACCTGATCGCCGCGCCTACCCGCGCTTTGCTGACTCGCGCTCTCGCAGTCAAGGCCAATGGCAACAGCATCGTGCACGCCGCCGGTTTTACCGCCCTCATTCCGCACGACCATTACGACAATTTTTCCGCCGTGGTTTACCAGAACCTCGGCAACACCCTGGCCCCGCTGGCTGGCCTGCTTGCCGCCTTCCGGCCGCCCAACGCCGGGCCTATGCCGCGCCTGGATAATCTCAAGCCATTCCTCATTGCCGCCTACGGCGAGCCTGATCGGATTACCATAGCCGGTAGCGGGGACGTTCCAGGCATGGGCCTCAACGGTTTCCTCAGTGGAGGCGTGTTCGGAATCGCAACGAACGGCTTGCGGCTCGGCCAATTCGCGGGAACAAGCGCCGCCCGATCTTCGTCTCGATAAAGTAGCGCTGGCGGCTCTTGTCGCCGGCGATGCCGGCGCCCTGAAAACCGATGAATCCTGTTATCGAGCTTGATTCTCTCGACGTCCGCTTCGGCGGCCGCCCGATCCTCAAACAGCTCACGGCCTCGCTCACCGGCCGCGCCATCGGCTTGCTTGGCCCGAACGGCGCAGGCAAATCGACCCTTCTCAACACCCTGCTCGGATTTCACCCGCCTTTCGCCGGTTCCGCGCGCGTCCTCGGCCGCGACATCCGGACGCACGCCCGCGCCGTCCGTGGCCTCATCGGCTACATGCCTGAAAATGATGCTTTCATTGCCTCCATGACCGGCGTCCGCTTTGTTCGCATGATGGCCGAACTCTCCGGGCTGCCGCCCGAGCAGGCGCTCGAACGCGCCCACGAAGCGTTCTTTTATGTCGGTCTCGGGGAGGTTCGCTACCGCCCCCTCGGCACCTATTCACTCGGCATGAAGCAATCCGCCAAGCTCGCCCAAGCCATCGCGCACGGCCCCAAGCTCCTCTTCCTCGACGAGCCCACCAACGGCCTCGACCCGCCGGCCCGCGCCCGCATGATTCAACTCATTCAGGAAATCCGCGACCGCGGCGATCTCCACCTCATCCTCTCCTCGCACCTGCTCCGCGACGTCGAAGAGTGCTGCGACCAGGTCCTAATCCTCAAGGACGGAAAAATCGCCGCGCATTGCGACCTCGAGCAGGAACGGCGCGCCAACCGACGCTTTCTCGAACTCGAGGTGCGCGGCGCCTCTAACGGCTGCTTTCTCGAAGCTCTCGAAAAGCTTGGATGCGAAACCGCCCAGGGCGCGCAAGGCCGCGTGAAGCTCGTCCTGCCCGAAGGGCTCGAAATCCGGCGTCTCTATGAGGTCGCGGCCGAACAGCAGATCCAGATCCGCCGCCTCAATCACAAGCGCGATTCGCTCGAAGACATCTTCCTCAAGGCCATGGAGAACAGCGAGGTTCGCAATGGCCGTCTATAAAAAGACGTACCGCCCCTACGAAGGGCCGCTCACCGCCGCCTGGTCGCGTTTCCTCGTGATCCGCCGCTACGCGTTCGAAGACCTGCGCCGCTCCCGCTTCCTCACCATCTTCTATCTGGCCACTTTTCTGTACCCCTTGATCGCCGCCCTCATCCTCTGGGTCGAGCACAACGCCAGCGCACTGAAGCTGCTGAACCTTGAGAACACGTCGCGCCTCATCGCAATCAACGCCGGATATTACATGACGCTGCTCGGCTGGCAGAGCATGCTGGCGTTATTCCTCTCCGCGTTCATCGGACCCGGCCAGATCTCGCCCGACCTCTCTAACAACGCGCTGTCGCTCTACCTCGCGCGGCCGTTCTCGCGCTCTGAATACGTCTTTGGCAAGCTCTCGGTTCTGCTCACGCTGCTCTCGTGGATGACCTGGGTCCCCGGGCTGCTCTTGTTCGCGCTGCAAACCTATCTCGAAGGCTGGGACTGGGCCGTCGCCCACGCGCGCATCCTCACCGGCGTCTTCTTCGGCGCCTGGATCTGGATCCTGCTGATCGCGCTCCTCTCGCTCGCTCTCTCCGCCTGGGTCAAATGGAAGCCGGCCGCGGGTGCGCTGCTGTTCGGCATCTTCTTCGTCGCCGCCGGTTTCGGCGGCGCCATCAACGCCGTCCAGGACACCAAGTGGGGCAACCTCCTCAACATCAGCAACCTGATCGGATCCGTGTGGGTCCAGCTCTTCGAAGGCGACGACCCCACCAATAACGGCGCCGTCTTCTTCCGCGTGGCCCCCGGCGCCGTCATTCCCGTCTGGTGCTGCTGGACGATGCTGCTACTTCTCTGCGCGACGTGTCTCTACATGCTGAGCCGCAAAATCCGCGGCGCCGAGGTGGTGCGATGATTCCCGTGGGGCAGGTTTCCGACCTGCCGATCCGCCAGATGAACCACCGCCTCATCACTTTCGGCGACGTCTCGCGCTTCTACGGCGAAGTCCTCGGCATCAACCGAGTCAATCTCGCTATTCCTCCCGGCATCACCAGCCTGGTCGGCCCCAACGGCTCTGGCAAAACCACGCTCATGAACCTGATGACCGGGCTCATCCGTCCTACCTGCGGCGATATCCGCGTCCTCGGCGTCCGCCCCGACGACCCCGAGCACCTCGGCCGCATCATCGGCTACTGCGCCCAATTCGACGCCTTCCCCAAAGGCCTCACCGGCTACCAGTTCCTCCACTCGTTCCTCCGCATCCGCGGCCTGAGCGAAGCCGAGTGCGCGCAGCGCACCGCCGCCGCGCTCGAAACCGTCAGCCTCACCGGCGCCGCCGACCGTCCCGTCGCCGCCTACAGCAAAGGCATGCGGCAGCGCATCAAGCTCGCCCAGGCTATCGCGCACGATCCCCAGGTGCTCGTTCTCGATGAGCCGCTCAACGGCCTCGACCCCATGGCGCGCGCCGAGACCATCGCCCTGTTCCAGCAGTGGGGCGCCGCCGGCCGCCACGTCATCGTCTCCAGCCACATCCTCCACGAGGTCGACCGCATCTCCGACCAGGTCATCCTCCTCAGCCACGGCTACGTCGTCGCCGAAGGCCAGATCCAGGGCGTGCGCAGCGAGGTCAAGGACCAGCCCATGCAGATCCTGGTCCGCTGCGACCACCCCAACGCGCTCGCCGCGCGCCTGTTCCTCCAGAACCACGTGGTCGAGGCCAAGATTCACCCCGATGGCCGCGGCCTCTTGCTGCGCACCACCGACGCCGACGAGTTCTACCTGATGCTCAACCACATTGTTCTCGAAACGGACCTCACCGTGGAATCCGTCGCCCCCGCCGATGACGACGTCAACTCCGTCTATCAATACCTGATCGGTGGCGAAGGAGGGACCGTATGAACCGGCTCTGGTTCGCGCAGATCGCCGGTGTGATCCGGCTCGAATGGAAGAAGACGTTCCTCTCCCGCCGCGGCTGGTGGGTCTATCTGCTGGCCTTGGCGCCGGTGGGTATCGCGTTGATGCACACGCTCATCTCCCTCCGTTTCGCGGGCCGCCGCCCGCACACGGTCTTTCAGGACGCCCAGGCCTTCGCCGTCGCCTTCGAAGCCTTCTTTCTGCACCTCGGCATCTTCTTCGGTTGCATCGGCATTTTCTCCAACCTGTTCCGCGGCGAGATGCTCGAAAAGACGTTGCACTATTACTTCCTGACGCCGATGCGCCGCGAATTTCTGGTCATCGGCAAATATCTCGCCGGCCTGATCGTGGCGCTGGTCTTGTTTCTGGCGAGCACCGGCCTGACATTCTGGCTGATGGGCCGCCACCAGGGCGCCGCCTGGAGCGAATTCCTCACTCACGGCCCTGGCCTCGCGCAGATGGGTTCGTATCTGCTCGTGACCGCCCTCGCCTGCATCGGCTACGGCGCGGTCTTTTTAATCGCCGGCCTGTTCGTCCGCAACCCGATGATCCCGGCGGCGGTCGTGATGATCTGGGAAAACCTCAACCCGTTCCTCCCCAGCCTGCTCAAGCAGATCAGCGTGATCTTCTATCTGA
>DASXAK010000268.1:0-8415 GCA_036406715.1 Bryobacteraceae bacterium | reverse complement strand
CTCTGGGGGCCGGAGAGTTTTAACGACGGCGCCGGAATGCACCGCGTCCTGACCGCCGCGCGGTTCATCAAAACTCGGATGCCGCTTGGTAAGGCCGATTTGACCGATGATCAGGCTTTCGATGTGGCGGCCTACATCAACGCGCAGCCCCGGCCGCACATGGCGAACCTTGACCGCGATTTCCCCGACCGGACCGCGAAGCCGGTGGACGCCAGCTACGGACCGTGGGCCGATTCGTTCTCACCCGAGCAGCACCAGTTCGGCCCGTTCGCGCCCATCGATGCGTATTATAAGAAGCTAAAGAAATCCAAGAAGTAAGTTCAGAAAGGTTGACGCATGAAGACTCGAGTGTTCGGCACCCTGTTCCTGCTCCCGTTCCTGGCTGTCGCGGCGCCGGCCGTGCGCAGCGACATGCTGGTCACTACAGCCTGGCTGGCGCAGCACCTGAAGGATCCGAAGCTGGTGATCCTGCACGTCTCGCGCGACCGCATGGCATATGATGCAGGCCACATTCCCGGAGCGCGCTTCCTGGCACTGTCGGACCTCGTGGTCACCCGCGAGGGCATCCTGAACGAACTGCCACCCGCGTCCGCTCTCAAAGACGCTCTGGAGCGCGCCGGAGTCTCGGATGACTCACGCGTCATTCTATACGGCGATACTTCGGTGCTGCCCGCCACACGGGCTTACTTCACGCTCGACTATCTCGGGCACGGCGACAGCGCCGCGCTGCTCGATGGCGGCCTTCCGAAGTGGACCGCCGAATCGCGGCCGCTCGAAAAAGAAGCCCCGCAAGGAAAGCAAGGAAAGCTGACGCCGCGCCCGCGCCCCGAAGTCGTAGTCAATATCAACGCGGTGAAGGATCTCTCGTTTTCCGCTGTGAATGCGCCCGCCGCTTCACCGATTCTGGTGGATGCACGCACCGCCGGCGAGTTCAGCGGTACCACCGCGGCCTCTTCTGAGATTCCGCGCCCCGGCCACATCCCCGGCGCAAAGGATGTCTATTGGATGGATACCCAGGCGAGCAAGACCGACATGTCCCTGCTGCCCGAAGCATCGCTGCGCCAGAAGTATGAATCCGCCGGCGTGACGCCGGACCGTCCGGTGGTCACCTACTGCAACACTGGCATGCAAGCCTCGCAATCCTATTTCACCCTGAAGTACCTGGGCTACGACACGAAGATGTATGACGGCTCCTTCTCGGAATGGAGCAACGCCAAGGATTCGCCGGTTCAAAAGTAGAGGTGTACTCGCATGAAAAACCGCCGCCGCTTTCTCCTGGCCAGCGCCACCATCGGTGGAACTCTCGCCGCCCGACGCGCCAACGCGCAAAAGGCTTCCTCCGGACCCGCAAAACACAAAGTAGTCTTTGAGCTGAACGCGCCAGCGCCCAGCGGGTGGGACCAGCTGTTTCACAACATGGATAACATCCTCACGGTCTTTGGCGGCGAGGGAGTGCAGATCGAGGCTGTGTTTTTCGGCCGCGGTTTGAGCATGCTGCTGAAGAAGAATACCGATTACGCGCAACGGCTGAAAGAGGCGTCCGATAAGGGAATCGTCCTGGCGGCCTGCCAAAACTCCATGCGCGCCGCACGCGTCACCACCGAAGATTTGTTTCCGTTCGCCGCGCAGGTTGATTCGGGGGTGGCCGAACTGGTCCGGAAACAGGAGGCCAACTGGTCCTACATCAAAGGCGGCGAGTAGATCCAAGAAAGGCCGATCGGTGTTTACTGAGGCGGGCTGGGAGAGCCGATAACTCCCTGCGACGTTTCGCGAGGAACCCATGAGCCGCGTTATCGAAGCTGCTCTTGCAGGTCGTGTCGTCGTTTTTGCCGGCGCGGGCATCTCAGCGGGACCGCCGAGTTCGCTGCCAGGATGGAAGCCGCTAAACGCGGCCGTATTCCGGGCGCTGCGCGCGCGGCTCGAGGCTGGCATCCAGCAATTCGATTGGCTCGAGGAACTCGAGAGGTCCATTGAAGCGGTCAGAGACAAGGACCGGTTTCCGCCGGATTACCAGGCGCAAGTCATTGAAGAAATGTGCGGCGTTCGGTACTTTCAGGGCCTTCAATCGCTGGACGTGAGCGTCACAAATGCAGCTCATGACGGCATTGCGGCGCTCGCGGCGGCCGGCGCGGTTCAGGCCGTCGTGACAACTAACTTCGACCGCCTTATTGAGCGCGCGCTGGATCGATCCGGCGTTGCGCACGAGGCGGCATTTGATGCCGACGGCTATATACGGTTGCGCGATCGGCTGATCGATGACCCGGCCGGAGCGCTGCCCGTGATCAAGATTCACGGCTGCGTCTCTGAGCCGCTTTCGATGATTGATACCCTCAAGCAGCGGCGAAAGCGCCGGTCTCGAGCGATTGAGGATTGTCTCGATCAGTTTGCCTCCGCGTACTGGTTGTTTGTTGGGTTTTCGGCTCAAGATCTTGAAACCGACCGCGATTATTTGGGCTTGGTCAGCCGGGCGCCGCGCGGCGCGGGAGCTATGTACGTCGTGTTCCCGGGCAATCCGTCGCTGCGGCCCGGCGCCGAGATGCTCAAGGCAGCCTATGGCGAGCGCGGCGAGTCTGAGGTTGCCGATGCGGGCGAGTACTTCGCCAAGCTCTGCGGCGGCATCAACGCGTCGGTACCGGCGGTTGCTCCCGCTGGCAGCCGCTCGGGCGCCGACGAGTTCAAGGAAAAATTGCAGGTGTGGGCCTCGAGCCTGTCGCTCGCAGCGACGGGGCTCTGCATCGCCGCTATCTTGGAGGCGGTGGGGCAGTCCGAACCGGCCGTACGGATGCTGGACCGGCTCGCGCGCAAGGAGATTTACGAGGAGCACGGTACGCCCGATTTCGAAGCGCTCATGCTGCAATACGGGCGGCTTGGTGCGGCGTTCGGACGGTTTATCCACGTGCCCGACCTGAACGGAGTATTGAGCAACGCGAGCGAGGAATCGATGCAGTCGCTGCTGCGTCTTCATGACACGGCTCTCGCGTCTCGTGCAATGGGCTGGATGCCCTGCTTGTTCCTGTGGATCGGCGCCGGCAGCGAGGCGACGGATCTTACGATTAAAACCATGCGAGGCTTCCTTTTTGGCGATTGGGGACGCTTCTCACCCAACACCGACGAGGAGGCTGTCGACGCCTGGATAGCGGCCACTCAGGTATGCCTCGTAATCGGCACCCCGTCGACCACCCAGGCGATTCTCACTACTTTCGATTCCATTCTGAAGCGTGCCCAGGCGAGCGGTGACGTGGTTCGAGCGGGGCGCGTCATCGCGCTCTACATGCTCGCGATGGCCGAGACGTCGGCCGACGTCCCCGCTCTGGCCGCTCAGTACGATGCGGAGTTCAACGACGTCCGACGGGTGGGCGATGGCGTGGCTCTGGGCTTCCGGGCAATGGCGCTGGCGCGTTGGTACACGGGGCCGGGCGGCCGCGAGACGATCAAACAGCCACGCGACGTCTTAACGCTCGGCCGGCAGGCCCTGCTTTATATCGACGAGGCGTGCGGGTATTTTCGCAACCAGGGCATGGATCCCTGGCTGGTGTTCGCGGGGATGCAGCAGGCGAAGGCGTATTGCGATCTCCAGGATTTGGATGCAGTCGCCAAAGCGCTCGATCAGATTCAGCCCGTCTTGGATCGCTTTCCGGTTTTCGACTCGCATGTACACGAAACGGTTGGCGAGATCCAGTTTGCGATCGGCAACAAGCATGCGGCGGAGAGTTTCGAGAAAGCGATTCAAGCCGCTGAACAAACCGGTTTGGAGCTTCGCAAAAAAATGCTCGAGGAGAGATACGGACCGTCGAAGGAGTCCGCGGCGAACAATTGATGCTACGGCCCGAGCACTATCTGGACGCGATTGCTCTCCTGCCCTCCGGCGCTGACGTACAGTTCCGAGGTGCCGAGATTCGCAACCGCCGGGAGCTGCGCTTCGATCAGGTAAAAGCCCACGTAACTCGGTGCGAGGCTGGCGCGGGTCACCGGGAGCGATGCCCCGTCCAGATAGACCTTCACATCGGCGGCCACCACGGGGGTATTCTCTGGCGGCGCGGCAAGCCCCGCCGGCCACTCCGGCCGGACTTTTCCCAAACCGGTCGCGAGGATCTGAATCCGTCCGTTTGAATGCGCTGTGTTGCGCGCGTCCAGAGGCAGGCCGCTATCGGCATCCAGGAGCAGCGGAACGCCGTCCCGGCCAACGATGATCGCCGGTGACAGCGGCTGAAGAGGCAACCCGAGCATGATTTGCCCGTTGTTCGTCTGGAGAGCCAGCGAGACATTCGATCCGGTGGCATCGAATGGCACCTGCAACTGCGACTCTCCATCCGAAGTCGCCAGCACCGGGTAATCCAGGCCGCCCCCACGGGCCGAATTGACCCGCCCGCCGATAACGGTTACGAGCGATCCGGGGGCGGCCGACCGTGTGCTGTAATCGGCCGTGTTCACGATTCGCAAGTTGCGTTGCCGGTGAGGCGCCGCGGTCGCATACACCCCATAGCCATCCAGGGCGATGTAGAGTTGCACGCCTGCGGGGTCGAGACGGACATCCGTAGCGGGTGCTGCCGGGAGCCGTTCGGTCAGATTGGTCCAGTTCGCGGCCGGTAAACTCGCGCTTTCCAGGTCCGTGCGTGTCCAGAACACGCCGCGATCGGTGGCCACATAGACCGCACCGGAGGCCCGCTCGGCCGTAACCGCGTGAACCGAGCCGTCGGGTAGATTGGCGGTCAGGTCGTCCCAGATCGTACCGTTGCTGGTTGTGCGGAGTACGCGTGCACCCGGGCCGCTCAATACGGCCAAAGCCACGCGCGGAGCGCTCGAGTCCACAAAGACGCGCTCGACCGCGCCACCCGTCTCAAATCGGGATTGCCGGAAGGTCGCGCCCCGATCGAACGAGACCCAAATCCGGCCGTCGCTCGACCCTGCATACACCGTGTCCCCGGAAGTGGAGACGGCGGTGATTGCCGCTCCCAAAGCCGCCGAATACCTTTGACGTAGCGCTGCCTCGGTCTGCGATCCTGGTCCGGAGGCAACAAACCAGACCGCACCTCCCGGCGGCAGTTCCAGGACTCCGACGCGATCGGCTTCCACGCGAATTCCGGCAGTTCCGCCCGGAGTGGAAAGAATGCGCCGCACCGGAAGATTGGGAAGGAACTGGTTGAGCCCGGCCCAGGACAATCCGCCGTCGAGAGATCTCCAGACTCCGTAATCGTTCGCGACCACCAACTGGTCTGGATCGGTCGGCGATACCGCCAGGCTGTGCTGGCCGCTGCCGATGATGGATTCGGACTTAAATTGGGTCAGACTGGTCCACGAGCGACCGCCGTCTTCCGATCTGGACAAATTTCGTCCCAAAGCATATAAGCGCAAAGGGTCCGCAGCGCTGGTGACGATACGGGCTGTGGAATCGGGCAGGCGCGCCGCGGTAATTTCGTTGAGAGGCGCGGCCGGCGCGGCCGCGGCAGCCGGAACCCAGGTTTCAAAGTCGACCGAGACAAATGTCTTGCCGGACGAGGTCCGGGCAAAGAGCTGGGACCCATCGGCCGAAAACCACACCCGGTCGACAGACCCGGTCGCCGGCGAAGCCAACATCAGCTCGACCGCGGATGTTCCAATCTTCCGCCAGTCGGGCCGCGTTTGGGCGGCGACGCAGATCGCCCCCAACAGTGTAAACATCAACACTTGAGAGGCGGAACGGGATGTTCCCTTCTGACACACGCGCGAGTCCTATTTTAACGTATTTGTGTCCGCCAACCCCACTAACCTGCTGAATTGTGATGGTTTCTGACGAAAGTTAATTGCGGGTCCGAACTTGCACCGCAAGTTTGGTGCTAGACTGTTTTGTCGAGCATCGGACGACGGATTCAGACCGGTTTGTCCGATCGTACTAGGTATGTACGGCCGGTCAATACTCCCGAAGGCCGGGTGTCGGCTGCTGGCGGCGGCTGCCCTCCTGGTGTGCTCGTCCGCGCTGCGGGCGCAAACCACTGCGGCTGCACGTGTGCTGGAAATGCAAGGGCGTGTGTCGATCATGCAGGACAACGCCGAAATCCCCCTATTTACCGGCAACTCTGTGTCTCCTAAGCAGTTGGTCCGCACGGGCCCGGATGGATACGCGAAATTCCAACTCGAGGACGGCAGCACGTTCGAGGTATTTCAGAACTCGCAGGTCGTCTTTCGTGAGAATCCGTACAGTTTCACCGACCTCCTCAACCTAGTCATCGGCCGTGTCAAGGTTTTTATCCAGCATCGCAATGGGCCGAATCCGAACCGGGTGACCACACAAACGGCGGTTATTTCCGTACGAGGAACGGTGTTTGACGTGGTGGTGGAAGACGAAGACGCCACGACGCTGGTCAGCGTGGATGAAGGCGTCGTCGGGGTAAGGCACCTGCTGCTGCCGGGCAACGAAGTCCAGCTGCAGACCGGGGAATCGGTTCGCGTGTTCAAGAATCAACCGCTGGCGCGACAAATCGATAAGGGCGGCGCGGTACAAAAGGCGCTGCGAGTTGCCGCGCAAGCGGTTTACGACGTCATGGTCATGCGGCCGGGCGGCGTTGCCGGTCCGGTCGGAGTTCCCGGGTCACCGGGGGGAGGCCCGGTCCCAACTCCCAGCGGGGGACAAGGCGATAAGGGAAAGCCAGGCACGGGTGCGCCGGCGCCGGGCGGTTCAACTCCGGCACCGGGAGCGCCGACTGCTCCTCCTCCTCCTCCGCCACCTCCTGCTCCAAATCACTGAAACTGGCGCTTCCAGTTCCCAGCGCATGTTAGATTGAAGAAAGGATGCGTCGGGTCGGAACCTTCCTTTGTGCGTCATTGGCACTGCTTCTCCGCGCTCAAGCCCCGCTCACACCTTCGTCTGGTCTGCTGCCGGATTGGGACATTCGGGCCATCCTGGAAGAGATGAGTGCGCATGCCAAGCGTCTCCAGCCGGTGCTGGGCGAAATCGACGCCAAGGCGTGGCAGTCCAAGGGCGCTTCAGAAAGCTACGTGGCGCAACTGCAATCCAGTAAGGACCAGGCGCGCGCCATCACCGACGGCGCCAAGGCACTGGCGCAGAACCCGGAAAAGCTTTCCGCCTGCCTGGAGCTATACTTCCGCATCACAACTCTGGAAGATATGATGGCCTCGCTCGGCGAAGGGGCACGACGATATCAGGAGCCTGCGTTGGCTCAACGGTTGGCAGCGCTCTCGGCGGAGAACGGCGCCAACCGGAACCGGTTCCAGGCCTATATTGTCAACCTGGCGACACAGCGCGAACAGGAGTGCGCCGTGATGGATCAGGAGGCTCAGCGCTGCCGGAGTGTTCAGGCGACCCGGCCGCCGGCGGCTCGAAAGTAGGCTGGAGTATGCCGTTCATTTGCAGTATCTGCGAAGAAGCCTCGACGCAAATCTGTGCCCGCTGCACGAAAGATACATGCGGCAATCACCTTTGCGAAAAATGCCAGCGGTGCTCCGATTGTTGTGAGTGCGAAGTCGCACTCGAGGAGAAGTTGCCGCCGCCGGTGGTGCGCAGCATGACGCCGATTTCCGGCGATTCGGACGTTTTGGCCGCGGAGGCCGCCGAGCCGGAACTCCCTTCTGCGGAGCCTGCTGAGCCGGCGCTGACTCCGGAGCCGGATTCGGGAGCAACAATTCCCTGAAATCGGCAGGCCGGGGCCCGCGCTACTTAGAAATTTTCCCAGACGCAGGCTGAAAAACAGCGCACGGTCCGAAAGCCTACACGTTCGTACAGGGAAACCGCGTCGTGATTGGAGGCGGTGACGGTCAGGCTGGCGGAGCGGCAATCGGCGTCGCGCAGGGTAAGCAGAGACTGCCGGAGCAGTTCGTGACCGACGCCGGTTCCATGCACCGCGGGCGAAACACAGATCTGGGTGATATGGCCGCACCGGGGAGCGACCACGCTGGCCAGCGAGATGCCGGCCAGACCGCCGTCCCTTCCCGGCCCCGCACCTTCAAACGCCACGTAGGAGGCAGGCCGGTAAAACATGCCGCAGCCGGGGTATTGGACGATGTTGTAGAGAAAACGCCGCGCGCCGGCGGCGCTGCGGTACTGGTCGTTGATCTGGCCGTCGATGTGGCCGGTGTAGGCGGCAGCGATCAGGTGAGCGGCCGGCTCCTGGAAAATGTCCGACCATTTCTCGATACACACCGGACGCCGCACTTTGCCGGACCGCAAGGGCGCCTGGTGCAGATCGATTCGCATGAAATTGCGCTCGAAGACGTGCAGATGTTCGGGCCGCGGCAACTGGGCCCGCTGGAGAGCCGGCATCATGAGGAGCTGGCATTCGATGCGCGAGATTTGCGGCGTGGCCATTAAGGAGTCGAGGACGGCTTCCAACAAACGCGTCTCGCGATCGACAGTGCGAAGGCCGCGGCGCACGTAGAGGTCTCCGATCAGACCCTTGTTGTCTTCCAGCACGTAATAGGCAT
>DASXAK010000267.1:0-12903 GCA_036406715.1 Bryobacteraceae bacterium | reverse complement strand
GAAGAGCGACCTCGGGATCAGCGATACGCGCGTCGGGCTGCTGCAGGGGCTGGCCTTCGGGCTGTTCTACACCTTCATGGGGCTGCCGCTGGGAAGGATCGCGGACACGAAGAGCCGGCGCGGCTTGATCGCGGTGGGCGTGGTGCTGTGGAGCTTCTTCACATCGGCGTGCAGCGTGGCGCGAAGTTTCTGGACGCTGTTTCTGGCGCGCATGGGCGTGGGGGTCGGCGAGGCGAGCCTGTCGCCGGCGGCCTATTCATTGATCTCCGATTATTTTCCGAAAGAGCGGCTCGGCGTCGCGATCAGCGTCTATTACATGGGCGTGTTCTTCGGGACGAGCCTGTCACTGCTGGTGGCGGGCGGCGTGATCGATGCGGTCTCGCACACGCCAATCATCACGGTGCCGCTGCTGGGGGCAATGGCGTCGTGGCGCATCACCTTTCTGTTTGTCGGCCTGCCGGGGATTTTGTTTGCACTGCTGGTGTACACGATCCGCGAGCCGCTGCGCCGTGAAGTGCTGCGCGCCCGCGACGGGCAGGCCACGCGGCTGAGCTTGCGCGAAGCGCTGGCCGAAATGGGCAAGCGGCGCGGTTCTCTAATCGGGATTTCCATCGGCGCGATCTTCCAGGCGGTGCCTACGTACGCCCTCATTTCGTGGACCCCGGCGTACTTCCAACGCGTGCATCACTGGGGCGCGGGGCAATCCGGACGCGGGCTGGCGCTGCTGCTGGCGTTCGGGTGCACGGGAATGTACGCGGGCGGGCGGCTGAGCGACTACTGGCAGAAGAATGGCGTGGTGGAAGGGCCGCTGCGGGTCGGCGTGGTGTGCGCGATCGGCGCGGCGCTGCTGCTGCCGCCGGCCTATCTGTTGACGGACTCCACCTGGACGCTGATCCTGCTCGCGCCCGGCATCTTTTTTCTTTCGCTGCCGATGGGGACCTCGGCCGCGGCGCTGCAGCGTATTTTTCCCAACCAGGTGCGCGGCCAGGTCTCGGCGTTGTTTCTCTTCTTGCTGAACCTGGGCGGCTTGAGCCTGGGCCCGCTGATGCCGGGGCTGCTGAACGACCGGCTGTTCCACAATGAGAAGATGCTCGGCGCATCGCTGGCGATCACCATCGGAACGGCGTCAGTGCTGATGCTCGCGGCATTCCGGGCGAGCTACCGGGCGTACCGGATCGACGATCAGTTATTGCACGGTTGAAAAAAGGGGCAGACCCTTTTTTCGAAAGCGCTTTGGCAGGCGAGACCCTGCCCCACGGGCGAGACTCGGATAAGATGGATCTTTCGCGGCCAAGGCCGCGCCTCACTATGACAGACCAGAAGGAGATGGACGCCGGCCGGCTGGTGGCCATCGACACGCACGTTCACCTTGAGCCGGATGCAGCCGGTAACGAGGCCGACCAGGCGGCGCGGAAGTATTTCGGTGAGACCGGAGCGCCGCGCGATCGCCAGGGACTGGCGCAGTATTACCGCTCGCGCAACATGGGCTGCGTGGTGTTCTCGGTGGACGAGCGGCTGACCGGCCGGCCTCAGGTGCCCAATGACGAGGTGCTCGCGCTGGCCGCCGAGCATGCGGACATCATGATCGGGTTCGTCAGCGTCGATCCGACACGAGGCTTCGACGCGGTGGCGGAAGCGCAGCGGTTGATCGGAGCGGGAGCACGCGGCTTCAAGCTGCATCCTCCGCTGCAGCAGTTCCGGCCGAACGATCGGATCGCGTATCCGTTTTATGAGGTGGTCGCGGCGGCCAAGCTGCCGGTCATCTTTCATACCGGGCACAGCGGAATCGGCACCGGGATGCGCGGCGGCGGCGGCGTGCGGCTGAAATACGGCAACCCGATGGACATCGACGATGTGGCGGTGGATTTTCCCGATATGCCGATCATCATGGCCCACCCGTCGTTTCCGTGGCAGGATGAGGCGATCTCGGTGTGCCTGCACAAGTCGCAGGTTCATATCGATCTCTCGGGATGGTCGCCGAAATACTTTCCGGCGAATCTGATTCAGTACGCGAACACTTTGCTGAAGAACAAGATGCTGTTCGGTTCGGACTTCCCACTGATCACGCCCGACCGCTGGATGGCGGATTTTGAGAAGATCCCGATCAAGGACGAAGTCCGGCCGCTGATTCTGAAAGAGAATGCGGTGAAGCTGTTTGGGCTGAAGACCGCGTGACGAGGTGGGGCAGGCTTCTGGCCTGCCGGCTGGAAACCTGATTTGCACGAGGAAACATGTACAGACAAATAATGTTCCAGTTGGGTTTGGCAGTGGCTGCGGTCGCGCAGCTTTCGCCGTCGGCCACCTGGGCGACGCATGCGGCCAACGAGTATCAGGTTTTTCCCAACCTGACTTATGTCACGGCCAGCAATTACGAAGCGAAGCTGGACATTTATAAACGCCGCGACGCCAACGGGCCGCAACCCACCCTCATCTATTACCACGGCGGATTCTGGGCGGCCGGCAACAAAGAAGGCGCCCTAATGTCGCTCATGCCCTGGATGGAGATGGGCTGGAACGTGGTCAACGTCGAATACAGGCTGGCCCGGGTGGCGCCGGCGCCGGCCGCGGTGGAGGATTGCCTGTGCGCCCTCAAATACGTGGTGGCCCAGGCGAAGACTTACGATGTCGACGTCAACCGGATCGTCGTGACCGGCGAATCGGCGGGCGGTCACCTGGCGCTGACCACCGGGATGATCCCGGCCACTACCGGGCTGGACAATGAGTGTACCGGCCCGCGCGTACCGCGGGTGGCGGCGATTATCAACTGGTTTGGCATCACGGATGTGAATGACGTGATCGATGGGCCGAACCGGCGCGACATCGCGGCGACCTGGCTGGCCGGGCTGCCCAACCGCGAGGAGGTGGCCAAGCGGCTTTCCCCGCTGACTTATGTGCGGACGGGGCTGCCGCCGATCCTCACCATCCATGGCGATGCCGATCCGACTGTGCCGTATCCGGAAGCGGTGCGGCTGCACGAAGCGCTCGACAAGGCCGGCGTGACGAATCAGTTGCTCACGATTCCCGGTGGGCGGCACGGCAGCTTCACGCCCGAAGAGCGAACAAAGATATTCCTAACTATTCGCGAATTTCTCGCGAAGAATGGACTTGGGTCGAAGTAATATACCGGACCTAATTAAAGTAAACATTGACGGTCTCGCGCGATGTGCCCGATTCTGAGTGCATGGATGCTTTGCCGCTTGTTCCCGCAGTCGCACTGAGTTTCGGAGCCACTTACTACCTCGGCAAAGCGTGCTTGAAACTGTTCATCAGCTCGCTCGAGCTGCCGGATCGCCCACGGCAAAAAGGTCCCGCCAGTAGCGCCGTCGATCTTGTCGCCGGTGTGGCAGCCCCCGCCGATACTATCGTTAGTTAATTCCTCGTTTCAATCTAAGCTTTCGTGGCTAGTTCCAGGATCGTGCGCCGCACCACTGCCTTCGTGAGCGGAACCTTGTAAGCATTCTTGGCCAAAGGATTAGCGCCTTCGAGCGCGACTTCGCCGGCCCGAGCCGCGAGCTCGGGCGTGATGCGCTGCCCGGCCAGAAGAGCCTCGACCTTCGGCAGCGGCCAAGGCACGGGAGCGACCCCGCCGAGAACGACGCTGGCGCGATTGCAGACCTGCTGGTTCATCTCGAGCACGACGGCCACGCTGACGACGGCGTGGGTCCACGCCTCGCGGTCGAGAATCTTGTGGTACGTGCTGCGGGTGTTGGGCTTGGCGTCGGGCAGACGCACGGCAGCCACAATCTCGTCTTTGGCCAGAACGTTTTCGCGCGCTGGATCGACGCGCGGCAGAGCAAAGAACTTCGCCGCGGGAACCTGCCGCGTTCCGGACGGACCCGTTATGCTGATTTGAGCGTCGAGCGCGACGAGCGCCGGAGCCGTATCCGACGGGTGAACGATGAAACTCGGGCCGCCGCCGAAAATCGCGTGAAACTGATTTTCGCCGGTGATGCTGAAGCACTGTTTCCCGCCGGCTTTAAAACAAGGAAATCCGTTGCGGTAATACCAGCACCACGGCCGCTGGCAGATATTGCCGGCGAGCGTCCCGACGTTGCGGATCTGCGGGGTGCCGACGCTTTCCGCCGCCTCCGCCAGCACGGCGTAGTTCTTGCGAACCAGCGCGACGCTGCTTAGTTCCGCCAGCGTAACCAGGCCGCCTATGAACAATCCGCGAGCCGGCGAGTGCCAACTGATGACATCGGCCCCCTTGACCGCCTTCAGATGCACCAGCACATCCGGCTCGACCAGATGCTCTTTGACCATGCCGAGCAGATCGCTGCCGCCCCCTACCGGGACGGCATTCGGCTGGCCGAGCTTTCGCACCGCATCCTTCAAATCCCGCGGGTTGACATTGGCGAAGGCTTTCATGCGAGCACCCCCAGGATCTTGTCGCGGGTGATGGGCAAATCCTTCACCCGCTTCCCGATCGCGTTATAGATCGCGTTCGCCACCGCGGCCGGTGACGGGATGATGGTCGGCTCGCCCAGCGTCTTGGCGCCGAACGGGCCGTAGGGATCTTCGGTCTGGATCCAGTGCACTTCGACCTCCGGTGTGTCGAGGTGCGTCATGATGCGCGCGCCGTAGTAGCCCGCGTTTAGAGCGATGCCCGAAGCGCGGTCGTAGAGCAGTTCCTCGTGCAGCGCCATCCCGATCCCCATCGTGGCGCCGCCTTTCACCTGGCTTTCGGCCGTGAGTGGGTTCACCACGCGGCCGCTATCGTGCGCGGCCACATATTTAATGACCTTCACGTGCCCGAGTTCCGTATCGACCTCGACTTCCGCGAAGTGCGCCACAAAGCTGTACCGCGCTTTGCCGGCGATCGTTTCGGGGTTGGTGTTGACCGAGGCCGTCAGAATATCGTTGCCTTTCGGCAAGCCCTTTTCGGCGATCTGTTTTTTCAGGTCCTGCGCCGCTTGAACCACGGCCCATCCGGTATGCGTGGTGGTGCGGCTGCCGGATTCGCCGACCGAATAGGGGCACCGGCCGGTGTCGCCCCAGATGACGTCGATCTTCTCGAGCGGCACTCCCAGTTCCTCTGCGGCGATCAACGCCATGGTGGTCTTGGCGGCCGTTCCGATATCGGTGACGCCGACGTGCACGTGATACATGCCGCCCGAATCGAGATCGATTACCGCGCTGCTGCGGCCCATGTTCGAAAAGAAAGAGCCCATCGCCATGCCCGCGCCGCGCTTGATCGGGCCCGCGCCCGCACCGGGCTGCGCGTGCCAGCGGCTTTTCCAGTCAAACGCCTCGGCGCCCTTCCGCAGACATTCTTCGAGCCCGATGCTCGTGTATTCCAGTTGGTCCTGAAACTTCCGCGTCATGTTCTTGAGGCGGAATTCCAGCGGATCCATCTTCAGCGTGTAAGCGATATCATCCATCAACGACTCGATCCCGAACACGCCCTGCGGGTAGTCGGGGCCGCGCAGGTTGGCCGACACCGCCTTGTTGGTATAGACCGGAGACACCACGCGCTCGACATTCGGGCATTGATAAATCGCCATGCCCTCGATGCCGCCCGAGCCCTTGCGGTATGGACCCATGCCGCTGTAGCCGCGCAGTTGCATGGCCGTGAGGGTGCCGTCGTTCTTGACGCCGACCTTGTAATACTGCTTGGTCGGCCAGCGGCCGTGGACCGAAAGAAAATCTTCCTTGCGGGTGAACTCGATTTTCACGGGCGCGCCCGCATTCTTGGCCAGCATCGCGGCCATCAATTCGAAATCGTGATTCTGGTTTTTGTTGCCGAAGCCGCCGCCCATGAACTGGCAGACCACGCGGACTTTTTCGGGAGCGAGCTTGAGGTCGCGGGCGATCTCGGTGTGGCAGTTGGAAATGCCCTGCGTCGGCGTAAATACCGTCAGGCGGTCGCCTTCCCATTGTGCGATCGCGACGCGCGGCTCGAGCTGCGCGTTATTGATGTGCGGCGACGAGTAATGGTCTTCGAAGACGCGGTCGGCGGCAGCCAGGCCCTGATCGATATTGCCGCGGCGATAGCTTTCCGGCTCATGGGCGCCGCGCGCGTTCGCCGAGAGATTGCCGCCGGGTTGAATCTCCGGAGCGCCGGACTTGAGCGCATCTTCCGGGTCGAGCACGAACGGCAGCTTCTCGTAATCAACATCGATGAGCCGCATGGCTTCTTCGGCCGTGTGGCGGTCGACCGCAGCCACCGCGGCCACGGCATCACCGGCAAAGCGAACCGGGTTATTAAAGAGGTAGCGCTTGTTGCGCATGTCGCCGCTGCCCCAGATCACGTCGCAGTTCTCGTGCGTGAGAATAGTTTTAACGCCGGGCAACGACTGCGCTTTCGAAAGGTCAATCCGCCGAATCCGCGCATGCGGATGCGGGCTGCGCAAGACGCGCGCGTAGAGCATTCCGGGAAGCCGGAGGTCGCCGGTGTAGGTCGCCGTTCCCGTGACGCGCTTTTGCGCGTCGATACGGCTCGTGGGATGGCCGACCGTGTTGAGCGAGTTCATGCTTTCCTCCTCGCGTCAGCCGACAGCGTCCCGGCCGCCGCCAGCACCGATTCGACGTAGTGGTTATAGTTCCCGCACCGGCAGATGTTGCCGGTCATGGCGTGCCGCACCTCGTCCGCGTTCGGGTGCGGATTGCGATTGAGCAGCGCCTTGGCACTCATCAACTGCCCGGAGGTGCAAAACCCGCACTGCGGCCCATCATGCTGGATGAACGCTTCCTGCAGAGGATCGAGCTTGCCGTTTTGTGCGAGCCCTTCGACCGTTTGAATGGTGCGCCCGTCGGCCCAGACAGCGAGTTGGCTGCACGAGTACACATTCTTACCATCAAGCAGCACGGTGCACGCGCCACACTCCCCCCGGTCGCAGCCGATCTTGGACCCGGTCAGCCCGAGATGATCGCGCAACACCTCGGCGAGTGTCCAGCGGTCTTCGACTTCGACAGTGTGCTTCGTGCCGTTAACCGTCACTTTGATCGTGGTGCGCGGCACGCCGGCGGCCTTGCGAGCCGCAGTCTGCCCCTTCAGCGGGACGGTAGTAGCGACGAGGCCCGCGCCGGTCCCTTCGACAAATCTCCGCCTAGAGATCTTGCCCATTTTGGAATACCCTCCGCGTGTGTGCTTCTTGCGCCGATTCTATCGTTTCCCCCCGGCAGAAATCAACGCGATCAGGCGTCTCGCCTGCGAATCGGTCTTCGGGCGTAAAGTAGAAGCGTGACCATCAATCCTGACAAGTGCGTGGCGTGCGGCAATTGCACGTATGTTTGTCCGATGGGAGCAATCTACATCGATCCTGCCGTCAAGCGCGCCACCATCAACCGCGACGAGTGCGTCGAGTGCTACGCCTGCTATTACGGCATGAGCCAGGAGCACCTCAACCCCACGTTCGTCCGCACCGTCCGGCGAGTCTTCCAGATGATGCGGGTACGCTTCGACCCGGAGCCGGATGTCTGCCCCACCGCCGCGTTCGAACCCGACGAACTGACGTGGCCGCGCCTGGTGCGGCGCGCGTTCTCGGATCCGCGCGTACCGCACGAATCCACCGGTGTCGAGGGCCGCGGCACCGAAGAAGTGAAGACCAACGACGTGACCGGCCGGGTGAACGTAGGAGAAGTCGGGTTCACGATTGAGTTTGGGCGGCCGGGCGTCGGGGTGCGGATGCGCGAGATCGAGGAAATGTGCCGCGCGCTGGCCGCCGCCGGCGTCAGCTTCGAACGCAAGAATCCGATCACGACGTTGATGACCGATGTCGCGGCGGGAACACTGCGCGAAGAAATACTGAACGAGAAAGTGCTGTCGGCGATCGTCGAGATCAAAACCGCGGTCGAGCGCACCGAAGAAATCATCAGGCTGGTTCACGAGGTGGAGAAGCGGATCAATACCGTAGTGGCGATCGGGGTCGGAACGCGCTGCGATGCCGATGGAGAGGAACGCACCGTCGGGCCCGTCCTGGAGCGTCTCGGATACCGGCTGGAGCGGGCGAAAACCAATATCGGGCTGGGCCGCGCGAGCAATCAGCCCGTGCCAACCGTTGCCGAGGAGGTGGTCAACCGATGACCAACACACTCCACCGGTTCGGCGATGCGGCCAGCTTTCGCGATGACTTCATCGTATTCGCCATTCCCAGCCGCGGGAATAACGACCGCGATTCGGTTCCCAAACTTCGCCAGTTCCTGGAAATGGCTGTGCCGTTCCAACCCGTCAACCTGGGGGATGCGCGGCACGGGGGAGCGCTGCGGCCGTCGCGCTCGATGAATCCAACCGCGCACTGGAATCGGGAGACCAAGCCGGACTTCGCTGCCGTGATCGCCGGGCTGAACGCCCCCACCACTGCCGCCGCCGTGTTCGACAACCGGCCCGCGGCGGAGGACTTCGTCAAAGCTGTAGTGGCCGCCGACCTGGGATTGAGCGTCAACGTCTCAACCTCAATTGACGGCGCCGAACAGTGCTGCGACTCGGCCGGCATCTGCCGCCACAGCGTCGGGTATTCACTCGGCTTCGAGGGCAAGACCGAGTACCTGCCCGGCTCGGACGTGCTTCAGATCTCCACCATGTGCGGCCACGGGATGGTGAGCGCCTCGCTGGCCAAGAAAATGATTGATTGGGTGAAAGAGGGCCGCCGCACGCCCGAGCAAGCTGTCACGTATCTGCAGCGGTTCTGCTCCTGCGGAGTCTTCAACCCGTCGCGCGCCTGCCGGATTTTGGAACAGGCACGGACGCGGACGCGGTAAGCAGCCGACGCCACTAAGGCGATTTTCCAGGCACGCTAGGGCTGAAAGATTCACAAACTGTAGGTGTTTCCTCGATTGAGCGGAGACCTGGGGCATGGTACGCTCAGTACCTCTTCAGGTTCCCCATTATGACCAAGCCGGTTAGTCGACTCGGGCTGCCATCGAGAAAATCGACATCCGACAACTGGTACCGCGTCGATGCCGCCGCCGAATTTGAAGTGAAGCGCGGCCGGCGAACCGTGGAGCAAGGCCAGGGCGAAATCGTCAAGTTGTGCCAGCACTCATTGGTGTTTCAGGCGCAGACGCCGATTCCTTCCGGGATGGACATTGAATTCGACGTGCCGTGGCCGGGTTGTGATCAGGCACTGGTCCTGCGGCTGACGGGACGGACAGTCCGGAACAAAGGAAGCCAGGTCACGGTGCGGCTCGCGGGATACGCGTTCCAGACGTCCGGAAGAGTGCCACGAAAGCCGCCGAAGCGGTCCGCCTAAACGCCCGCTTAAGCGCTGGCGCCGGCGGGCTGGTGCAGCAGGTTGACGATCTGCCGGAACAGCCGCGATTTGACTTCGGACCGCTGTGGCGCGCGCGTGATATACCGGACCACCAGATCCAATCCACTCGCCGACGGCTGCAGTTCCACCGCCGGCTTCGCCGAGAACTCCCGGATGCCGTACTGGGCAGTGACGCGCTGCCAATCCTGTTCGGCTTCCCGGACTTCGGCCTGAGTTTCGTTCGCCACCATCTCGCGGACACGGTCAGCCGTCCGGTAGGGATCGCTCGCGGCAGGCAGCGTTACTCGGATCTGGTCCCAGAGCCATTGGCCGGCGGTAGAGAAATTGAAGAAATGGCCCTCGATCGCGAAGCTGTTCAAGAACGCGACCCGGCGTCCGGTGGGATGACCGGTTGTCGTCCAGTTGCCGACCTCGAGCAGTACCGTTCGCAATAGCCCAATTTCGATGACTTCCCCGCCAACGCCCTCGATTTCCACCCAGTCGCCGACATGAATTCCGTTCCGGCCGAGCAGGACAAACCAGCCGACGAACCCCACAATGAAATCCTTGAGCGCCACGGTCAGACCGGCGGTGGCCAGCCCGATGATGGTGGTCATTTGCGTCGGCGGTCCAAACACGATCAGCAGCACGATCAGGAATCCCGCCAATTGAACAGCGAGCTTGGAAATGGTGCGCAGTTGATCGAGCCGGCGGCGATCGGTCTGGCGGAAGGCGCGGCCGATGGCGCGGTCGATCAAGACAATCGCCAGCAGCACGGCGATCACCAGCGACAACGAGCCGAGCAAAGAGTGGAGCACGTCGCCGCGCCGTGCCGCGACCAGAGCGCTCCAGCGGCCGTAAATGTCGGCGAGCTGGCGGGTGTCCTGCGCGCGCTTGTCATACTCACTCAAAGACTTCTTGCGGTCCGAAAGCTGTTGCAGCCGCTCGATGGCGGCTTGCGTCACCGTCGCGCCAGGTTTGGTGGTAGTGGCCGGCGTCTGGACCGGCCGCGTCTCGAGATCCTCGTGTTCGCGCATCAGCGAGGCCTCCGCCGAGACAGCCTGAGCGCGGGCAGCGAGAAGGCGCTGGCCACGGTCGCGCAGCTCGAGCCAAAGGCCGGCCTGGGAGAGAAGAGTCGCCAGGTTGCCAGCCGCCTCGGTCTTGGGCTGCGGCGCCGCCTGTTTTTGGATCGCCTCGCGTTCTTGAAGCGCGCGCTCCAGCACCGCATGGCGGTCGCCGCCTTGCCGGGCAAGGTCCTGCCGAGCGTCCTCTAGTTCGTCCTCATCGAGGGCCCGCTGCCCTTTGAGCACCGCCAGTTCGTCGGCCATCTGGGGGTCCTCGCCCTGCTTAGTCAATTGCGCAATGCGTTTGTCGTATGCCTGCATGCGGCCCTGCAGCTGCGCAATGCGGACACTGAGCTGCTGCAACGGGCCGCTCGAGGGGGGAGGAACCGCCGCGGCCTGGCGCAGCGCGGTCGCAAAAGCCTGGTCGAGTTCGTGGTCCGACAGCCGCAGGGATTCGCGGCTCAATTCCAGCTCCTCTGGGGTGCCGGCCTCCGTGGCGAACTGGCGGGCGGTCCGCAGCAGGCTGTCGTCGACCAGCGGCGTCTGGCCGGCTGCTGGCGCAGGTACCGTGGCCGCGTCAGGGCGCGGGCGCCGGCCGGCCGTCACGAAAAACCCGACCATCGATGCCAGCAAAATTCCGGCCAGCACCACTACCAGAGAGTAAGTCGACCGTTTCATGCAACCGCTTCTCTCCAGCATAGACGAGGTGTGCCGGGTCCGCGGCCCAGGGTTTTAGAACGGACAGGACCGAATTTCGGATTACTCGAGTCCTGAGTAGTGGCAAACGCGTTCCATTTGTGGTATACGTAGGTTTGTACTAGTGGGTGGAGGACGGGTAGCTCGCACCGACGTCTTCCGCGCCATCCCTTCGGTATCCCACGATAACCGCCGTCGCTATGCCCGCTGGACGGCTGGCATGGTCGTTGATGGGCTACAAAGTGCGGGGACGCTTTGTTGATCTAGCCGGAATTTCGAAAACGACTTCTTTCGCCCGCTAAGATACGGAGCATTTTTCCCATGGACAGCGATCGCAAGTACCGACAGCCTGGGTACATGGACTCGGACCGCGACGCGAGGGGCCCTCGCGAGGATCGTCCGAAACAACAAGGGCCGCGACCTCCCATTGACGTCACCGGACCGCGCCTGCCGCGATTGGTGCAGCACGTGGCGGCGTCGCGGTGTTTTAACTGTTCCACGACCCTGCCGGCCGGAACCGATTTCAACGGCAACTGCCCGAAATGCAACGCCGAGTTGCACTGCTGCAAGCAGTGTTCGCATTTCGAGCCCTCAACGCGGTTCCAGTGTCTGAAGCCAATCCCCGTTCGCATCGCCGTAAAAGACAGGCTCAACACTTGCACCCTGTTCACACCGCGTGTGACGGTGGCCCGCGAAGGCACAACCAACGGGCCGTCGGTGGCGCCGCCGGTGGCCGATAACGGTCCCGCCCCGCGAAACCCGGAAGACGCTCGCAACGCTTTCGACCGGCTCTTCAAAAAGCTATAGAGCGCCGGCGGCGGCGAACCGCGGCTTCACAGCCGCGGCTGATTCTCCTTTTGCATCGTCAGCCGCGCGCGTGAGCGCGGGGTTTCGCACTTAATGTCCGTGTCCCTCGTGCTCCTCGGAGTGCACCGGAATGACACAGCCGTTTTCCGAAATGACGCACGAGACATGCTCGAACTGCACGGTGGTGTGGTGAATGTGGAAGCGGCTGGCCAGCAGAGCGTTCAATCGGCGCAAAATGCCGTCGCTGGCCGAAGGTGGAACGTCTTCGATCTGCACGTGACAGCTTAACGCGTGCGTGCTCGATCCCAGGCTCCAGATATGCAGATCGTGCACGTCCAGCACGCCTTCGACGGCCCGCATTGAGTCGATCACGTCTTGAAGCGTGATGCCGCGCGGCAGGCCTTCCAGCAGAATATTCAACGACTCGTGAATAATGTCCCAGGCCGTCCAGACGATCAGCAAACCGATCAAGATCGAGAGCAGCGGATCGATCTGCACCCAGCCGGTATATGCGATCGCGATGGCTCCGGCGATGATGGCGATGGACCCGAGCGCGTCGCCCAGCATATGAACGTATGCGCTGCGGACGTTCAAGTCGCTATGGCGCGCCGCGCGCAACGACCACATGATGCCCGCATTTAAGAGCAGCCCCAGACTGGCGACGGCGATCATGATGTCCTGATGCACGGTTTCCGGATGCCGCAGCCGCCCTACGCTTTCGTAGAAAATCCAGGCCGACAACGCGGCTAGCGTGAGAGCGTTGACAAACGCGGAGAGCACTCCGGCGCGCTGGTAGCCATATGTCTTGGTTTCATTGGCCGGCTTGGATCCGAGGTAATTGGCGATCCAGGCCAGCAGCAGGGCCAAAGCATCGGTAGAATTGTGCCCGGCGTCGGACAGCAGGGCCAGTGAGTGAGCCCGAAGGCCAGCCACAGCCTCGACGGCGACGAAGATCAGAGTCGCCACCACCGACCAGCGGAGGACGCGGCCCGTAGCCCCTTCGGAGCTGTGCGTGTGCGCGTGCACCTACCTTCAGTTTACCTGTGATCGCTCCCGCGCGCGAGGTTCGATGCAGGGGGTTGTGACCACCGGTTGACGAATATATATTGGTGGCATAAGAAATCAGTCAACCGGACCTTGGACGC
>DASXAK010000266.1:0-7723 GCA_036406715.1 Bryobacteraceae bacterium | reverse complement strand
CACACTAAGGTCGCATCGACCAGCCGGCCGGTTTGCGGCTGCCGGTCGGGCGCGACCAGCATGTCGCCCCGGCTGATATCGATCTCGTCCTCCAGGCACAACGTCACCGACATCGGCGCGAAGGCCTCTTCGAGTTCGCTCTCCCAAGTGACGATCGAGCGGATGCGCGAAGTGCGGCCCGAGGGCAGCACAGCAACCGGATCGCCGCGGCGGATCGTCCCCGAGGCGATCTGGCCGGCGAAACCGCGGAAATCGAGATTGGGCCGGATCACGTACTGCACCGGAAAACGGAAATCTTCGGCGTGGCGCGGATCGGCCAGCGGCACCGTTTCCAGGTGCTCGAGCAGGCTCGGACCGTCGTACCACGGTGTGCGGTCACTGCGCCGGACCACGTTGTCGCCCTCGAGCGCGCTCATCGGGATGAACTGGATGTCGTACGCGCCCAGGCCCTCGGCGAAACTAGAGAATTCGTCGCGGATGCGGGTGAAGACGTCCTCTCGGAAATCCACGAGATCCATCTTGTTTACCGCGGCCACGAGGTGCGGGATGCCCAGCAGCGACGCGATATACGCATGCCGGCGCGATTGCGGCAGCACGCCGGCGCGCGCGTCGATCAGGATGACCGCCAGGTCGGCCGTGGAAGCGCCAGTGGCCATGTTGCGCGTGTATTGTTCGTGGCCGGGAGTGTCGGCGATGATGAACTTGCGGCGCGGCGTCGAGAAATAGCGGTAGGCGACGTCGATGGTGATGCCCTGCTCGCGCTCGGCGCGCAAGCCGTCGGTCAGGAGAGAGAGATCGAGCCCGCCCGAGGTCTGGTTCTTGGTGACTTTGCGGATCGAGGCGAGCTGGTCCTCATAAGCGCCCTTGGAGTCGTAGAGCAACCGGCCGATGAGCGTGGATTTGCCGTCGTCCACACTGCCGGCGGTGGTAAAGCGGAGCAGTTCGGTGCGTGCGGCCGTTTCGAGCCATTCCGCGGCCTGGACCTCGAGCGGAGCGGCGGCCATTAGAAGTAGCCCTCGCGCTTCTTGAGCTCCATGGAGCCTTCCTGATCGTGATCGATGACGCGGTTCTCGCGCTCGGAGCGGCGGAACTGGATCATTTCCTCGATGATCTTCGGCAGCGTGTCCGCTTCGGAACGGATGGCTCCGGTGCAGGGCGTGCAACCCAATGAACGCATGCGGCACATCACCATTTGCGGCTTTTCACCCGGCAGAAGCGGAATGTCGTGTTCGACCGGGATGAGCATTTCGCCGCGGACCACCATCGGCCGCGGCTTGGCGAAGTAGAGCGGCACGACTGGAATATTTTCCAGGTGGATGTAGTGCCAGACGTCCAGCTCGGTCCAGTTGGAGAGCGGGAAGACGCGGATGCTCTCGCCCGGGCCGATGCGGCTGTTAAAGAGGTTCCAGAGTTCAGGGCGCTGGTTCTTGGGGTCCCACTGGCCGAAGGAATCGCGGAACGAGTAGACGCGCTCCTTGGCGCGCGACTTCTCTTCATCGCGGCGGGCGCCGCCGTACGCAGCGTCGAAGCCGCCCTCGGCCAACGCGTCCAGGAGGGAGCGGGTTTTGAGCAGGGCGCAGCAGCGCTGGGTTCCCAGACGAAACGGATTGGCCCCGTCAGCGATGGCTTCCTTATTGGTGTGGACGATCAGGCGGGCCCCGATCTGCGCGCAGAAACGGTCGCGGAACTCCACCATTTCCCGGAACTTGTACGTAGTGTCGATGTGGAGGAGCGGGAATGGGATAGGCGCGGGATGGAATGCCTTCTGGGCCAGCCGGACCATCACCGAGGAGTCCTTGCCGATGGAGTACAGCATGACCGGTTTTTGGAACTCGGCCGCGACCTCGCGCAGGATGTGGATGCTCTCGGCTTCCAGGGCCCGAAGATGACTGAGGGTTCGCTCCGCCATGGGGTTACGATAGGCTTTAAGCCCGAACTATTCTAGTATAGGCGACAATCATGTTTAAGTCTATCGGATTAATGGTGATTGCCGTCCTGCCCGTTTTGGCGCAGGATGGCGGGATTTCGGCGGAGCGCATCCGCGAAAATACGAAGTTTCTGTCGAGCGATTTGCTGGAGGGCCGCGGCGTTGGAACGCGCGGCGGACAGCTTGCCACCGAATACATCGCGACGCAGCTTGCACTCGCGGGCGCGAAACCGGCGGGAGAGCGTGGAACCTACTTCCAGAGCGTGCCGCTCGTGGGAGTGGAGACGCAGCCGGATGCCACTTTGGAAGCTGTGGCCGAGGGTAAGAGCCTGTCGTTCAAATGGCTCGACGAGTTCGTCGGCGTGAGCCCCAGCCAGCAGCCGCAGCAACGGTTCGAGGGCGATGTGGTGTTCGTGGGCCACGGCATCACCGCGCCGGAGTTTCGCTGGAACGACTTCAAGGGCGTCGACCTGACCGGCAAGGTCATCGTGCTGTTCACCAACGAGCCGCCTTCGACCGATCCGAAGTTCTTCGACGGTCCCGCCCTGACCTACTACGGCCGCTGGACCTATAAATATGAAGAGGCGCTGCGGCATGGCGCGCGCGCCGCCATCATCATCCACACTACGCCGACGGCCAGCTACGGCTGGGACGTGGTGCGGAATTCCTGGGGCCGAGAAGATCCCGAAGTGAAGCTGGCGGCCGGCGAGAAAGCGCTCGCGTTCCAGGGCTGGGTGAGCCGTGAGGCCGGCGATAAACTGCTCACTCTTTCGGGGCACAGCGTTGACGAGCTGCTGGCGGCGTCGGACAAACCGGATTTCAAGCCCATCGATCTCAAGATGCAAATCCGCGGACGGGTGACCTCGAAGCTGCGGGAGCTGAACACGCGTAACGTGGCGGCGAGCATCCCGGGGAGCGACCCTAAGCTGAAGGACGAAGCGGTGATCTTCAGCGCGCACTGGGACCACCTGGGGATCGGTCCGGCGGTGAACGGCGACACGATCTACAACGGGGCAGTAGACAACGCCACCGGCTGCGCCATCCTGATCGAACTGGCGCGCGCGTGGGGAGCGCTGTCGCAGAAGCCGCGGCGGTCGGCGCTGTTTCTGGCGGTCACGACGAAAAAGGGCGGGCTAAAAGGATCTGAGTATTATGGCAAACACCCGCTCATCCCGGCGGCGAAAACGGCTCTGGCGCTGAACTACGACGCACTGTATCCGTGGGGCCGTGCGAAGGACGTAGTGCTCACGGGGTCGGAGCGGACCACCGTGCGGCCGCTGGCGGAGCAGATCGCGCGCCGCATGGAGCTGTCGATCTCGCCCGACGACCAGCCCTCGGCGGGACACTATTTCCGCAGCGATCATTTCTCGTTTGCCCGCGTGGGCATTCCTTCGTTCTCGATCGGGCACGCGACGAAGTTCGCCGGGAGGCCCGACGATTGGGGCGAGAAGGCGTACGCCGATTACAACAGCAAGCACTACCATCAGCCCTCGGACGAATTTCAGGCTGATTGGGATTTCACGGCGCTGGAGCAGGCGGCGCAGTTCGGGTTTATTTTGGGACGGGATGTCGCCAATCAGGACAAGCTGCCCGACTGGCGGCCCGGCGATCAGTTCCACAGGTGAGGTTGTGATGCGCAAACTCGCGATTTGCTTGACTGCGGCGTGCTTCTGCGCCGCCGCGCAACAGCCCGGCGCCAACTACGACGAGGCCAAAGTGCCGGCCTACTCCCTGCCGGCCGTGCTCACGTTCAAGAGCGGCGAGCCGGTGCGGAATACGAAGGATTGGGAGCGGCGGCGTGACGAGATTCTGGAGCTGTACCGCAGTCAAGTGTTCGGGCGCACGCCTCCCGCGGCTCCGAAGACGCGCTTCGAAGTCACGTCGGTGGACAAGCAGGCGCTCGGCGGGAAGGCGGTGCGGAAGCTGGTGGCGGTGACCTTCAGCGGCCGCGACGGCCGCAGCGTCCGGATGGACCTGCTGATCTACCTGCCGGCCGCCGCGCGCCGTCCCGTTCCGGTGTTCGTGGGCCTCGGCTTCCTGGGGAACGAATCGGTGACGGTGGATCCCGGAGTTCCGCTGCCGGAGGAGTGGGTGCGTGATTCGGCGACCAAGAAGTACATCCACAAACGCGCCGAAGAGAAAGCGCGCGGATCGGCGGCCACGCGCTGGCAGTTGGAACAAATCCTGGGGCACGGATACGGCTTGGCGACGGCGTACTACGGCGATATCGAGCCCGACTTCGACGGCGGCATTCAGTACGGCATCCGCCCGCTCGCATATCGGGCCGGGCAGAGCGAACCCGCGTCCGACGAGTGGGGAGCAATCGGCGCCTGGGCAAATGGATTGAGCCGTGCCATGGATTACCTGGAAAAAGACAGTGACATCGACGCGAAACATGTGGCGCTGATCGGCCATTCGCGGCTGGGTAAAACAGCATTATGGGCGGGCGCGCAGGATACGCGCTTTTCGATCGTGATTTCGAACGACTCGGGGGAAGGGGGCGCCGCCATCAGCCGCCGCGAATTCGGCGAGCGGACGAAGAATTTGAACACGAGCTTCCCGCACTGGTTCTGCGGCAATTTCAAGCAGTATAACGACCGCGAATCGGCGCTGCCGGTCGATTCCCATATGTTGTTGGCCCTGATCGCGCCGCGGCCGCTGTATGTCGCCAGCGCCCAGGAAGACTTGTGGGCCGATCCCCGCGGCGAATTCCTGGGTGCGGTGAATGCCTCGCCGGTTTACGAATTGTTGGGGAAGAAGGGCATCGGGACCGATCAGATGCCGTCCATCGAGCAGCCCATCATGCACACGGTCGGTTATCACATCCGCGCCGGCAAGCACGATATTACGGCTTACGATTGGGAGCAGTATTTGAAATTTGCGGAGATGCAGTGGAAGTAAGGTCAAGCCGATGCTTTTAAGCGCCGACTGCCGTATCCCGTCCCGGCACCACATCCACCTGTAGCTTCGAATCGGCGGCCGGAACGCGCGTGACCGGCAATCCCAACTCGCGGCGGACCATGTTGCAGCCCTGTGCGATCGCGCTCGCCTTGTAAAACGCGATCTCGCGGTTGCAGCCCTGCCGGCCGAAACCGCAGTCGCTCGAAACGATCAGGCGGTCGGGCGGAATGTAGCGCAGCGCTTTGCGGATCTCGCCGGCCACGTCCTCGGGCCTGTCGGCCTGAAGCACGCGATGGCTCACGGCGCCGATGCAGATCTTCTTTTTCAGGTCGTTCTTGAACGGTTCGAACAGCTCGAGATCTTTCTGGTTGCGGTCCTTCATCTCGAGCGTCCACACGTCGCCTTTACAGCGTTCGAGATAAATCTCCAGCGACGCGGCGTAGCTGGTGTCCTCCATGACGCGCTGCATGTTGGGATTGCCCCAGCAGGTGTGAATCCACAGCTCGACGTCGTCCAGGCCCTGCACCTCGCGGTTGAACGCGTCGATCAGGAACTTCACCTCTTCGTGGTCCTTGCCGAAAGTGTTCGCCATGAAATGGAACGTCGGCTCCTCGGTCTGGATGCACTTGCACCCGGCGTCGCGCAGCGCGAGCAACTCTTTGTTCATGGCCTCGGCCATGTCCCAGATCACCTGGCGCTTGTCCTTATATTTGGGCGTGTGGACGTCGAGGAACAGCGCCATTACCTGCGAGCAGCATGTGCCGAACTTGACGGGCTTGGCAGTCCGGCCCTGCGCGAGCCGCCAGATTTTCGGATAGTCGAGCGGGCGGTGCTCGATCTTGTCTACCACATGCGGCCAGCGCCATCCGGTATAAATCTCATTCAGCAGCGTGCCGGGCGGATAATGCAGCCAGGGCGCGGTCGTCTCTTCGGGCTGGAGATTGTCGCCTTCAAGGCCGGACCAGCGCTGCAGCGGGTAATGATGCCAGGCGCGGCCGGCCAGGTCCTCGTCCACATGGAAATCGCCGTGGGTGAGGATGTCGAGCCCGGCGCGCTCCTGGTCGCTGATCGTCACCGTCAGCGCGTTCTGGAATTTCTCGCGGAAGCGCACGTCGAGCATGCATGTGTCGAGCGGGCGGCCCCACATGCTCACGTCGAACCATCGGGGACGCGGGAAGGATCCGGTGACCGTGCTGGGGAGCATCAGGCCGGCGGTGGCAGTGAACATGAAACCTCCAACGGCATTGTACTCGGGTTCAACGCCGGTGGAGGCGCAAGCTAAAATCCGTTGCCTTTGTGGTTCACGAGGGCCAGGAACTCGTCGCGGGTCTCTTTGCGTTCGCGAAACGCGCCCAGCATCGCGCTAGTCATGGCGCCGGAGTGCTGCTTCTCCACGCCGCGCATCATCATGCAGAAGTGACGCGCTTCGCAGATCACACCGACGCCCACAGGGTCGATGATCTCCTGGATGGTCTCGGCCACCTGCTGAGTCAGGCGCTCCTGGATCTGCAGGCGGCGCGCAAATGCGTCCACGATCCGCGGGATCTTGCTCAGGCCGATCACCTTCGATTGCGGTAGATAGGCGACATGCATTTTGCCGAAGAACGGCAGCATGTGGTGTTCGCACATGCTGAAAAACTCGATGTCGCGGACTACCACCATCTCGTCGTACTTCACGTCGTAGAGAGCGCGGTTAACAATCTTGCGGATGTCCATTTTGTAGCCGCTCGTCAGGAACCGCAGCGCCTGGTCGACGCGCGCCGGCGTATTGGCCAGGCCTTCCCTCCCGGGATCTTCACCCAGGGCGCGCAGGATTTCGCGGATGTGCGGCGCGATCGCCTGCTCTTCATCTTTCGGACGCATTACTTTCACGACTGCTTTATTCGATTTCATCGGCGCTAATTTCAAAGATGTTCCTTTCGGTTTCGGCGATTCGCACCATTTCGAGGCGCGGCCACTCGCTCGGGAACACCGTCCTCCAATTCCGTTTCAGTCTCCGGCAGATCTCTAGGCCCAGGTTCTCCGAGGTGGGGACCGTCATGGAGAACGAGTCCACATCGGCATTCAGGTTCCGATGATCGAAGGCCTGAAGCACCTGTCGCTCGACCAGCCGGTCCAGCAATGCCGTATCCACGGCACGTCCCGAGACATCATCCGCCGGTCCGCGCGCGCTCACGTCCACCACATAATTGTGTCCATGGCCGTAAGGGTTGTTGCACTTGCCGTAGATCCGCCGGTTTTCCTCTTCGCTCAATTCCCCGGAATGCAGCCGGTGCGACGCCGCAAAACGATAGCGGCGGGTCACTCGGAACACGGCTGCTCCCCGAAGTAATCCACGAACAGGTCCGGAGTTTCGTACACCCTTACAGAGTAGAGATGAGCCTTTTGGTTGCA
Source organism: Bryobacteraceae bacterium (assembly GCA_036406715.1). GTDB lineage: Bacteria > Acidobacteriota > Terriglobia > Bryobacterales > Bryobacteraceae > PSRJ01. The sequence continues at coordinate 501 of DASXAK010000266.1, read as the reverse complement.
GAGGCGCGGCTCGATGCGGCCCCAGATGTCGCGCGCGATGTTTTCGGCCGTCGGCGTCACGCGATCGAAGGGCGTCACTTCGTAGTTCAAGAACCGATGATCGTAAGGCTCGACGACTTCCCGATTTAACACTTCTTTCAACTCTTTGAGATCGAGCACCATACCGGTGACGGGGTCCGGATCGCCCTGAAGGCTCACTTCCACGACGTAGTTGTGGCCATGGCCGTGGGGATTGGCGGCCGGCCCGAAAAGTCGCCGGTTTTCTTCCTCGGAAAGCGCCGGGTTGCGGCAGACGTGCGAAGCCGAGAACTCTACTTTTCGGGTGATCAGCATGGGCTTTTTCGATGCGGCGAGCCGCCGTGGGGGTACAAATCCATTATCGCACCTGCCCGCAAAAGCGGGGCAGTGAAGGGTTTGGGGCGGGTGTGAGGAGTAAGGCGAAGCGTGACGGGTTAAAATGAAGCCGTAGTCCCCTCATGAAACGTTCTAAGATCGATCGCT
>DASXAK010000265.1:0-12381 GCA_036406715.1 Bryobacteraceae bacterium | reverse complement strand
CTTGCTCCCGATGGCGCTCTCGCACGGCCTGGGCTCGGAAGTGCAAAAGCCGCTCGCAGTCGTGATCATCGGCGGCCTGGTATCGGCAACCTTCCTTACGTTGGTCGTTCTACCTGCGCTCTACACTCTGCTCGAGCGCGGGAATCGCTCCCCCGGCCCCGCTGTGTCCATAACGGAGCCGGTGGAGGTCACGGGATAACCGCGAGCCGCTCGAATCAGTTACTCGTAGCGCAATGCGACGGTTGGATCGAGATTGGCCGCACGGCGCGCGGGCCAGTAACAGGCAGCGAGCGCGGTAAGCGTCAGAAGGAGACCAGCCATAACGAAAGTGGCGGGATCGGTGGGCTTGACATCGTGGAGGAGGGTCGCCAAGACTCTTCCCGCGGCAAGAGCGCCGAGGACGCCGGCCGCAAAACCGATCAACACGATGCCCATGCCGTCGCGCAGCACTTCTCCGAGAACGCGCCCGCGGGTAGCGCCGAGCGACATTCGGATTCCGATTTCCCTGGTGCGTTGCGTGACGGCATACGACAGGACGCCGTAGATTCCGATCGCGGCCAGCAGAGCGGCCAATGCCGCGAAGGATCCTACCAGGAAGCTCAGGAACTGCTGGCCCTGGGTATGGTCGGCAATGATGTCGTCCAAGGTGCGCACCAGATACAACGGCAGAGCAGTATCGAGCTGGGTCAGGTCCTGGCGGACCGGAGAAGTCAGACTCCTCGGGTTGCGAGACGTATGCAGAACCAGAAGGAGCCGGCTACTGCCGTCAAAGGCATCATAGGCCTCGGGGCGCACGTCTTCGACGACACCCATCTGCTTGACATCGCCAACAACACCGATGACCTGACGCCACGGGCCGCGATCGCTGCCCACCGAAAACAATTGCCCGACAGGATTCCGATTCGGCCAGAAATGCCGCGCCATCGTTTCATTCACAATGGTGGGGAAGATCATGGCCTCAGCCTCAGGGGGAGGCCCCTGCGCGCCCGGCTTTCGCAACTGGCGCAGACGTGCATTCAGACTGGACGTCCGTTCCACATCCTCCTCCGTGAACGGGCGCCCGCGGAGGAGTGGAATGCCCATGGCGCGAAAATAGTCGATCGTGGCGGCGTGATTCTCGACGAGCGGGCCGCTCATCGGAGGAGAGGCCACTCCTCTCAGTTTGATGAAACTGTTGGACCCGCCTTCCAATGGCAGGCGGGTGCTGAGTGCGGCACCATCCACACCAGGGAGGTTACGGAGTTTAGCGAGCAGGGCCTGTGCGAACTGAAACTGCCGTGGCCGATCCGGGTAGCTAGCGTTTGGCAACTGAATCGCCGCAGTCCATACGCCTCCAGCGCGCACGCCGATATCGGTGGCGCGCAGGCGCACGAAATCCTTCAGTAGAAGACCGGCACAAACGACGAGGAGCACCGAAAGGGCGATCTCGGCGGCGACCAAAGCATTGGTAGCGAAGCGTCGCCGCCGGCTGGGGCTCACGACACTGCCCGCCCCGCCTTTCAGTTCTTCCGAGAGTCCTGGGCGAGAAACCTGCCACGCCGGCATCATTCCGAACAACAGACCGGTCAGCAGTGACAGCACGAAAGTGAATGCCAGTACGCCGGTGTTCACCTGAACGAGACTGAACTGGGGAAGCGCAGCGCTGTTGACGCGGGCAAAGCCCGCTACAACGCCATAGGCAAGCAACAGTCCGAGCGCGCCTCCCGTCACCGCCAGCAGGACACTTTCGGTAAGCATTTGGCGGATCAACCGTGCGCGGGCAGCGCCCAAAGCGCTGCGGATGGCGATCTCTCGCTGGCGGGCCACCCCGCGGGAAAGAAGCAGATTGGCGACATTCGCGCAAGCGATCAGCAGGACCACGCCCACGGCGGAAAGCATCACGAGGAGCGGGCCGCGGCCGTCGCCAACGAGGTCTTGGTGCAGCGCGACAGTGACGGCCCCTACCTTATAGTTTGATCCGGGGTAGAGCTGTTCCAAGCGCGCGGCAATGGCGGCCAGATCGGACTGAGCGGCCTGCGGCGACACACCGGGCTTAAGCCTTCCCATGGCACTGGCCCAGTGGCTACCCCGCGGATTGAGGGCCGGATCCATCAGCAGTGGCAGCCACACCTGGGAGCGGACCGGGTAGCGGAAATGCGCCGGCATCACGCCGATGATGGTGAACTTCTGCGAGTTCAGATCGATGGTTCGGCCGATCACCTTCGCGTCGGCCGCGTATCGGCTTTGCCAGAGGCCGTAACTGAGAATGGCGACGCGATTGTGGCCGGGCTGACCTTCTCCGGGGGCCCACGTGCGGCCCAGCAAGGCATTCACACCCAACAACGAGAAAAAGTTCGTCTCGGTGTAACTCCCCAGCACGTGCTGCGACTGGCCTTCTCCACTGAGGTTGAAGTCAGATAGGAAACCGAAAAGGGCCATATCCTGAAACGTGTGGTTTTGCCCTTTCCAATCGAGAAAATCCGGCAGGGCGAACGGATAGTTACCGGGCGCCGCTTCCGTTTCGTAGAGGCGCACCAATTGGCCGGGTTCGCGAAACGGCAGCGGCCGCAGCAAGACGCTGTCCACCAGGCTGAAGATGGCAGTGTTGGCGCCAATGCCAATTGCCAGCGTGGCCCCGGCAATGGCGGTGAAGCCCTTGGCCTTCAGGAAGTTTCGTCCGGCGTACCGCAAGTCTTGGAGGAAGCTGTGCATAGCGTGAGATTAGACGACCCACATGGGAAAAAGTTGGCTCCCGGAAGCCCGGATTCACTGGTTACGGGGTGGGGTCGTCCGCTGCTTCCCCAGCACGCGGCTCGGCCGTCTTTAACTGGCGGCTGGTGCGCTGATAATGTGGGCTGTATTCCATTCCGTATGGCGTTTTGATCTTCGACCGCGCTTTTTCGTCGCAGAACGCCTGAGTCGATTGATGTCGCGCCGCAATCTCCTCTTCCGTGCCATCGCGGAAGGTGATCTCTTCGCGTGGCACGAACATCACCTGCCCGATCGGCATGGTGTGCGACGCGGAAATCGTCTCGCCCGGCTGGAGGACATAGCGAAACTCGCTGTCGTGGACATACCAATCGGTTTCGACACGGATCACGAGCATTGGGGCGACGGGCCGCTCGATCAGATTGAAGACCGGAGTGTAGATGGTGTCCCATCCCGGCGCAGTCTGGAAGTTCCACGCTCCCCGCAGAGTCACGGCGCCTGCGGGTGTCCCCATGTCCTCCGCGGAAATGAACATCCCGGGCATCAGGTGGGCGATTTCCCGGGTTTCGGGCGTGTCCTGAATGTGCAGCGTGATGTCGCGCTTGGTGGCGCCGATCCCGCCCACCGGCAACTGATAGGTCACAGTAAAGACGGGCTGCCAGTTGTTTCCTTTGTTGTTCACCGAGTAGACAAACTGATAACGGCCCTCGCCCTCATACCCGACTTGAAAGCTCTCTTTTTCAGCAAGCGGAGGATGGACCAGAAAACCTGCGGTACTTCCGGCTTCGAGCACGGGACAGTGGCGGGCGTGCTGCGGCAGAAGGGGGCGCTGGGCCTCGCGGCGCGGCCGCAGGCCAATTCCAGGGCGGCGCGGATTGGGAAAGAGACCGACTTCCATCTCCGAAGTATCGCACCGGCCGGAGGGAAGCGATGTTCTCCTTGCATCTTCCGCTCTGAAAAACAAAGGCGAAATCGTGTAGACTGGGCGCCGAGGAGATGTTCATGAAAAATTTGTTGACTGGAATCGGAGCGACCGTCCTGCTGTTGATGCCGGCGGTTGCCGGTGCGCAGATTCTGGTTGCCGGAGAAGGTCCGGTCGTGTACGGGCACCACCATCTGAATACGACCAACATGGCCGCACAGAAAAAGTTCTATGCCGATACACTCGGCGGCGTCGTGACCAAGATCGGCACCGGTGACCGGCAGCAGGAGATCATCAAGTTCCCGAACGTGCTGATGTTTTTCCGTCCCATGCAGGCGCCGACGGGAGGCTCGATCGGCACGACGGTTGACCACATCGGCTTTTCCGCTCCCGATCTCAAGCCGCTGGTGGCGAAGATCAAGGCGAACGGATTCAAAATGATCACGGCTGATTCCGTCGCCGCGAACGTGAAGGTGACCGACGACATCGCGGCGGCCAGTCCGACGACCAACCTCGCGTTTGCGCTGGGCCCGGAGGACGTCAAAATCGAGTTCGTCGAAGTCAAATCGCAGAAGGCCCCCATCCAGCTTCATCACATCCATTTCTTCGGGCAGATGAACACCGAGATGCAGGCGTGGTACGCCAAGACGTTCGGCGCGAAGATGCTTCCGGCCAATTCGGGGTCCGCGTTCGTGCGGGATGAGCTGCCCGGCGTCACCCTGAACTTCACGCCGTCGCCAACGCCGACGGTCGGCACGACCGGCCGGGCGATCGATCACATCGGCTTCGAGATTAAAGACCTCGAGGCGTTCACCAAGAAGCTCGAAGCCCAGGGGATCAAACTCGATCGTCCTTACACCAAGGTGCCGCAGCTTGGCATCGCGATCGCCTTCATCAAAGATCCCTGGGGAACGAATATCGAAATGACGGAAGGACTGGCCGATATCAAGTAGGGTTACGTCCAATGAGAACCGCTATCCTCGCGATGGCAGCGCTGCTGTCATGTGCAGCTCGGCCGGCCTCCGCGCAACTCGTGAGTCATCCCGACGCACCGGTTCGCATCGGCCACTACCATCTCAATGTCACGAGCGTCGAAGCCCATAGGAAATTTTGGGCCGACACGCTCGGCGGCCGGGCCATGAAGTTCGGCGACATCGATGTCATTGAGTTTCCCGACGCGTTCCTCTTCCTGAAAGTGCAGAAGCCGACCGGTCCGACGGGCGGCACCGCCTTCGATCACATCGGCTTCGCCGTGCCCAACGTGCCGGCGATGGCGATGAAGCTGGCAGCCGCGGGATATCAGGAGACCACCGGGCGGGAACCAAAGCCGGGCGAGAAACCGCCAGCGGCATCCGGCACGTCGGCGGTGTATGGACGCTTCGCATATTTTCTCGGACCGGACGGAGCGAAAATCGAGCTCGTGACCAGTGATCAAAAGGTCGACGTACCGCCGATCGTGGCGCATCATATTCATTTCATCAACAAGCAGTATGTCGAGATGCAGCAGTGGTACATGAAGGCGTTCAACGCGAGTCTGCGTCCGGGACAGACCGATTTCTTCATCGGCGCCGACCTGCCGGGCGTCGGATACAGCCTGAACTTCTTCCGGTGGGAAGGGGATCAGTCCATCACTCACGTCCCCACTGCCGGTCGGGTCGTCGATCACGTGGGATTTGAAGTGAAGAACCTGGAGGCGTTCTGCAAGGAGCTTGAAGCGAAAGGCATCACGCTCATTCGGCCTTACAAGAAGAGAGACCCGGAGATGAACAACCTCGCCACTGCGACCATCGCCGACCCTTGGGGCGTCTCGATCGAACTGACCGAAGGGCTGGATAAGATCCAGTGACTTCCTGACCTCCGGCCGCTACCCGTTCCAGAAGTAGCACGCCGCGGCCAGGCCTGCCAGCATCACGAGGGCAATGAACAGAAGGGCGGGAAGCTCCCAGGGCGTCGGACGGTATTCCAGATTTACGAAAAGCTCGCCGCTTTTGGAGGCCTCAGGCGAATCCGGAACGGGTGATGCCGGCGCGGTCACGCGCTCGGGGAGGCTAGCGATGCGCTCCACCAACGGCACGTGGGAGAGCGAATGATCGGGGTCGATCATATCATCGAGAATCTCGGCCAACACCTCGGGATGGTCAGCGAACCGGTCTCGCGTAGCGGGCGGCAACACGGAGCAAATCTCCTCGAAGGAAGCCTCCCGAAGCGGCGTCACCACGGCATACCCGAAGCTGTCCGCCAATCGGCAGGCGGCGTGGACCAGGGTGAGGAATTCAAGCCGCGACCCGGAAGGTGGATCGTGATGCCGGCCGGCGGCCACCCAGAATTCCTGCGGCAGCTTCCATTGCTCGACCAGTCGACGGCCGGCTTCACAGTGATCCATGCCGAAACGCTTCTTCTCCAGATCCAGCAGAGAAACGGCATCACGGTCCGCCGCTTTGAGCACAGCATCGTACGCATCGGGATACGCGACCAGCAGCCCGAGCCGGCCGATATCATGCAGCAAGCCTAAACTGTACGCGCGGTCGGGATCCATACCGGCGGCGCGCGCCAGCTCGCGGCACAACACCGCCGAGGCGACCGTGTGACGCCAGCAGATCTGCAGCGCCTCTGTCCGCATCGCCTCCTTCATGTAGTTGGTGGTGGCCACCGCCATTACGAGGGACTGGATGCGAGAAAACCCCAAGGTCACCACCGCATGGTGGACGGTGTCCACCTGGGCGGCAAGACCGAAAAGAGCGGAATTGGCCAGACGCAGGACCTGCGCCGAGAGCGTGGCATCCGATGCGATCTCGCGCACCAGTTCAGCCATGTCACTCTCTTGGCGCGCCAGCAGGTCAACAACGCGCAGGACGACCGGAGGAAACGCAGGAATTTTACCGAGAACGCTATCGTCAGTTAACGTTCCGGCTTCGGCGTGGACAGGCACTTCTGTCTCATCGGCGTCCCTGTGACCGTTTTCGGGGGAAAGTTATCGCGCTTTGACTTGCCACGCGCGAACCCATCCCTCCCGGCCGGCCATCGAACCTTCCAGGATCAGGACTTTGACGACACCACTTTCCCGCTCACGCACATGGATCGCGGTGCCGCGCGGAGCCGTGAATAAGGCCCCACTCTGAATAAGCCCGCGAAGCTGGCCGGGATGCTCCGAGAGCTCACGGATCGCCGGCGCTTCCAGCCCGAGCACTACCACCGAACTCTTCCCTTCCAATTGCAATCTCCGACTGGAGCTGCTGCTGTGTTCCGGGCTTGCGGGCGCAACTGGGACATCGTTTGTCTTTGCCGCAACGGATTTTGGTTCAGTTGGTTCAGAAGGAATGACCGGAGTCAGCCTGGCATCAGTTACCGTACGGGACGGCAACCGATCAGCTCCTTGCGCTTGATCAGGCAGAGACTTGGCAGCCGCGGCGGATGGTGACGGCCGAATCAGGGACGTCGTGTTCGGATCGATCTTCAAGTCTTGCATCTTCCCAGAAAAATAGAGCCCCCCTGACAGACCAACCACAAAGAGGCCCGCCGAGAGCAAGTCGATTTTGCGCGACCGCGAACCAGGCGGCGATCCATCGCGCGCCGCCTTTTCCCGCTGTCTTGGAATACTGCGGCCAGATGCCGATGCCTGTGTCTCACGAACCTTCGCTTTTCCTGGCTTTGATGTGTCACCAGACGGAGTGCCGTTGCTTTGGGTCCTGTCAACAACCTGCAGGTCCGATCCAAGCCGCTGTCCGCAGTCGAGACATACGGCGTAACATTGGTTTTCGCCTTTTGGGGTGAGCGGAAAGCTCCTGCGCCGGTGCCGGCACCGGAAGAGGCGGCTGACAAAGTTCTGCAGGATGGGTCGGTCTGACATGGGACTGCCCTTTCCGCTGTTGGTTTACGACTAATTCGAGATCATCCCGATCTCCACGTTTTTGGCCTGCGCTAACCGCGGTCCCTCCGGCGGCGGCATGAGATTCACCGAGCTGCCAACGTGAGCGATATCGTGAGCCCCAGCCGTGGCTGCGATCTGTCCACACAACCAGCCGAACCAGTCATCGTTCCTGGATACACGCATCCAATAGATCCGCGCCCGAGCCCCCGCCTCGGAGAAGAATCCGACTCCGCCGGCAAGCAACGCATCGTCCGACCAGGAATCGATTTCCTCGCCTTCGAGGAAAGCAGTGTAATGGGAGCCCTTCACTTCAACCGATATGTGGTAAGGAGCGTCGTTGTGGACCATGGCCGACAGCGGTACTTCCACCGTATGGCCACGTACTCCATCGATGACCGGGTAATGCACCATCGCGAGGACTGGACGAAGCCCCGCTCTCGTGAGCTTGAGCTCCATGGCGTAATAGTTTCGGGCGTCCTTGCCCCGGACCACCCAGCTCAAGCTCTTGTTCTCGATTTGGCCGAAGAAGTCCACGCGGTAATCCGCATAAACGAGAGTCGGCTGGAACAACGCGAGCTGGCCGGGACGAACGTAACCATCGCGGCTTCGCGACCAGCCGGGCGCCCAATCATTGGATTTGCGGCCCCACGCCGCCATGCCGGTCTCAAAATTCTCGGCCAGGTGCGTGGTGGCGCGTTGCATCGCAGCGCTCGTGGCCCATTCCAGCGGATGGTGGAATGCGCTGGATTCCTGTGGTCCAGACGAAATCGCAGTTGTTGAGGGCTGGTGTAAACCGACCGGAGTCGAGGGCTGGCGTATACCGACCGGAGTTGAGGGCTGGCGTGTACCGGCCGGAGTTGAGGGCTGGCGTATACCGGCCGGAATGGATACGGCGGGAGCCGACGCCACGATCGCAGCACCACGGTTCAGCAGATCTCTCCCGAACCTCGCGACATGGATGCTAGTCCAGAGAACCATGCCGGCCCCAACCGACGCGGCGATCGCGGCGGTTGCGAACCAACGAGCCCGGTGCCGTTTAACCGCGGCCGTTTCCAGCATGCTGAGCATCCCGCCAAACACGGGCTCGTGATGATCGCGCTTCTGGGCTCTTGGCTCTCTGGCTTCGAACACCTCGGGGGCCGGTCGCGCCGGTGCCGGCGGAGGGTTCGGCTGACGCTCGAAGAGATCGACCTTCTCCGTCGCACTCGCCAACGGCGCCGCTTCGGAAGACTCCGGCGCGGAGAGACTCGAATCCAAATTCACCGGCAAACGTGACGGCGCCGAGGGCGTGACTCTCGGATATGGCACGGAACGGGTCGCGCCTATCGCGGTCCGAGGCAACGGAGTCTGCACGGCCGGTTCCGGTACGCGCTTGGGAACAGGCGGCGCTGACGATTCCCGGATACGCCGCATCGCCAATTCGACTCTGCTGTTGTACTCCTGGCGGTGATCCGGGCTGCAGAAATCCGGATCGCGTCGAACCTGCGACGGAAGCCAATAATCTTTACCACAGTAGAGGCACCGCAATGCTCTTTCTCCCCTTATTCGAACGGACTCCTGTGAGCACGAGAAATGCCGAATTGCCTTTACTTCGGAACCTACCGGAATGCGCCTCCGAACACTTTATTCTCTTTGGTCTAGGGGCACATTGCCTTTGGTTCACCGGACTTCTCCCGACGACAGGAGATAGCCGGGTGGCCGTGTAAAATCGGCCCGAATTGGCACGACGCCGGCGGAGCGTAACTTTTTCTGCCTCTGGGCGGATTATGCTAACGAGGGCAGTTCACCGAGGGCGAATGACGCAGGGCACCGACGATAGGCTGCGGATTGAAGCCGCGCAACGCGACCCTTCGCGCTTTGGCGAACTGTATGACGAGCATTTTTACCGCGTGTATGGATTTATTGCGCGGCGCGTCGGTGACCGGCACGTGGCCGAGGATCTGACTGCGGACGTGTTTCGCGAGGCCTTGGCCGGGATTGGGAAATTTGAGTGGCGCGGAATTCCTTTCGTGGCGTGGCTGCTGCGAATCGCGTCGCATGCGATTGCGGATCACTTTCAACGTTCGGGGCGGGAGGCGGGGAATCCGGCCAGCGAGCCGGAGCAGCCGGATCCCGTCGAAATCGAGCGCCGCGCCATGGTGTTTCAACTGGTGGATCGGCTGCCGGAAGCTCAGTTCCGGGTGATTCACATGCGATTCGTCGAGCAGAAGAGCATCCGCGAAATCGCCGAAGAAATGGGGCGTAGCGAGGGCGCCGTGAAGCAACTTCAGCTGCGGGCGATCGAGAATCTGCGGGCTCAAATGGAGGGCGGGCATGCCTGAACACGAGCTCGTCGAACAACTCGATCAAGCAATCGAGAGAATGCTGGCCAACGCAGAGCCCGCCGCGAGCGGCGATCGCGAACTGGAGGCGCTGACGGAGATCGCCGGCAGCTTGCGAGATTTGCCGTCCGAGGATTTTAGGAACCGCTTGAGAACGGAATTGCAAAGGAGAGCAGCCATGATGACATCGACATCCACCGGGGCCGGCCTGCACGCGGGCTTCCGCACCATCACGCCGTTTCTGATTCACGCCAACGCGCCCGAGCTAGTTGAGTTCGTGAAAACCACGTTTCGCGCCGAGGAACTAAAGCGAAACACGGCAGGCGAGGCATACGGATTCTACTCGGAGGTCCGCATCGGCGATACCGTCATCATGATCGGCGGAGGCACGGCGGCCAGCCACGGCAATCTGCCGTCGGCGCTTCACGTGTACGTCGACGACTGCGATGCCGCCTACCGCCGCGCGATCGAGGCGGGCGCGTCAACGCTGATGGGACCGATGGGTGAGCCCGCCGACCGGCCTTATGGAGAGCGCTCGGCGTACGTCGAGGATGCGTTCGGCAACTACTGGTACATTGCCACCCGGCTTCCCTCCAACCCGGCCCCGGCGGGCGTGGGATCGGTCCTGGCCCACGTGCATCCTCTGGGCGCACATAAGTACATCGATTTCTTGAAGCGCGCGTTCGGGGCGGAAGAGATGGGGGTCTTCGAACACGGGGGCCGTGTCGTCCACGCGGCCGTGCGTGTCGGCAACGGGGTGTTGGAGATGGGCGAGCCGGACGACCGCACCGGCATTCCTTCCAACGGATTCTTCCTGTTCGTGGACGACGTCGACGCAGCCTACGAGCGGGCGCTCGCGGCGGGGGCAACGGCGGTCCGGCCGCCCGACGATATCCCTTATGGATCGCGCTCGGCGATCGTGAGGGATCCGGAAGGATACTTGTGGTGGCCCGCCCAGTGGATCGGCTAGTCCTGGAAACACACCGACGGCCGGCATGGCGGGTGGTCGCGCCGCTGCCGGCCTGATGGCAACCGCACGCAAACTCCGATACCGTAAAGTTAGTCATGAGGCCGTTAGCGTGTCTCGCGGCGCTCGGAGCGTGCGCCTTTGCCGCTGAAGTTCTGCCGACGGGACGCGTTATCGATCGTGTGGTCTGCGCGGGCGACGAACGCCAGTCTTACGCGGTCTATCTTCCGCCGCAATATGAGCCCGACCACATGTGGCCGGTCCTCTACTGCCTGGATCCGGGGGCGCGCGGCCGCATTCCGGTGGAACGCTTTGCCGAAGCCGCCGGTCGCGCCGGCTGGATCGTGGTGGGATCGAACAACTCACGCAACGGGCCGATCGAGATCGCGCGCGAGGCCATCCGCTGGATGCTCGAGGACACGCACCAACGTCTTTCGATCGACGACTCGCGTATCTACACGGCGGGCTTCTCCGGCGGCGCGCGCCTGGCGCTGGCATGGGCAGCCAGCAGCCGGGTCTCCGGCGTGATCGCGTGCGGCGCAGGATTCTCCGGCGGAAGCATTCCCAAGGAAGTGCCGTTTCGGGTCTATGCCACCGCGGGCGTCGACGACTTCAATTTCGATGAAGTGTCCGGGATGAGCCGCGAACTGTACCGGCGCGGGTTCCCGCAGCGTTTCACCGAGTTCGCCGGTGGCCACGACTGGCTGCCGGAGAGTTTGACGGCGAGCGCACTCGAGTTCCTGTCGGGCGCGTTGCCGCCGGCGCCGCCGCCACCGGTTTCGGTGGCCGAAAAGAAGACGGCGGAGCGGTACACCCGGTTGACGGAAGAGCTCCTGCGCGGCGACGAGCCGGACCAGCGCTTACTGGTGAAAGGGCTGCGGCGGGATTCGGAGCGGATCGAGGACGGCACCGAGCGGCGCGCTGCGCGGCGCGTGTTGGTGGGAAGCTTCGTCTCCTCGATCGAGCAAGGCAACGAATTGCTCGCTCTGAAGAAGTATTCCGACGCGGCACGCATGTGGCAACTGGTGGTTCTGCTCCGCCCGGAATACGCCGAAGGCTGGTACAGTCTCGCCGTCTCCGAGGCCGGCGCTCACGAGAAGCGGCGAGCCCTCGACGCGCTCGAGCAGGCAATCGCCAACGGCTTTCGCGACCGGGACCGCCTCGCTCGCGACCCGCAGTGGGAACCTCTGCGGAAAGAAGCGCGGTATGCGGCAGCAATGGCGGGGATGGAGAAGTGAATCGGAAGCACGCGATTCCGCGAGTAACTCAGGGACGGACCGTGCCCGCTCATCGACTCGCTACGAAACTCAGATCACCGGATCGAGTTTCGAGTTTCCCCAAGGAACGTATACACCATGCAAGTAGTCCGTCTCCTAGCGGGAGTTGTAATTGGCAGCTTGGTTGGATGTACACAGACCGCGCGCCTCAAAGATCGCTTTCGAACCTCAGATTACCGAATACCGTTCGATCAGCGGCTCCGGACAGAAGTGGCGGCCCCCATCATCGTCCTTGGGAAGGTGCTCAATGTTGAGAATGTCGGTGGATCGGCAAGGTCTCCCGGCGATCCGCGAATTAGAACACAGCTCACAAGAATCAAGATCGATGTTGAGCAGAT
>DASXAK010000264.1:0-9350 GCA_036406715.1 Bryobacteraceae bacterium | reverse complement strand
CATCGCGCGGTTCTGGATTGCCGGCCTGATCCTCGCCTTATTCGCCCTGACCACGTTGAAGTTGCGATGAAGATGCCGAGCTAGCGATGCAATTGAACGGGACCAAGGCCCTGGTTGTGGGCATGAAAAAATCCGGCATCGCGTCGGCGGAGTTGCTGGTGCGGGAAGGCGCCCGCGTGCGCGCCACCGACATCAAGCCGCTCGATCAGCTCTCAGACGCGCAGCCGGTCCTCGAACGCCTCGGGATTTCGTTTGCGCAACAGACCCCAGCCGTCTTTGAGGGCTGCGATCTGATCGTGCTTTCTCCGGACGTCCCCTGCGATCTTCCGCCGTTAGTCGAGGCCCGGCAGCGCGGCGCGGCAGTGATCGGCGAAGTCGAATTGGCGGCTCCCTTTTTGCGGGGTCGAACCATCGGAATTACCGGCTCCAACGGCAAGACAACGACCACGAGCCTCATCGGCCACATTCTGCGGGAAGCCGCCCTGCCGGTCCAGGTTGGGGGCAATATCGGCACGCCCGTGACTGCGATGATCGGGACCTCACGGCCCGATGGCTGGAATGTGCTCGAGCTTTCCAGCTTCCAGCTAGAGACGATTCGCGAGTTCCGCGCGCACATCGGCCTGGCCCTCAATGTCACGCAGAATCACCTTGACCGTCACCACACGTTCGAAAATTACGCCGCCGCCAAAGGGCGGCTGTTCGAGAACATGCGGCCGGAAGACTTCGCCGTTCTGAATTTTGAAGACCCGGTTTGCACAGGGTACGCGGGCCTCACGCGCGCTCGAGTCGAATGGTTCAGCAGCGTGCGCCCCGTCGGAGGTGCCAGCCTTTGCGGCGACAAGCTGCTGCTGGATGGCGAACTGCTGATGGAAGCCGGCGCGATCCCCATTCGCGGCCGCCACAATGTGGAAAATGTGCTCGCGGCCTCTCTGGCAGCGGCTCGCGCCGGCGTGGGCCGTGACGCCATTGCCGCCGCCGTGCGTACGTTTCGCGCGGTGGAACACCGCCTCGAATTCGTTCGCAACGTCAACGGCGTCGATTTCTATAACGATTCGAAAGCCACCAGCGTCGATGCCACGCTCAAGGCTTTGGACGCTTTTTCCGGCGGCGTCTGGATCATTTTGGGCGGCAAGGATAAGGGCTTGGATTACGCCCAGCTGCGCGGACCGCTGGCTGCCAAGGCACGAGCCGCCCTACTGATCGGCGCCGCCGCCGGAAAAATCGCGGAGCAGATTCAGGGAGCTGTTCCGATGGTGGATGCCAAGACGGTCGAGGGCGCCGTCGCTCACGGCTTTTCGCACGCGCAAGCCGGCGATACCGTTCTGCTTGCCCCCGCGTGTGCCAGCTTCGATCAGTTTCGCAGTTACGAGCACCGCGGCGAAGTCTTCAAAGAGATCGTGAATAAACTGCAATCGAAAGAGTGACATGGCGCAAAGACTCAAAACCGACTGGATTCTGTTCTCGACCGTGCTGGCGATGGTCTCTTTCGGGCTCGTCATCTTATATAGTGCGTCGTCCATCATGGCCCAGCTCCGGTACGGCTCGGCGTGGCATGTGGTGGTCCGGCAGGCGGCATGGGCTGTATTTGCGGTGCTAGCGATGATGACCCTCAAGCGCACTCCCTATCGCAAGTTCCAAAACCCGGCCGTGGCGTTCTGCGCCATTGGTGTGGCATTGCTGCTGTTGGGCATCGTGTACGTAAGTGACAGCGCGCATCACCGCTGGCTGCGCCTCGGACCGATGAGTCTGCAGCCGTCGGAACTGGCTAAGCCGGCTCTCGTGATTTTCCTCTCCTTTTTCGTGACGTGGCGCGCGCGCGCCATCAACAATCCGCGGTACACCTTGGTGCCTGCCGCGCTGGCGGTCGGTTTGGTTATTTTCACCGTGGTGGTCGCCGACCTGGGAACGGCAGTGGTGCTGGGTGGCACGGCTGCGGTCGTCTTCTTCGTCGCGGGTCTCGAGCCGCGTTATTGTGCTATCGCCGGTGCGGTGGCGGCCATTGGCGTCGTGCTGTTCATCTTTGCCGAGCCCTATCGTCTGGCGCGAGTCATCAAGTTTTTCGATCCCGAATTCAAGATCATGACGCGGTTTGACACGCAGGGCCGGATCAAATCCCGGCTCGAACGGTCGCTGACGACCCGCGACACGAATTATCAGCTCGAACAATCGAAAATCGCGGTCGGCGCCGGCGGCCCGGTCGGCCTCGGGATGATGAACGGCAAGCAGAAGCTGCTATACCTGCCCGAAGCGCACACCGATTTCATTTACGCCGTGGCCGGCGAAGAACTCGGGCTGGTGGGCTCGGTCGGTTTGCTGGTTGGGTTCCTGGTGATTTTCTGGCGTGGCCTGAGGACCACGGTGCTCGTGCGCGACGATTTCGGCCGCTACCTAGCTCTCGGTGTGACCGTGATTGTGGTGGTACAGGGCCTCATCAACATGGGCGTGGTGCTGGGTATGATGCCTACCAAAGGCATCCCACTCCCGATGATCAGCGGCGGCGGCAGCTCGTTGCTGAGCACGCTCGCATCCTTAGGAATTCTGATGAATGTGTCGGAGCATGCGGGGTGAAAACAGCGACCGGCGCCACTTAGCGAGATGAAAAATGACAGCGCAAACCATCCCCGGCCCGCGGCCCTTGGCCTCTGGCCGCTTTCTGATGGCGGGCGGCGGAACGGGCGGACATGTCATTCCGGCGCTGGCAGTCGCGCGGGAATTGCGGAAACGTGGCCACGGAGTATTCTTTGTCGGAACCGACCGAGGATTGGAAGCGAAGCTTGTACCGGCTGACGGCTTTGAACTGAAGCGGATCGAGGTCGGGGCATTGAACCGCGTTAGCTTGCAGCGAAAATTGAAGACCGCCGTACAACTTCCCCTCACTACGCTTGGCTGCGGCCGATTCGTCCAATCTGCCTCAGCCATCTTCAGCATGGGCGGATATGTCGCCGGGCCTCCGGTGATGGCGGCACTGCTGCGGCGCGTGCCGGTGGTGGTGATGGAGCCAAACGCGGTGCCTGGGTTCACGAACCGGGTCATCGGGCGATGGGTAGCGCGGGCTCTGATTTCGTTTCCCGAGACAGCGAATCATTTCCCGCGTGGCCGGTCGGAGCTGACCGGCTTGCCTGTCCGCGACGATTTCTTCGCCATTCCGCCGAAGCCGCGCGGCAACGTGCTAAACCTTCTGGTTACCGGCGGCAGCCAGGGATCACGCACTCTCAATGCCGCCGGGCGGCAGAGCTGGCCGCTGTTTCGAAAGGCAGGCCTGGCCGTACGGATCGTGCATCAGACCGGCGCCGCGGGGTTTGAGGAATGGCGCACAGAGTTCGCGAGATCAGGTCTGGAAGGAGAGGTCGTCCCCTTCATCCAAAACATGCCGGCGGCATTTCGGGAAGCAGATCTGGTAGTCTGCCGGTCGGGCGCCGGAGCGGTCTCTGAGTTGGCGGCAGCCGGGAAGCCTTCGATCCTCGTGCCTTTTCCGTTCGCAGCCGACGACCACCAAACGCGAAACGCGGAAGCCTTCGAGAGCGCCGGTGCGTCCCGGCTGCTACGGGACGCGGAAACTACGGGCGAGTCGCTGGCCGCGGCCGTAACCTCCCTTGCCGCCGACTCTGCTGCTTTACTCCGCATGGCTGCCGCGGCGAAACAACTGTCCCGTCCAGGCGCGGCCGCGCGCGCCGCCGACATTCTGGAGGAAGTGGCGCGCGATTTCAATTGACAGCAGAACGATCAGCCTAAACAATACAATAAGGAAATGTTTTTTCGTACCCAGCACTTTCACTTCACCGGTATCGGCGGAATCGGCATGAGCGGTATTGCCGAGGTGTTGCTGAACCTGGGCTACGACATCAGCGGCTCCGACCTGCGGCTCTCGCCCACCACCGAGCGCCTGGCCGCGCTCGGCGCCCGCATCCATGAGGGCCATGCAGCCGAAAACGTAGCCGGCGCGCGCGCCCTGGTGGTCAGCTCCGCCGTGGACGAGCAGAATCCAGAGGTTCAGGAGGCGCGGCGGCTCCAGATTCCCGTCATTCCGCGCGGCGAGTTGCTGGCCGAGCTGATGCGTCTCAAGTATGGAATTGCGGTCGCCGGCAGTCACGGAAAGACTACTACGACCAGCATGACCGCCACCATCCTCAATTTCGCGGGTCTCGACCCGACGGTCGTTGTCGGTGGGCGCGTCGGCACCATGGGCGGCTCCAATGCGCGGGTGGGGCGCAGCGATTTCCTGGTGGTTGAATCGGACGAGAGCGACGGGTCGTTTCTCAAGCTGGCCCCGATCATCGCCGTCGTGACCAACATCGATCGCGAGCACCTGGACCACTACCCCTCCCTCGAGGCTATCCGGGACGCATTTGTGGAGTTCGTGAATAAGGTTCCATTTTACGGCGCGGTGATCGTGTGTCTCGACGATCCCAACGTGCAAGGAATTCTGCCCGCTATCAAGAGGCGCACTATCACCTATGGCACTGCCGCCCAGGCCGAAATGGAAGCCACCGACATCGCCTGCGGTTCCTTCGCCAGCGATTTTCGTTTGCGCTACCGCACGGCCGATCTCGGCTGTTTCCACCTCGGCGTTCCTGGCCGCCACAACGTGTTGAACGCCATGGCCGCGATTGCGGTTGCGCTGGAACTCGAGGTGAAGCCGGACACTATCCGTGAGGCTTTGGCCACTTTCAACGGCGTCGATCGCCGGTTCCAGGTGCGCGGCACGGAACGCGGCGTCACCGTCATTGACGACTACGGCCACCATCCGACCGAGGTCCGCGCCACGCTCGATGCCGCGCGGGTGTGCGGATTCCGCCGCATTCACGTGCTGTTCCAGCCGCATCGCTACACCCGCACGTTCCATCTCATGGATGAATTCGGGCGCGCCTTTCATCAGGCCGATAGCCTGTTTCTGATGGATGTCTATGCCGCCTCCGAGAAGCCGATTCCGGGCGCGACCGCCGAAGCCATGGCCGAGCGCATTCGCCAGTTCGGCCACCGGAGCGTGGAGTATGTCGGAACGCTCGAGCGGGGTGTGGACGCTCTATTCCGTGCGGCTCAGGAAGGCGATGTGGCATTGACTCTGGGCGCCGGCAACGTCTGGCAAGCGGGCGAGAAGCTGCTGGCTCGTTTGCGGGCTGGGACGGGTAACTGACATGGCCAAGGAAGCCAAAACGCGGCGCATCAACTGGCAATTGACCTTCAGCCTGGTTGGATTGGCGTTGATCACCGCCTCGGCGGCGATGGGTGCGCTTAAGGTCCGGCACTTCGTCAGCTCCGATCCGCAGTTCAACCTCTCGCGCGACCGCGCGGACGCTATTGAGATCGAAGGCCTGAAATACGCGTCTCGGGCCAGAATCCGGCGCGTCTTCGCGGCTGATTTCGAGCGCAGCATCTTCAGCGCGCCGCTCGAACAACGGCGCCGGCAGTTGCTCGACGTCGATTGGGTGGAAGACGCTTCAGTCTCACGGCTCTGGCCCGACCGCCTGGTTGTGCGAATTCGCGAGCGAAAGCCGGTGGCGTTCGTCCTGTTTCATCCGGGCGTTCTGCTCATGGATTCGTACGGTGTACTGCTTGACCAGCCTCCTCAAGCGCAGTTTTCCTTTCCGGTGCTGAGCGGTATCCGGCGGCAGGACGCCATCGAAGCGCGGCGGGAGCGCGTGCGGGCGTTCCTGGAGGTCGAGCAGGAAATGGGTTATCTGGTGAAAGACGTCTCGGAGATCGATACAGGCGACGTCAATAACATCCGCATTGTGGCGCAGGTGGAGGACCGCGCCGTGGAACTCCTTCTGGGCGATTCGGATTTCGGACGGCGCTACCAGAACTTTCTCAGCCACTACGCCGAGATCCGCAAGCGTTCGCCTGAAGTGAAGCGATTCGATCTCCGGCTCGACGACCGGATTACAGCACGGGAATAAAGGGCCAATGGCAGGGAAACCCATCTACGGAGTCGGGCTGGATACGGGAAGCCGCACTACGCGCGTGGTGATCACCGCGGTCGAACAAGGCCGCATGCGCTTGCTGGGCGTCGGTGCGGCCGAATCGCAGGGGTGGCTGAAAGGGCGGATCGCCGATCAGAAGGCCGTCTCGGATTCGATCCGGGCGGCGTTGCGCGAATCGGAACGCGCGGCCGGAGTGTCGGTCGAAGGCGCGGTCGCCGGTATCGGCGGCAAGGCTGTCCGCGGCGCAAATACGCGCGGCACCGTCGATCTGGGCTACGTTCGGGAAATCGAGCAGCGCGACGTGAATCGCGTGGTGCATCGCGCGACTCGCGTGCAGTTGCTCGAGGATCGCATGGTGCTGCAGTTATTCCCGCAGGATTTCGTGGTCGACGATCATCCCGGCCACCGCGATCCCCGCAGGATGCTCGCCGCGAGGCTCGAGGTCAACGTTCACCTGGTTACGGCTTCCGCCCAGGAGCACCATGCCTTAGTCGGCGCCGTCAATCACGCACACCTGGCGGTGGAGGAGACCATCTTCGAAGGATTGGCTGCCGCTTACGCGGCTGTGCTTCCCGAGGACCGGCGCGAAGGCGTCGCCGTGATCGACATCGGTGCGGAGTCGACTCAACTGGTCGTCTATTACGGCGACACCATGCAACTGGTTTCCGGCATCCCGATCTGCGGCGATCACTTCACCCGCGACCTCGCCCAGGTGCTGTGCCTGAGCTTCGAAGACGCCGAGCTCATCAAGCTCGAGTACGGCGCGGCCCTTTCCGAGGACTGCCTGGAGAACGTCATAGTCGAAGTTCCGACGCCGGAAGATCGCGACTTGCGGCAGGTACAGCGGAAGCTCCTCAACCAGATTCTGGAGGCACGTTCGGCCGAGCTGTTCCGCCTCGTGCGCAGCGAATTGGCGCGGATCGGCATGGACCGTTCTCTGCTGGGCGGTGTTTTCCTGACGGGCGGAGCGGCGCGTCTTCCGGATCTGTGCGATGTCGCGGAGCGAGTGCTGCAGTGCCACGCGCGCTTCGGCCTGGCCGTCGGGATTCGCGAATGGCCGGAATCGCTGCGCGATCCCGAGTGGGCCACGGCCGCGGGCCTGGCGATGTATTCGGCGAAGTTGAAAATGCAGGCCGCCAACGAACGGGAGTCGGCGGGCTGGTTGGGACGAGTGTTGCGATAAGCGAGGAGGCGTGCGATGGCGTTCATGGATTCCGATATGGACGATTTGAAATACGAAATCGAAGATGAGGCGCATTCCGGCGCACGCATCAAGGTGATCGGAGTGGGCGGCGGCGGCTGCAACGCCGTGGCGCGAATGGTGCAGAGCGGCCTCGAGGGCGTGGAGTTCTATGCCATGAACACCGACCTCCAGGCGCTCGATTCGTGCGACGTGCCGAACAAGCTGCAGCTCGGCGCCAAGATGACCAACGGACTCGGCGCCGGCGCCAACCCGGAAATCGGCCGGCAGGCCGCGCTGGAAAACACGGACAGCATCGTCGAAATCTTGCAGGGCGCCGATATGGTGTTTGTCACTGCCGGCCTCGGCGGGGGTACCGGCACGGGCGCGGCGCCGGTCATTGCCTCTCTCGCCAAGGAGCTCGACGCGCTCACGATCGCGGTGGTCACCAAGCCCTTCTCGTTCGAAGGCCCGCGCCGCCTTCGGCTAGCCGAGCAAGGGCTCGCTCAGTTGACAGCGGCCGTCGATACAGTCATCGCCATTCCCAACGACCGGCTGCTCGCCCTCGTTCCGCGGGGCGCCAGTTTCGTGGAGGGCTTCAAAATCGCCGATGATGTCCTGCGCCAGGCCGTTCAAGGGATCAGCGACATCATGGTGACGCCCGGCCTGATCAACCGCGATTTTTCCGATATCAAGTCGACGATGGTCGGCATGGGATACGCCATGCTGGGGACTGCCGTCGCGCGCGGCCAGAATGCCGCCATCGAAGCGGCGCGCCAGGCGATCAACTGTCCATTGCTCGAGGATTCGCGCATCGCCGGCTCGAGCAGCATTCTGATCAACATCACTGGCTCCAGCCGGCTCGGGCTCCACGACGTGAACGAAGCCTGCTCCATTGTGCGTGAAGCGGCGGAATATGAGGACGTGCAGATCAGCTTCGGCGTCATTCTCAACGAAAGCATGGAAGACGCGGTCAAAGTGACCGTGATTGCAACAGGCTTTCGGCCGCGGCCGGTTGCGGTGGTCGAGGCACGCCGAGCTCCCGAAATCGAGATCGAAGCGCGGCTTCCCGAGCCGGAGCCGGAGCCCGAACTCGAGTTTGAATCCGAACCCGAGCCGGAGCCTGAGATTGAGCCGGAGCCGGTGTTGATCGCCGAAGCGGAGCCGCTGCCGGATCTGGACGATCTCGACACCCCGGCTTATCTGCGACAGGGAAGATTGCTCAACTAAGCGCGATCACGTCGTCGAGAGCGTAGTTCTTCCGGCGCCGAAAGACTACGAAGGCGAGGTGATGCTCATCCCGAGGTCGAACCGGTAAGAAAGTTGACGGCTCGGCATCGGTTCTTGCACCCGGCTCAGGGGTCTCATCCGCCTGGTCCTGAATTCGTAGCCGCCGATGCGCACGTCCACCTTGCCGAGCGCGCATCGTGTGATGGTCCCATTAATCCAGAGATTTAGTTCTGTTCCGTCCGGCAACGCTGCGGGCCAGGCGAGCACCAGCCGCACCTTGCGATCGCGCGGCAATTTCTGGTCGCATTCAAAGCGGATAACCCCGCTGCTCATCGCAACCGTTCGGCCCTGGCCCGCCACGCCATCCCGCTCCTCCATCTGGTACCGAACCGGGAGCTCAATCGGATATAAGATGTATGAATCGCTGTGAGTTCGGACCATCCGGATATTACCTTTCGTCGGGCCCTCGAGACCGGGATGTCTCAAAGAGATGTTTGATTCTCAGCATAGCTCATCGGAGTGAAACTGCAATATATATTGGGTTAAAAATGTCCGGTCTGGTACTTTGGTTTCGTCACTCGAGGTATGGCTATTAGCAAGTCCTAGCCAGAAGGTTCTTTCGAAATCGGATCCGAAGTTAATGGAGGGGGATCATGGCAACATATCATTTCCGATTGAATGGCCGCGCGACCAGCGTTGAATCCTGGGATCCGGCTCAGCCGCTCCTCTACGTCTTGCGCAATGACCTGGGGCTGCACGGCCCCAAATTCGGCTGCGGTCTGGGCCAGTGCGGGGCGTGCACGGTATTGATAGACGGCAAGGCGACACGCGCGTGCCTGACCCCCGTCCGTCAGGCGGCGAATCGCTCCGTCACCACCTTGGAGGGCCTGGGGACGCCGGAGCAGCCCGATCTGGTGCAGGCTGCCTTCATTGCGGAACAGGCGGCCCAGTGCGGATATTGCACGAACGGGATGATCCTGACGGCGAAGTCGCTGCTCAACCAGACGCCGCATCCCACG
>DASXAK010000263.1:0-12779 GCA_036406715.1 Bryobacteraceae bacterium | reverse complement strand
TTCCGGAATAGGGGGTCTGGAACGTCTGCCGCAGCACGACCTCGTAGTAGTCGCCGCGCCGCATGCCCTCGCGGACGGTCTCCACGTTGGCCATGTACTCTTCGGGTGCGTGATCGGCGACGATCGGCCCTGAGGGACGCTTGGCCGGGGTGGCGGTGCGTTGTCCCGCGCGGGGAAGGCCGGCAGTCGTTATTTCGCCACGCACGAATTCATACCGGAAGCGCTCGATCTGCTCCTTCTTGCGGTCCATGAACCAGATGTCATCGCAGAGAAACAGGTGCAGATCTTTGTGCCCGTTACGCGGCAGTTTCTTTTCGATCGGCTCAAACTGAAACAGCAAGTCGTATCCGAAAGCGCCGACCAGACCGAGACGCGAATCCTCTTCGCCGCCGAACTCTTCGATGAGCGCCCGCAGGACGGAGAACGCGGAGGGCTGCTTGCTGCGTTCCTCTTCCGGGAACAGCAGCGGAAGCGGTTTCAGCCGGCCATGCAGCAGCCGCGGTCCGGCCGAGAATTCTTCCCAGTGCGCACGTTCAGCGAGAATCGGATGAAGGATCTGCGTGATCTTCTCGCCGCGTTCATTCAAGGCTCGGAACTGCACTTCGCGATCGTACGAAACGATTTCGAGCGGCGGCCTCGTCGAAGCGATATCCCAGCGCGAATACCTGCCCGGATACTCGTATCCAGACGACAGGTAGATTCCGCGATGACGATCGAGGTCGCGCAGAAGAGACCTCAGGCCTTTGCGAAAATTAGCCTTCGATGCATTGCGCGTGACTTCAATCCCATGAGGAGTCTGATAGCGGTAAGCGCGCATTTCGGGTGATCCCTCGGGAAATTACTAATCAGAATAACACGCGCACCATGGGTATACTTGCAGTGATTGCCTGCTCGCCTCTTCCGGTATCTGCTTTTCGCCGCTCTCGCGATCTCGGGTGTGGTGCTGGCGTGTCGCGCAATCGCCGGTCCGTTTCGGATTCTTTCCGTGCCGGTGAACTCCCCGTTGAACGCGCAGAGCGTGTTCGGGCTCTCGGTAACCGCCCTGCTGGCGCTCCGCCGCAGTTCCGAGGGCGCACCGTTCGAAGGTAAGACGCGATATGCAACGGTGTGGCTCGCGGGTATTGTGGTTCTCGCGGTGGTCCTTCTCGCGCCGGCTCTTGGCTACCCACTAGTCTTCGACGAGTACACGCTCGCGCGATACGGTCAGGGCCTGAATCTGGGGATGGCGAAATACTATCTGACGCACGCAGGCGGTGATGGATTCTTCCGGCCTCTCGGGTATCTGTCGCTCGGCCTCGACGCGACCTGGGCCGGATATGTCCCGGTGGGATGGCACCTGCTGAGCTTCGCGTTGCACCTGGGGAACATCGGTCTGGTTTGGTTGCTGGCACAGCGACTGCTCGCCGACGACCTGGCGGCGCTGTGGGCGGCGGCGCTCTTCGCCATCCATGGAACCGTGTTGTTGACAGCCACGTATCTCGCGGCGCGTTTCGATGCGCTGGCGGCGTTCTTTGTTCTCGCCGGCCTGGTTTCGTTCGGCCGATACGTCGAGCAGCGCAGCCGTCTGGCTCTGGGGCTGAGCTTCGGTTGTCTGGCGGCGGGTCTTCTGAGCAAAGAAATCGCGTATTCCTTTCCCTTTCTTGCTGTCCTCGTGAGTGGCAGCAAGGCGAAAGAACACTGGCGCGCGCTCGCCGGGCTTTTCGCTGTGGTGGCAGCCGCCTTCACGTACCGATACTCGCTGTTGGGCAGCATCGGAGGCTATCGCGATCCCGCAACCGGCGCGTTGGATGTTTTGCAGCCCAATTTTGTGGGTTATCTGAAGGGCATTGGACTGCGAGCCTGGTCGGTATTCTATTTTCCGGTGAACTGGAGCCGGCAGCTGGAACCATGGCTCGTGCTCGCGCTGATCGCGTCTCTGCTCGCGCTTTGCTGGATAACCGTGAGCGGGCGGGCGCCGCGGCAGAAACTGCTGCTCAGTCTCGCGTTTACGATCCTGGCGCTGCTGCCCATCGCGCATTTATTGCTGGTCGACGCGGGTCTTTGGGGCGCCGGACGTTTTTATCTGCCGCTCGCGGGATTCGCCATGCTGCTCGCGGTCGCAATCCGCGGCGTGCCCGGGCGAAAGCAGGTCTTCGTGGGAACAGTGTTGGTTCTCTTTCAAGTGGCGGCGCTGCGGCACAACCTGGGGATCTGGGGGGCGGTAGCGGGAATGGTTGATCGCACGTGCACCGCCGTGGCGCAGAGCGGCGCTTTGCCGCCGGCTTCGAGTGTGCCGGTTTTGATTGACGGGGTTCCCTTCCTACGGAACGGTTTGCCGGCGTGCGTGGAGTTTCGTCAGGCGCAGGCTCGCACCCCGGTGCGCTAGGGTTCTGGGCAGGTCGGAGGCCAGCCCCACACGCGCTAGGAAGCGATCAACACCTGCAGACGTTCGATCACGTCTAACGCCAGATCGGCCGCTCGGGCCAGATCGTGGCCGGCGCCCTCGACCGCCAACAGATCTGTCCTCGCGGGGATCAGGCCCATCGCCTCGCGGAGTTCTTCGAGCGAGCCGAAGGGGTCCTTGGCGCCATGAACGAATAAAGCGGGAATTCGCAATTCGGGAAAAAACGACGTGCGCGGCTGGGTTGGTTTGTTGGGCGGGTGCAGCGGGTAGGAAAGCAGCAGCAGGGCATCGCCGATTTCCGGTTGTGCCGCGGCGAGCATGGCCGACTGGCGTCCGCCGTACGAATGCCCGCCCACAAGAACACGGCCGTGAACCAGGCCGCGCAGAGTCTGGGCAGCGCGCGCGATGCCTTCGCGGTCGCGCTCTGAATTGGCGGGGAACGGAGGCCCCTTCGGCCGCTGCTGCCGGAAGGGCAGGTCGTAGCGCAAAACCAGATATCCGGCACCCTCGAAGGCGTGCGCGAATCGAACCAGCAGGGGCGCTTTGCAATTCGAACCAGCGCCATGCGTCAGCGCCAGAGCGTGGCCGTTGCCGCGATCGGGCCGGTGCAGAAATCCGCGGATCCCAGTCGCCTCAAACGGCTCTTCCATCGCTGTCTGAGCCGGTTATTCCTTTTTCTTCAGCTGTTGATCGTTCTCCTGGATAAACCGCCGGATCTCGTCGGTCATTCCGAGGAGCTTTTCCCACTGCTCACGGTAGAGGGTCACGGGAAAACGTCCGAGCCCGTACACGGAGAGCGCGCCTTTTTCGCTCACCCGCAGCGACGTCTGGCCGCGCGGCCGCTTCAACGATTCATTTTCGGCGCGCAGGCGTTCGATTTCGGCCTGGAGTTCTGTTTCGTTCGGCATGCTGTTCTGATCCAGTACGATAACACAACCAAAGCCTCGTGTTACGCTGAACGCCTCGCGATGCCGCGACACGACGCCATCCTCTTCGATTTCGACGGCGTGCTGATCGATACCGAGCCGCTGCACTGCGCCTGTTGGGCCGAGGTGCTGGCGCCCTACGGCGTGAGACTGACGTGGGACGAGTACGGCAAACGCTATGTCGGGATGGATGACCGCGAGATGCTGCGCATCATTGCCGAGGCGCACCCGCCGCTTGATTGGGACGCTCTGTGGGCGCAATACCCGGCAAAGAACGAATTGTTCCGGTTGAAGATCAAGCACCCGGCGTTCCCCCCCGCATTACCCGATCTGCTGGAGAATTTGCACAAGCAATACAAGCTCGCAGTGGTGAGCACAAGCGCACGCATGGAAATCGAGCCTCCTTTGGAAGCCTGCAATCTACGGCGCTATTTCGGTGTTCTGGTCGGCGGCGGTGACGTCGAGCGGCGCAAGCCCGCCCCGGATCCGTATCTGCGGGCGGCTCACTTACTCGGCGCGCGCGACCCCCTGGTGGTTGAAGATTCGCCGCACGGAATCGCCAGCGGCCGGGCCGCCGGATTCGCAGTGCTGGAAGTGAAGAGCGCGGCGGATATGCCGGGCCTGCTGCTTACCTACCTATCCGGCTAGTGGCGGAGACGAGCCGCTCCCGCTACCCTGGAAAGAAGGAAGACTCGTGGCACCCGGCAACCCGAAAAAGAAAGCCAGCGATCAACTGCGCAGCGTGATGCCGC
The DNA here is from genome assembly GCA_036406715.1 of Bryobacteraceae bacterium. GTDB lineage: Bacteria > Acidobacteriota > Terriglobia > Bryobacterales > Bryobacteraceae > PSRJ01. The sequence goes on along the minus strand of DASXAK010000263.1, from coordinate 8,718 downwards.
TGCTGAAGGAACTGGTGCGGCCGCGCCGCAAACTGCTGGCATTAGGGTTGCTTCTCACCGTCATCCGGAGCGGCACCGGGCTGGTGCTGCCTGCATCCACCAAGGTCCTGGTCGACAACATCGTCGGCAAACGGCAGATCCAACTCTTAGGCCCTTTGGTCCTTGCCGTGGTCGGCGCCACCATTATTCAGGGCTTCGCATCATTTACCCTGACGCAATTACTTTCGATAGAAGGCCAGCGCCTGATTGCTCAATTGCGCCGCAAAGTGCAGGAGCATGTCGGCCGTCTGCCGGTCTCGTACTACGACGCGAATAAGGCGGGCGTGCTGGTTTCGCGCATCATGACCGATGTCGAGGGTGTCCGCAACCTGATCGGCACCGGCCTGGTGGAGTTCCTGGGAGGCGTGCTGACGGCGATTTTTGCCCTCATCATTCTGCTGCGCGTCAGCGCCCTGCTCACCGGTACCTCGCTGCTGTTCATCGCGGTGTTCGCGCTGGTGCTGAAGAAAGCCTTCACGCGCATCCGGCCGATTTTTCGCGAGCGCGGCAAAATCAATGCCGAAGTCACGGGCCGCCTGACCGAATCGCTGGCGGGAGTACGAGTAGTGAAGGGGTATCACGCCGAGGCCAAGGAAGCGCAGGTCTTCGCGGGCGGCGTCCAGCGGCTTCTGGAAAACGTCATGCGGTCGTTGACGGCGATGTCGCTGATGAGCCTTTCGGCCACGGTGCTCATGGGAGTCGTGGGCGCCGTGATCATGTACCTGGGCGCCCGCCAGATCTTCGCCGGCACGCTCACGCTGGGCGGCTTCACGATGTTCAGCGCCTTTTTGGCGTTCCTCGTCGCGCCCGTCTTCCAGATCGTCGGCATCGGAACGCAGATCACTGAAGCGCTCGCCGGCCTCGATCGCACGCAGGAAGTTCTGCAGGAAAGACCGGAGGATGAGGACACACGCCGCACGCTCGCCATTGGTCCGATTCAAGGCGTCGTCTCTTTTGACCACGTAACCTTCGCGTACGATCCCGGCAAACCGGTGCTGCACGATATCAGTTTTGAAGCGCGGCCAGGCACGGTGACCGCGCTGGTGGGCCCGTCCGGCTCGGGGAAATCAACCATCATCAGTTTGATTGCCGCGTTTCATGAGCCCACCGAGGGCGTCGTCCAAGTGGATGCCGCCGACCTTTCGACCGCGCGGCTTGATTCGTATCGCAGTCAGCTCGGTGTGGTTCTGCAGGACACGTTCCTGTTTGACGGCAGTATTCGTGAGAACGTGGCTTTCGCCCGGCCGGGAGCGACCGAGGAGGAGATTGTGGAAGCCTGCCGGATCGCGCGAGTCGACGAGTTTGCCGAGCGTTTCGAAAAGAAATACGAAACGGTGGTCGGCGAACGCGGCGTGAAGCTGTCGGGCGGCCAGCGGCAGCGTGTCTCGATTGCGCGCGCGATCCTCGCTAACCCGCGTATCCTGATTCTGGACGAGGCGACCTCGAGCCTCGACTCCGAATCGGAAGCGGCGATTCAGGCCGGGCTCGCCTATCTGATGGAAGGGCGCACGACGTTTGTCATCGCGCACCGGCTTTCGACAATTCGCCGCGCGGAGCAGATCCTGGTGGTCGAAGAAGGGCGAATTGTGGAGCGCGGCACGCACGATTCACTTTACGCGCTGGGCGGCCGTTACTACGATTTGTACACCCGCCAGCACGGGGTGGACGCCAACCTTTTCCTCGCGCCCGGCGAGGGTGACAAGGTCCCGGAGTCGGAAGCGCCGGCTCGGGGTGGCGGCGTAGCGGCTCCGACAGCGGCATCGCTGCTGCGCGGCGGAATCGCGTAGTGATAGGATCGAACCGATGGCTCTCGGTTCTCTGACCAAGCAGATCGCTCAACAGGCGCTGCTCGATTCGCTGCGTCCCGCCGATGCCGCCCAAGTCTCCGAATCCTTGAAGTCGAACCGCCCGGCGGCGGCATCTGGGGATAACGTCTGCGCCGTGATCCTCGGCCAGATTCAGGCCATGCAAAAGGCGGTCAAAGAAGACGAAGAATTGGTCGTCTTACTGCATAACGGCTTGGAGACAATTCGCGTACTCGAGATTTACGTGCCGTCGTGGAACGTGGCGGTGCTGACCGGGATCGACACCGAGCGCAACCTGACGCGCGTCATTGCGCCCGCCGATCATCTCCAGCTCATCTGTAAGGTCATGAAGGCCCAAGCCGGCGCCAAGCCGGTGAAAGTCACGCTGATTGCGCCCAAACCAGCGTAGACAACTTCGCGAACGCGTGCGGCTCGACACACGGCTGTAACCTGCGGCGGGCTAAAATCCAATCAGCGGAGGAAGCATGGCGACGACGACTTCTCCGGACGTAAAGATCCAGTCCAATCCGCTCTCCGATGACGAGTTGCGGCGCATCGATGCCTACTGGAGAGCTGCCAATTACCTCTCGGTGGGCCAGATCTACTTATGGGAAAACCCGCTGTTGAAAGAGCCGCTGCGGATCGAGCACATTAAGACGCGGCTGCTGGGACATTGGGGCACCACGCCGGGCCTCAATTTCGTCTATGTGCATTGCAACCGGATCATCAAGAAGCACGACCTCAACATGATCTACATCTGCGGTCCCGGTCACGGCGGTCCGGGCATGGTGGCCAATACCTGGCTGGAAGGGACGTACAGCGAACTTTATCCGAACGTTTCGCTGGACGCCGAGGGTATGAGGTCGTTGTTCCGGCAGTTTTCCTTTCCGGGCGGCATTCCCAGCCACGCCGCGCCCGAGACGCCCGGTTCGATCAACGAGGGCGGCGAGCTCGGTTATTCGCTGGTTCATGCATACGGCGCGGTGTTCGATAATCCGACGCTGCTCGCGTGCTGCGTCATCGGTGATGGAGAAGCCGAAACCGGCGCCCTTGCCGCAAGCTGGCATTCGAACAAGTTTCTGAATCCGGCACGCGATGGCGCGGTGATTCCGATCCTTCATCTAAACGGGTATAAGATCGCCGGTCCGACGGTTCTCGCGCGAATTCCCAAAGAAGAACTCGCCGATCTGTTGGGCGGCTACGGGTATCAGCCATATTTTGTGGAAGGCCACGAGCCGGGGCCGATGCACCAGGCGATGGCCGCCACACTCGATAGGGTGATCGCGGAGATTCGAGAAATTCAGAAGGACGCTCGCGAGCATGGATTTTCGCGCCGGCGTCACTGGCCGATGATTGTGCTGCGCTCGCCAAAAGGCTGGACCGGTCCGAAGGAAATGGATGGTGTGCCGCTGGAGGGTTCGTTCCGCTCCCACCAGGTTCCAGTCGAAGGGTTTGCCCAGCATCCGAAGCGCGTTCAAGTGCTCGAAGCGTGGATGAAGAGCTATCGGCCCGAGGAGCTTTTCGACGCGGGTGGCAAGCCGGTCGCCGAGCTGACCGAGTTGGCGCCCAAAGGCGAGCGCCGCATGGGCGCGAACCCGCACGCCAACGGGGGCATCCTGCTGCGCGATTTGCGCATGCCCGATTTTCGCGATTACGCGGTGGAGATCCGAAAACCCGGCGCCACTCGCGCCGAGGCCACGCGGATTCTCGGCAATATGTTGCGTGACGTGATGAAGCTCAACGCGGAGTCTCGCAACTTTCGTGTCTTCGGTCCGGACGAAACCGGTTCGAACCGTCTGGGCGCTCTCTTCGAGGTGACCAATCGCATGTCCTCGGCTGAGATTCTGCCCAGCGACGATCACGTTGCGCCGGACGGGCGTGTCATGGAAGTCCTCAGCGAGCATCTCTGCCAGGGTTGGCTCGAGGGATATCTGCTGACCGGCAGGCACGGCTTCTTCTCCTGCTACGAGGCGTTCATCCACATCATCGATTCCATGTTCAACCAGCACGCGAAATGGTTGAAGGTGACGCGCACCATTCCCTGGCGGCGGCCGATCGCGTCACTGAATTATCTGCTCACGTCGCACGTCTGGCGGCAGGATCACAACGGATTCAGCCATCAGGACCCCGGATTTATCGATCACGTCGTCAACAAGAAGGCCGATGTCGTGCGCGTCTATCTGCCGCCCGATGCCAATTGCCTCCTTTCCGTGGCCGATCACTGCCTGCGCAGCCGGCACTACGTCAACGTGATCGTGATTGGCAAGCAGCCGGCCCTGCAGTGGCTTGATATGAAGGCCGCTGTCGAGCATTGCACGGCGGGGATCGGCATCTGGGAATGGGCCAGCAACGACGAAGGCGTCGCGCCCGATGTGGTGATGGCATGCAGCGGCGACATCCCGACCCTAGAAACGCTCGCGGCCGTCGATTGGCTTCGAAAGAATTTGCCGGATTTGAAGATCCGGGTCGTCAACGTCGTCGACCTGATGACGCTGCAGCCCTCGACCGAGCACCCGCACGGGCTCTCGGATCGCGATTTCGACTCGATTTTCACCAAGGACAAACCGGTGGTTTTTGCGTTTCACGGCTATCCCTGGCTGATTCACCGGCTCACATACCGGCGCACCAACCATGCGAACTTCCACGTGCGCGGATACAAGGAGGAAGGCACGACCACTACTCCGTTCGATATGACCGTGCTCAACGATCTCGATCGTTTCCATCTGGCCGGCGATGTCATCGACCGCGTGCCGCGCGTGCAAGTGGTCGCGGCACATCAGAAGCAGATCCTCCGGAATAAATTGATCGAACACAAACTCTACGTCCGCAAACATGGCGATGATATGCCGGAGATTCGCGATTGGCAGTGGCCGGGGAAATGAAAATCCTGGTAGTCAACGGCGGATCGAGCAGCTTCAAATGCTGGTTTCATGAAATAGGCTCGGAACGACTACCCGTAGAAGCGCCGCAACCGCAGTGGGAGGCGCATGTCGAATGGCGTGGCAAGGCAGCCGAAGTGCGAATCCACAGCCCTGCCTGGGGCGGGTACCGATTTGACCGCCCTGCCGATTCCCTGGTCGAGCCGCTCGGCGACGTGGTGCAAGCCCTGGTTGAGCACGCGCACGGCGTGGATGTAGTCGGCCATCGGATCGTTCACGGCGGCAAGGCGTATCGGGAGTCCGCGAAGCTGACCGGTGAGGTCCGCGCCGCCATTGCCCGGCAAGCCGAATTCGCCCCTGCTCACAACCGCTTTGAGCTGGAGGCGGTCGAAACTGTGGAACGCGTCCTCGGCTCCGGGACGGAACAGATCGCCGTCTTCGACACTGCTTTTCATGCGACGCTAGAACCTTCGGCGTATGTCTATCCGGGGCCGATCGGCTGGGTCGATGACGGCATCCGCCGTTTTGGTTTTCACGGCATCAGCTTTCAATACGCCGCGCGGCGCGCCGCGCAGATTCTCGGCGCTCCCGCGGAGTCGTTGAGGCTCGTTTTGTGCCATCTCGGCAACGGCGGATCACTCGCCGCCGTGCGCGGCGGAAAGAGCGTGGATACTACCATGGGTTTCACTCCGCTGGACGGGCTGATGATGGGCTCGCGCAGCGGTTCGCTCGACCCGGGCATCCTGATTTTTCTGCTTAGGCACTGCGGCTACACCGCCGATCAGCTCGATCAGATTCTCAACCGGCAATCAGGACTATTGGGCATTTCCGGTAAGTCCGGTGACATGCGGGACATCATAGCGGCGCGCGCGGCCGGCGACGAGCGCGCACGGCTGGCCTTCGACATTTACGTCCATCGCCTCGCGCGCGAGGCGGGCGGCATGCTCGCCGTTCTCGGAGGAATGGACGCGCTGGTTTTCACTGGCGGCATCGGCGAAAACGCGCCTCCCGTTCGCGAACACCTGTGCCGGCAGCTTGCCTTCGCGGGCGTCGAACTCGACGCCATCAAGAACGGCCAGGCTCCTCGCGACGAAGATATCGCCCCGCGGCAGTCGCGAGTTCGCGTTCTGGTGATCCACGCGGAGGAAGAATGGGAAATTGCGCGTGAGTGTCATCGGCTCCTCGGAGAAACCGGGAAGGCGCTCCGCGGAAGCGTTTCCTAATTCCCGCACGGCCGCGCGGCGCGTGGAATTGTTGATAAACCGCGCTCCGACTCGATATCATGGAAAACCGCTTTGTCATCGAGGGTCCGGCTGACCGCCGGCAGGAGGGATCACAATTATGGCTTTTGCCCAGGTGTCCTGGGAAAAACGTCGCTTCGGCCAGACCATGCGCCGCGATTTGTGGTGGGTCACGCCGTTGTTGGTATTCCTGGGACTGTCCGCTTTCGTGGTCTACACCACGTGGGCGGCTCTGCAGGGGACCAATTATTTCTTTGGCCCGTATCTATCACCGTTCTACTCACCGGAATTATTCGGCGATTCGCCGCACGCCTGGTTCGGACCCAAGCCAGGCTGGTTCCCAGGTTGGCTGCCCTGGTCACCCGCACTCTTCATTCTTCCTTTCCCCGGCCTGTTCCGTCTCACCTGCTACTACTATCGCGGCGCTTACTACAAGGCGTTCTGGGCCGATCCGCCTTCTTGCACAGTGGGTGAGCCGAGAAAAGTTTATCTCGGCGAGCGTCACTTCCCGCTGATCCTGCACAATATCCACCGTTATTTTTTGTACGTGGCGCTGCTCTTTCTTTTCTTTCTGGCGCATGACGTGTGGGACGCGCTCTGGTTCACCGATCCGGCCACCGGCCAGACGCATTTTGGGATCGGCCTCGGCACAATCATATTGACGGCAAACACGACTTTCCTCGCCTGCTACGCACTGGGATGCCACTCGTTGCGTCACCTGGTGGGCGGCCGTTTCGACATGCTTGGACCGATCCGTGTCACTTCGTATCGCTGCGTGAGCTGCCTCAATCGAGGTCACCAGCGCTGGGCCTGGACCAGCTTGTTCTCGGTGGGGTTCGCCGATATTTACATTCGCCTCTGCGCGATGGGCATCTGGCACGACTGGAGAATCCTGTAAATGGCCGAATATCAGACGCACGCCTACGACGTGCTGGTGATCGGCGCGGGCGGCGCAGGACTGCGCGCGGCCATTGAGGCGTCAGCCCAAGGAGCCAAAGTTGGGCTGGTGACCAAATCGCTGCTCGGCAAAGCGCACACGGTTATGGCCGAGGGCGGCGCAGCGGCCGCGATGGGCAACGTCGACGAGCGCGACAACTGGAAAGTCCACTTCTCCGATACCATGCGCGGCGGCCAGTATCTGAACAACTGGCGCATGGCCGAAATCCACGCCAAGGAAGCGCCCGATCGCGTCCGCGAACTCGAAGCTTGGGGCGCGGTGTTCGATCGCACCAAAGACGGCCGCATTCTCCAGCGCAATTTCGGCGGACATCGGTATCCCCGGCTGGCGCACGTCGGCGACCGCACCGGCCTCGAGATGATCCGCACGCTCCAGGACCACGGAATCCATCAGGGCATCGAAGTGCATATGGAGCACACGATCCTGACGTTGTTGCTGGACGGCGGACGCGTGGCCGGAGCGTTCGGCTATGATCGCGAGCGTGGCCGGTTTCTGCTGTTTCCGGCGAAGGCGATCGTGCTGGCGACCGGCGGCATCGGGCGCGCGTACAAGATTACCAGCAACAGTTGGGAGTACACCGGCGATGGCCTCGCGCTCGCGTATCATGCCGGTGCGGCGCTCATGGATATGGAGTTCGTACAGTTCCACCCCACAGGCATGGTCTGGCCGCCCAGCGTGCAAGGCATTTTGGTCACTGAGGGCGTGCGCGGCGAAGGCGGCATCCTCAAGAACAAGGAAGGCCGCCGCTTCATGTTCGACGACATTCCGGAGAACTACCGCAACCAAACGGCCGACAATCCGGAAGAGGGCTGGCGTTATACCCAGGGCGATCGCAATGCCCGCCGTCCTCCGGAGCTGCTGACGCGCGATCACGTGGCGCGTTGCATCGTCCGTGAAGTCAAGGCGGGGCGGGGAAGTCCGCATAAAGGCGTCTATCTCGATATCGCCTGGATCAAGGAAAAGCTTCCGAATTCCGCCGAGCACATCAAGCGCAAGCTGCCGAGCATGTATCACCAGTTCAAACAGCTCGCCGATGTGGACATCACCAAAGAGCCGATGGAAGTCGGCCCCACCATGCATTACATGATGGGTGGCATCAAGGTGGACGCGGAAACCCAAATGTCCACGGTTCCGGGTCTGTTTGCCGCCGGTGAGTGTGCGGCGGGATTGCACGGCGCCAACCGGCTGGGCGGCAACTCGCTTTCCGATCTCCTCGTCTTTGGCAAACGGGCCGGCGAGCATGCGGCCGAATTTGCGAAAGGCAACGGCCCTGCGCGGGTGGACGAGGCCGCCGTCGATCGTGTCGCAGGTGAGTCGCTTCTGCCTTTCGATCGGGCCAATTCTGGCGGCGAGGGTGCCTATCAGATTCAGCACGAGCTTCAGGAGATGATGCAGCACAACGTTGGTATCGTGCGTACTGAGCATGAAATGCAGCAGGCGCTCAAGGAGATCATTCGGTTGGAAGAGCAGGCCAGCCGCGTCGGTGTCTACGGGAATCGCGAGTTCAATGCTGGCTGGCACACCGCGCTCGACCTGCCGAACCTGCTGACGGTTTCTGAAGCCGTGACCCGCGCCGCCATCGAGCGCAAGGAAAGCCGCGGCGGGCATTTCCGTGACGACTATCCCGAGAAGAGTCCGGATTACGGAACCTTCAATATTGTGGTGAAGCAAACATCGAGCGGGGAAATGCAGATCACGCGCGTTCCCATCGCCGGAATGCCCGCGGAATTGAAACAGGTAATCGAGGAGACTAAGTAAATGGCCAAGGCGACATTCCGGATCTGGCGCGGCAATGA
>DASXAK010000262.1:0-5188 GCA_036406715.1 Bryobacteraceae bacterium | reverse complement strand
GAATCTCGAAGCCGTCGATCATTTCCCCATTCTAGAGTCCACTTTCTCACGCGGTTCCGTTGTCCAGTGGCACATAGGCGCTGCTGCCGAGAGTTAAGTGGGGCTGTCTTCCGATCACATGACTTGATCGGCCGAACACTGCCTGGCGAACTCGCGGCGCTCGAATGATAACCTGATATGTGCCACGACGCATGGCGAGCGGCATTCCTTCGGCATTCCTTGTCACTACTCTCTGCGTGGTCCCGCTCTGTGCCCAGCCCCGAGCCATCCTGGCCGACGGCAGCGGACCGTGGAGCAACGCGCAGTGGGCGTTTACCGTTTCTCAGTTCAGCGGAATCCTCAGCGACGCGGGGTACAGCGTCAAGATTGTCTCTCCCCAGGACTTGCCTGGGGCGCTCGATAGCCCGAATATCCTGCTCGCGGTTCCCTCCCTGGAAAGCCTGCCTTTCGAAACTTGCACAGCGATTGTCGCGCACGTGAACGGCGGCGGCAGCTTAATGGCCAGCGGCGGAGAGCCGTTCCGGAACCCGCTCTACCGGGCGCCCGACGGCCAGTGGCTCAATGCGGCCGAGTATCTACAGGCTGTCGGCTCATCTCCGCCGCAGGGACCCTTTCGTCCTCCGTTCATCCCCACTGTATCTTCCGGACAACAGTACACCGGGAGTTCCGGCGTGCGCGTACCGCTGGTGTTTAATCGCGGGCTATTTTCGTCGCCGGATTCATCCGAGCGTGGTCGCGTGATTGGGGACATTCTGATGCCTTCCGCGACGATCTACTTCCATTCCAGTCTTCACTTCTCCCCAGGCGTCCCCGTTTCCGATCCATCGTCTGTTACGACGACACACTCGCTGATTGTGTGGCTGACCTGGCCCCAAATCTTCGATCCCTTCCGCACGGAAGTGATCACCGCTCTGAAGGCGGCGCCCACCCGTCTCTACCTCACTGCCGCCGGCGCGGAGCAGATTGTGTGGCTGCCGGGTGAGCCGATTACGGGCGGCGCGACCATTTTGAACGGGGCCGACTCTCCCGTACACTCGAGCCTGCAGTGGTCGATTTCAGGACGGTCCGGAGTCACGGCACTGCCCGCAATGGCCGTGGATCTCACCCCGGGCGAACGCCGCAACGTCTTGCTCAACATCGGAACGCTGCCGAACGGGGATTACACGATCCACTTTCGCCTCGTGATCGGGAATCAGGAGATCGATCGCGCGGATAGCCCGGTCCGCATCCTGGACCCGGTGCTCGGGCGCCAGCCCGATCAGAAGATCCGCGTCGTCAACGGCGCCTTTTCCGCCGGCGGCAAACATGTCTTTCTGCGCGGCGTCAATTACTGGCCGCGCTTCGCCACCGCCCTCCCAGGAGGCGGTTTGGGCGCGGTAACCTGGCTGCAGCCCAGCTACTACGATCCGGATCTGATTGAGGCCGATCTCACGCAGATCGCTGCTCTTCATTTCAATCTGGTCAACATTCAATTCATCGACATCGGCCTATACAACGAATTTCAAGAACGCGGGACCCAGGAGAGCCGCGCCCTGATCGATTTTCTGGAGCGGTGCCGGAACCACGGCCTATGGGTTCAGATCGCCCTTCCCACTTCGCTCACGAATGCCGCTTACGCCGGACAGACTTCGCCCACACTGGAAGCACACCTCGAAGCCGCCTATCTCCCCGGCAACGATCGCGTATTCGCATATGAACTGCTGTGGGAGCCGATGATTGGCACTCATGACAAGGGCGGGCAAGGGAGACTGGTCAATGCAATGCTGCTCCCCATTGCCGGGCGCCGGGTTCTCGATACGGACTGGCGCTCCTGGGTCAACGATCAGTACGGATCGCTGGCTAATGCCCAACAGATTTGGGGCTTCCCGGCGCCTCTGGACGATTCCGGGCAACTTACCAATCCATTGGACGATCAGATTGAGAATGACGGCCCATGGAGAATCATGGTCGCGGCCTATCGCCGATTTCTCGACGACTATCTCGGCCGCAATCTCGGCGCGCTCGCGCGCCAAATCCACCGCAGCGATCCCGATACACTTCTCACCTACCGTAACTGGACGACCATGACCTCCGTCCACAATGACAACACCGGCTACGACATCGGAACAGGCGCCGCCCATCTCGACTTCCTCGAGCCCGAACGATATTCGCCTGTGCTGCCCTGGCCCGATGCCCGAGCGTTCGGTTTGGTTACCGCCTATAGCCGCTACCGGTCCGGCGGCAAACCGGTGGTCTGGGCGGAATTCGGCGCCGATATCGGCGCCAAGGGCGGAAACTCAGGGTCGCGCGCGGCGCAGGCCACCATCTGCGACACCATGATGCGGCTGGTAGCGGACGATGGCTCGAACGGCGCTTCCGTCTGGTGGTGGCCTGGTGGATACGCCCCAGTGGGCAGCAGCGACTTTGGCATCATCGACCCGGACGGCACTCCCCGCGCGTGCGCCAGGACCCTGGCGCAATGGAACACAACCTACGCGGCCGCGCCGCCCGACCTCTCCGCAGACCCTCCCGCCACCATCACCGTCGACCGCGACTCCGACGCGCGCGGCTCCTACGGAGTCTTCCTCAACAACCAGGACCGCTACGTCCAGACACGGCAAGGAGGACGCTCCGTCGTCCTGGCAGACCAAGGCACGGGCGCCGACACATCCAGCATGCCCATGATTCAGGTGGGCAACGTGCCTTACGCGGGCTCGGGTCCGCTCAAGTTCGCCAACGCGGAGTTCGCCGGCATCCACATCGTCTGCCCGAGCCTGGATGTGACGGTGGAAAATGGCTCGACTCTGGCGATTCCCTCCGGAGCCGTCTGCCAGGCGACGCCAACGGTCGTAAACACGGGCGAAGCGCAGTGGCTGCCGGGGTCAGCGCCGAGCCGGGGGGTGGTTCTACATACCAGCGCAGGCGATCTCCCTGTGCCCGCAACCGTGCCGTCCCTCCAGCGGACCGCCATCGGACCACTTCGCTTCACCATGGGCCAGAGCGCGACGGCATTGACCGGGAGGCTGAAAATCCTCGGCGCCGGCGATTTTGGCGAGGTTCTGAATCTGTCGTTTGTGGTGGACGCACCTGGAACCTGCGCGATCACTCCGAGTCCAGCGGCCGCCATTTCCGCGGGCGCCTCGGGCACAAGCGGAACCATTCAAATCGCCACTGCGGCCTCATGCCCGTGGGAGGCGTCAACGGACCAGCCCTTCGTTACCTTCACGCCGAATGCGGGCGCGGGAAGCGGCATGCTCACGTACACCGTCGCGGCCAACTATGGTCCCAAGCGGCAGGCAGCCTTCCAGATCGGGAATTACCAGTTCACGGTTACCCAGGACGGCAGTGCCAGTGGATCGCAGGCGCAGCCGCCCGCCTGGTCCGCCACGCGCTTGGATTTCGGCCGGCTGAATGTCGGCGCTGCCGGACCCGCGCAATCCGTCCAACTGACCAACAGCGGTACAAGCCGGCTGAGTCTCGTGGCGATCACGGTGGGCGGAATCAATAGCGGAGATTTTTCCGAGACCGACGACTGCGGCACGAGCCTGGCGCCCGGGGCACGTTGCACCGTGCAGGTAGTTTTCACACCGACGGCCTCGGGAATCCGGGCGGCCTCCCTGTTCGTTGCCGGCAACATCAGCGGAGCTGAGCCGGCCGTTGATCTTACCGGAGCCGGGATGGTCGCCGGACCGACGCCCACCATTCAGGCAATTGCCGATTCCTGGGGCTATTCGGCAGGGATTGCGCCGGGACTGTGGGTGACCATCGGCGGCGCCAATCTGGCAGGTTCGGCCGACACATGGAATCTGAATGGGCTGCAAGACCTGCCGGTTGCATTGGGCGGCGTGACAGTCACGTTCAATGGCGCGCCGGCGCCGTTGCTCTATGTGAGCCCCACGCAGATCAATGCGCTGGTTCCCGCCAGTGTGGCTCCTGGAGAGGTACAAGTGCTGGCGCAGGTGAATGGAGTGAACAGCAGTCCGTTTCTGATTACGGCCCGGCCCGTCCAGCCGGCGGTATACGCCCCGCCGAACGCGGATGGCAGCACTTTCTTCGTCACCGCGGCACTGGCCGGCACGGCAACCTTGGTGGGCAACAGCGCCACGGACCCGCGGGTCGCACGGCCGGCCTATCCCGGCGACACTCTCGACCTATATATGATCGGTCTGGGCTCCACGGTCGATCCGTCGAAATTCATCACGGATCGGGTATTCTCAGGCGCCTTTCCGGTGACCGCGCCCGTTTCGGTAAGCATCGGCGGGAAACCGGCAAACGTTGCCTTTGCCGGGCTGACCGGCCCCGGTCTCTATCTGGTGCGGGTCGCAGTGCCGCCGGACTTGCCGCCAGGACCGCAAACCGTGCAGGTCTCAGCAGGAAGCATTCCAAGCAGACCGTCGCTGATGCTTCAAATGGCGCCTACGCCGCAGCGTTGAGACCGGCCCGCGCTTCGGTGGGGAACCGGCAATCTCCTCGGGAACGGCTCCAGGGCAGCGCTCCGCGGCGCGCTCGATGGGCCAAGCGCCGACAATCGACGACTCTGAATATGATCCGTTTGTCGCGGAGGTGCTCGCGGGCGCTTTGCCCGGGCCCGACCCCGCAATGCATAGCGCGGACGCGATCGATAGTGCACTGCAGCGCTTTTGGGTAGACAGCAGTGAGGCCGCTCCCTACTTTTACCGGTACCTGGCGGCCAACGTACCGGAGAGCACCAGGGGATGCGAATTTGTGAACGAGATGCTGCAGGCGGAGAAGAGAGCGGTGAGTGAGCCGCGGTTATGGCCGGTGGGGCGGCGATGGGCCGCCGTCAAGGTCACCTGACGTTCATCGCGGCCGGATGCCGAGCCCATCCAGAATCAGCCCATCGGGGTCACTGAAGCGAACGGCGGCCACCCGGCCTGCGATACGAGTTCCCGAGCCCGTCATTCCATTCAACCAACCGTCAGCCGCCAATTCCTCGTAAGCAAACATCACCGTATTGCGCGAAATCCCGAGTTGCCGCGCCAGTGTCCGGGACGACGGAAGGCGCAAGCCAGTCGGAAGCCGCCCCAGTACGATCATGTCGCGTAGTTGCTCATAGACCCGTCGTTGCAGGCGGCGACGGCGACCGGTTCGAACCGGGATGTGGAGTGGAGGGATTTGAGCCGGCGTTTTCAAAATGGCTCTTTACTCGGCGAACCGTGCGCTTTAAGCTCTGAACATGCTCAACAGA
>DASXAK010000261.1:0-2883 GCA_036406715.1 Bryobacteraceae bacterium | reverse complement strand
TCAGCCGAACAGGAAGCCGGCGGGCGAAATCCAGCTCACCGTGGATCCGACACAAGAGACGCTCGCCATCAAGGTGACTTCGAAGTAGCGGGCGTCCGCGAATCACTTCGAGGGCAGAGGCGCGCGCAATGGCGTGCCCGGGCCGGGCGGGATCAACAGAACCGCAATCACCACTAAGAGCAGGAAAATCACGATCATCTGGTCGGGGTCGATCATGGGCATATTCTCTTCGGGCCTACACGTATGCTGCTACCCACGAGCGACGTCAGCGTGTGCGAAGTGAATGTAGTGCAATCCGCCTGAGGGTGCTTCCCGGTCCTGTAGGAACCTGATCAGTTTAGCACAGTTTCGGCCGAACGTCAGGAAAATCACTTCGGGGCGGCGTTCAGAAGGCCGCGGACACGCAGCCAATCGGCCAGGCGGGAGGGCCAGGTGGCAAGCGCTTCGTCGTTTAGGCCCAATCCGACGCCGTGCGGTCCTTCTTCATAGATGTGGATTTCGGCGGGTACTCCTGCTTTGCGGAGCGCCAGGTAGAAAAGCACGCTGTTCTCGGCGGGAACGCCGGTGTCCGCGTTGGTGTGGAACAGGAACGTGGGCGGCGTCTGCGGCGTCACCTGCAACTCGTTCGAGAGGCTTTCGACGAGCTTCGGATCGGGGTTATCGCCGAGCAGGGCGCGGAGCGATCCGCGATGCGTGTAGGGCGTGGTGAACGAGACCACCGGGTAGCCGAGTATGAGGAAGTCGGGCCTGCTGCCGGCGCGGTCGATGGGGTCGGGAGCGGAGTCGTTGCCGCTGTCGAAGTGGGTCGCTGCCGTAGAGGCGAGGTGGCCTCCCGCGGAGAAGCCCATGATGCCGATGCGGTCGGGCATGACGCGATACTCCGCCGCCTTGGCCCGAACGGTGCGGATGGCGCGCTGGGCGTCGCCGAGCTCGACGGGGTGGTGGTATTTGGGTCCGAGCCGATATTTCAGGACGAAGGCCGCGACCCCGAGCGAATTGAGGAAGCGCGCCACCTGGTCGCCCTCGTGATCCATGGCGAGGTTGACGTACCCGCCGCCGGGGCACACGATAATCGCCGTGCCCACGCCTTTGCCGGGCGGGACGAGGTATGGCGCCAGCGTGGGCTTATCGACGTCCTCCGTTCCCAGCGCGCCGGGAGCGCCTTGCGGCCAGAGGAGGTCTGCCTTCGGGGGCGTGCCCGGCCGCTGCGCAAATAGGGCGGCAGCGAAGATAAGGGCGAAGAGGACGGGCTTGACAGTCATGGAACTAGTGTAGTGTGTGGCGCAGGCATCCACGCTACATCGGCTAAAACGTGATTCCAACGAGGAATTCGGCTTGGTTCTGGTTGCTGCGAAATAACCCGTTGACATCGGTGAAGTGCTGCGATCCCCATCGCGTGTAGCGGATCTCCGGCGTGACGTGGATGACGAAATGAACGTCGACGCCAACCCCCATCACAAAACCGGTCGTGACGTCTTTATTTACTGGCGCCGGTGTTTGAGTGATCACCGAGGAAATCGATTGCGTCACGCCGGAGAGTTTGTCCCACGCGATGCCGGCGTCCACAAACGGACGAACTATCGGAGTCGGAAATTTGTATTTCAGCAGCAGCGGAAATTCCCATGCGTTCGCCTGCGTATTGCCGGTGGTCACGCCGGTGATGGTGGCGGTGTAGTCGTAGTGACGATAGAGCGCGTCGAACTCCACGCCGAAACCGGCCGGCAGGTGCAGCTCGACGGTCGGTCCGACTACATACCGGCTGGAGTTCAGGACGGTGGTGATGTTCTGATTGCGGGCGGCGTTCAGGAAATCCGTGAACGGCACGCCGCCTTTAATGCCGAATGAAAACGGCCCTGCGAATCCGGGTAAAGCGGCGCAAAACAACAGAAGCGGTATTCTCATGAAATTTGTTACGGCGGCAGAGAGCCAGCCGTTTCCATTGTACGAACGGCTGCAAGTGCGGAAGCTCACGCACGCATCACACGCGTAGTGAGAATGTCTCCCCCAGGTAGATGCGCTTGACTTCGGGGTCGCGCTCCAGGGCTTCCGGGCTGCCGGCGCGGAAGATGCGCCCGTTATTGATGATGTACGCGCGATCGGTGACGGCCATGGTCTCGCGCACGTTGTGATCGGTGACGAGGATGCCGATGCCGGCGCGCTTCAGATCGAAAATGATGCGCTGCAGCTCCAGAACCTGGATGGGGTCGATGCCGCTGAAGGGCTCGTCCAGCAGCAGGAAGCTCGGATTGATCACGAGGGAGCGCGCGATCTCGACGCGGCGGCGCTCGCCGCCCGACAGCATGTAGCCCTGGCTGCGGCGGACTTTTTCGAGGCCGAGCTGCTCGATCAGCCGCTCCATGGTTTCGCGCCGCTCGCGGGCGCGCAGCGAGAGCGTCTCGAGGATGGCCATCAGGTTCTCTTCCACGGTGAGCTTGCGGAAGATCGAAGCCTCCTGCGGAAGGTAGCTGATGCCGCGTCGCGCCCGCTGATACATGGGGAGCGCAGTGATGTCCTTGTCGTCGACGAGCACCTGGCCGGCATCGGGGCTGATCAGCCCGACGATGATGTAGAACGACGTAGTCTTGCCGGCCCCGTTGGGACCGAGCAGGCCGACCACTTCGCCCTGCTGGACAAATACCGAGACATCGTCGACTACGCGGCGGCCTTTGTATGTTTTGGAGATGCGGTTGGTCTCGAGTTTGCTCATGCGGCGACCCGGGACCTATTTCTTGCGTTGCAAGTGTGTCTGGGCGGGCTGCTTCGGCGACCCATTTACCAGCAGCCTACCATCGTCCGGAAAGTAGGTCAATTCTTCACCTTCGGTGGAGTCCTTGAGCTTTCCGTTCACGGTCTCTATCATTTTGGGGCGGCCGCCGTTCAGCA
>DASXAK010000260.1:0-8575 GCA_036406715.1 Bryobacteraceae bacterium | reverse complement strand
ATGGATATTCTAGGACACGGCGAGCATGGGACCAGCACGCGTTACAGTCTTTTCCTGGCCGCCGGCAACCTGCCCATCACGTACGTGCTCTGGCTCGACGGGCAAGGTTATCGTCACCTCGGGACGCGGGGTCTGTTCGGCGTCGATGCGCTCGGGAACGTACTCGTATTTACACTCGTTGCAATCGTCTGGATCGCGCACCGGAAAGCCGCGCCTGTCTTGCTGAAATAGTGATCTTCGGCACGTCGGGGTTTCTCCTGCGCAACCGGTTTCCCCCGATCTCCGTACCATCACTCACACTCTTTTCGATCCATATCGGAAGGCAGGATTGTTGTCACCCCACACTAGCGATATGAGTAGGGCCGAGGAGAAGACACCATGCTCAGTGTTACCGTGACGCTTGTTCCAGACCAACTCACCGAAGGCCTCATGCTCGCCATGAACCAGGATTCGATGCGCATCGCGCTGAAAGGCGCCGCGGACATTCTCGAGCTGAGACGGGTCAAAGGGCAGTGGCTCGCCGAAAACGACCAGCCGGTCGAGTTTGAGGTTCTGCTCACCGATGGTCATGCGCCCCTCGGTCATTTCGAGGCCGCTGCGCCACGAGTGATGACGGCCGGTCACTGCTGACGGCGCTGGTGCAACGCGCGGCGGCGGGGATGCTACGATAAACCACGATGCTGACCCGCCGCGGCCTGATGCGCGCGGCACTTGCCTCTGCCGCGGTGCCGATCTTGGCCGACACTCCCCCGATTGCCCGTTTAAAAAGCCGGAAAGCCGAAGCGCGGCCGATCCCGAACGCGGAGCGGCTGGCGCGAGTCGAACGTGCCCGCGGGCTGATGCGCGAGAATCACCTCGATGCGATCGCGCTCGGCGGCGGATCGTCCCTGGTCTATTTCAGCGGAATCCGTTGGGGCGTGAGCGAGCGCCTGTTCCTCATGATTCTGCCGGCGGCGGGCGAGCCCTTCTTCGTCTCGCCTGGCTTTGAGCAGGGCCGGGCGCTCGAACAGATTGGCGGCGGGCCTTTCCCCACGGCGCGGATTCTTACGTGGGAAGAAGACGTGAGTCCGTTCCCGGTAGTAGCGAAGGCATTGGCCGATCGGAAGTTGACGACTGCTCGAATCGGTGTGGAAGAACGCATGCCGTTCGTCTTCGCCGACGGAATCGGAAAAGCCCTTCCTGCCGCGATGATGGTCAGCGCGACGCCGGTGACTGCCGGCTGCCGCATGATCAAGAGCGCGAACGAACTCGCCCTCATGCATCTTGCAAACCAGGTCACGCTGGAGGCGTTCGAGGCGGCGTGGAAATCGGTGCGGGATGGTATGACCGCCCACGAGTTTGCGGCGGCGATCGCGGCCGCTCATCAAGGGCTGGGTTTTGACGGCGAAGCCGACGTCTTCGTCGGTGAAGGCGCCGCGCTGCCCCATGGATCTCGGCGCCCGCAGGCCATTCGAGAGAACTCGCTCGTCCTGATCGATGGCGGGTGTCAGGTCGAAGGTTACCACTCCGACATCACCCGAACCTTCGTCTATGGCAAGGCGACTGACAAGATGAAACGAGTGTTCGACATTGTGCGCCAGGCGCAGAGCGCGGCTCTTGCCGCAGCCCGGCCGGGCGTACGGTGCGAATCGGTTGATAAGGCCGCGCGGCAGGTGATTACGGCCGCCGGATACGGCCCGGGCTACAAATACTTCACGCACCGCATCGGCCACGGAATCGGCCTCGACGAGCACGAGTGGCCGTATCTTACCGCAGCCAACACCCTGCAAAAAGACGGCCAGGGCATCGCGCTCGCGCCAGACATGACGTTCAGCGACGAGCCCGGCATTTACATACCGGGCGAATTTGGCATCCGCCTCGAAGACGACATGCACATTCTCGAAGGCCGGGCGGAACTGTTCACGGCTCAGAGCACGTCGCTCGAAGCGCCGTTTGGCAACCGCTAGGCGATCGGCACGCCGGAGGCCTGCCCCACGTTACAGAATGTACCGGCTCAGATCCTGGTCTTTGACGATGTCGGAGAGCTGCTTGCGAACATAGTTCGCGTCCACCTTTACCGTCTTCTTCTTTAAGTCCGGCCCTTCGAAGGAAACTTCCTCGAGCAGCTTCTCCATAATCGTGTGGAGACGCCGCGCGCCGATGTTCTCAGACGATTCGTTCACCTGAGCGGCGAACTTGGCCACTTCCTCGAGCGCGTCGTCCATCAGCACCAGCTTGATGCCTTCCGTCTCCATCAACGCCGTGTATTGTTTCGCGAGGGCGTTTTTGGGCTCTTTCAAGATGCGGATGAAATCGTCCACCGAGAGCGATTTCAATTCCACGCGGATCGGGAAGCGGCCTTGCAGCTCGGGAATCATGTCGCTCGGTTTCGACACGTGAAACGCTCCGGCGGCAATGAAAAGAATGTGATCGGTACGGACGAAGCCGAAGCGCGTGTTGACCGTCGTTCCCTCGACAATCGGCAGGATGTCGCGCTGCACGCCTTCGCGGCTTACATCCGGGCCATGACCGGATTCCCGCCCGGCAATCTTATCGATTTCGTCGAGAAAAATGATGCCGCTCGATTCCACGCGTTCGAGCGCTGTCCGAGTTACCTGCTCCATGTCGATGAGCTTCTGCTCCTCTTCCTGGACCAGATAATCTAGTGCCTCGGCCACACGCATCTTGCGACGCCGGGTTTTCTGGCCGAACAGATTGGGCAGCATGTCCTTGAGGTTGATGCCCATCTCCTCAATTCCGGCATTCGTCGTGATTTCAAACGTCGGGCCGCGATCCTTTACGTCGAGCTCGACCATGCGCTCGTCGAGCTTGCCTTCCCGCAACCGCTCCCGGAGCTTCTCTCGCGTGCGTTCCAGGCTCTCGCTGGGTTCGGGCTGGGGCGGCATCAGCAGATCGAGCAGGCGCTCCTCGGCGTTCATTTCCGCGCGATCCGCCACCTCATCCAGGCGCTCTTCCCGCACCATGTCGATGGCGATGTCCACCAGATCGCGGATCATCGATTCAACGTCGCGGCCAACATAGCCCACTTCCGTAAACTTGCTGGCCTCCACTTTCAAAAACGGCGAGTTCGCCAGCCGGGCCAGGCGCCGCGCCAGCTCGGTCTTGCCGACTCCGGTGGGGCCGATCATGAGAATGTTCTTGGGCATTACTTCCTCGGCCATCTCCGGCGCCAGTTTCTGCCGCCGGATCCGGTTGCGCAGTGCGATTGCCACGGCGCGCTTGGCCTCGGCCTGCCCCACCACGTGTTTGTCCAGCTCACGGACGATCTCGCGCGGCGTCAACTCGTCGAGCAGCGGTTCTTCGTCCACCGACTGGCTGGGAAGATAGATGACCATGCCCTACTCCAATTCCTCGTACGTCACGTTGTCGTTGGTATAGATGCAAATCTTGGCCGCGATTTCCATCGCCTGCTCGGCGATATGCCGCGCCGAAAGCTTGGTGTTGCGCAGCAGCGCGGTGGCGGCCGATAAGGCAAACGGACCGCCCGATCCGATGGCCGCGATGCCTTCATCCGGTTCGATCACATCGCCATTACCGCTCACCAGATAGGTGGTGCCCTTGTCGGCGACCAGCAGCAAAGCCTCCAGGTGACGCAGCACGCGATCGGTTCGCCACTCCTTCGCAAGTTCAACCACCGACCGCGAAAGGTTGCCGTTGAATTGCTCGAGCTTCGATTCGAATCGCGAGAAGAGAGCGAACGCATCGGCGGTCGAGCCAGCGAAACCGGCCAGAACCTTCTCGTTGTACAGCCGCCGGAGCTTTTTCGCCGAGCCTTTGATGACCTCGTGCCCGAGCGTCACCTGCCCGTCGCCGGCCATCACTACTTTGTTATCGCGGCGCACACAAATCACCGTCGTCGACCGAATTCTCTCGCGCATTTGTCCGTGGAACCTTATTCTATCGCACCGGCCGGATATGCCTTTTCCACATTACGCCGAAGAGCTGAAACGCTTTGGGGCGGCGCTTGCCCGCAGCGATTCGCCCGATCTCGAGTCCTGCCCACACCCAGTAGGCGATGGTGACCCAGGCGTGGATGTGCTGCGCCAGAAACCCGGCAATACCCGCTCCGGGCGGCACCGGTGAGAACGCGAACTGTACCACCCACAGCCCGAACAGGCCCGCGGCTTCCCACCACGCAAGCTCCATGTCCATCAAAAACATCACTCCCAATAGAGACTGCCCCAGCGTCATGAGCAGTTCGAGCTCCTGCTGTGAATCCAGAGGAATCGCCGTAACGGCGCCGCGGCTGAGTGAAAAAACGATCGGCAGCATGGCAGCCAGCAGCGTCCACTGGTTGATGTTACTGGAAACCATGTTCATCAGCGCCATGGAGGCACGTTCCACGGTGCGGGCCCAGTAGAAGGCGGAAACCTTCTCCGGAAACTCGGAAACGAAGGGCGCGACCCACTGCACAAAAACGAAGTTGGGAATACCGAGCGAGGCGGATACCGCAAGCAGGCTGGCGAGAAACGGTTCGGCCATGAAATAGATCAGACCGCCTCCGAACAGGAAGAGCAGAACAATCATTGCGGTCCGCAGTGCAGGGCGCGCGGTTACGATTGTCCGTGGAATCAGTTCGAGGTCCTCGATCTGTTCAGCTTCCGTCGTGGGCATTCGCTGCAGAACTACGAGGTAGGCGATGTAAACCGCAATCAAGATCACGGCATCGACGACATCGAGAGAAGACTTCCACCAGACGAATCCGACGTACGCCATCGCCGCCAGGAGTCCGACCACCTCGATGCAATGTTCCTCGGCGAGCGTGATCCGCCGCAGGGGGGATTTCCAGCGTGACCGGTGGAACATGGCGGCCGTGAAGTAGATCATCGGCCAGCCCAACCCGGTGAGCAGCCGCAGCGCTCCCGTCAGGTTGGCCATCAAAAGCGGTACCTGCTGTTTCCAGGCGAGCACGGCTTCCACCGCGAATTCGGGCAAGGTTTGAAGCCACGCCAGAATGGCCAGCGCGAAGCCCTGGGCAATGAAAAATTGCGCCGATTCCGCGGCCCACGCGATCAGCATCGCCGCGACCAGAATCGAGGGGGCCGTCCAGAAAACCGAAGAAGGGTCTACCTCCTGGATGGCTCCGGCGGAGAGGAGGATCAGCGCGCAGGCCGGAATCGCCCGCGGCGCCCGATCATTCGAAGCGGACACCAGAATCCCCGCCGATCACTGAGTGCCTCTCGAATTCGGCGCGCTTGGCCGGAAAATCCGTGCGGAAGTGAGCGCCCCGGCTTTCTTCGCGCGCCAGCGCGGACCGCGCGATCAATAGCGCGACCTGGTGAATGTTTCGAAGCGCAGCCCGTTCGCGGGTCGGTTGCGCTGGTTGGCATCCGTATTGCTCGAGTTGCTCGATGGCGCGCTCGAGCCCGTCCCGGCAGCGCACAATGCCGCACCGTTCCCAAGTGAGCTGGCGAATCTCGGTTGCATCCGTGCACGGAACATCGAATGAACTCGCCCGTTCCGCGTTGCCGCCAGAACCCACGTACGATTCGCGCATGGCGCGGCCTGCACGCGCCCCGAACACCACTCCTTCCAGCAAGGAGTTGCTGGCCAGCCGGTTGGCGCCGTGAACGCCGGTGCATGCCACCTCGCCGGCCGCGAACAGTCCCGGCAGCGAGGTGCGGCCGGCCAGATCGGTCCGTACCCCGCCCATCGCGTAATGGGCCGCCGGCCGTATCGGAGCCGGCTGCCGCGTAATGTCCACGCCGTATTGCAGGCAGGTCTGATAGATTCGCGGAAAACGCTCGCGCAAAAATGCCTCCCCGAGGTGCGCCAGGTCGAGCGAAACATGAGAGGCGCCGGTGCGCGCCACCTCGTTTACCACCGCGCGCGCTACAACGTCGCGGGGCGCCAGTTCCTTCAACGGATGGTACCGCTCCATGAACCGTTCGCCGGCCGCGTTGCACAAAAAGCCGCCTTCACCGCGCAGGGCCTCTGAAAGCAGGAAGCAGGGCGCGCCTTCAATGTGCAGCGCCGTAGGATGGAACTGAACGAACTCGATATCACTGATCTCGGCGCCGGCGCGATAGGCCATCGCCACGCCGTCGCCGGTCGCGACTTCGGGATTGGTGGTATTGACGAACACGCGGCCTAAGCCTCCCGTCGCCAGCAGCACCGCTCGCGCGTGGATCGGAGTGGTGCTGCGTGCCGCCGCATCGTACAGCAATGCACCGGTCACGCCATCCTCCACCAACAAGTCCGTCGTCGCGGCGTAGCTGCGAAACGTAATGTTCGAGAGCGAGGCCGCTTTGCGGTAGAGCGTGCGAGCGATTTCGCGCCCCGTCGAATCGCCGTGCGCATGCAGCACCCGGCTGCGGCTATGAGCCGCCTCGCGCGTGAATGCCAACTCGCCGCCGGCGCGATCGAAGGCCGCGCCCCAATCGATCAGCTCTTGAATGGCGGCCGGCCCTTCTTCGACGAGCGTCCGCACGGCGGCCCGATCGCACAGGCCATCGCCAGCGTAAATCGTGTCCTGCTCGTGCAACTCGACTTCATCGTCGTCGTTCAAAGCCACAGCGATGCCGCCTTGCGCGTATTCGGATGAGGATTCTTGCAGGCTGTCCTTCGCCACCACCAGAACGGTGCCTGCTTCGGCCAGTTCGATTGCCGCCCGCAGACCCGCCACCCCTGCTCCGATCACTAGAAAATCGGGATTCATCCGCTATTGCGATCATAGCAAGGCGGATCTCACAGTCAGGTCGCGTGATAGAATGACGCTCACACACTCCATGGCCGGCAATTCTGTCAAAAGTATTCCCCAAATCGAGTATCTGCCGTACGACGATGCGACTCAGTGTGACCGGCTGATTCCGCGCTATCCGCGCAGCTTTACACGAAACCCCGCGCAACCGCTGATTCACCGGCCGCTCACGCTGTCGGAGCGCACTGGGCCCGTCGACTTGGGCCGCCGGGTGCAGGCGAATGATCACGATCTCTCCCGGCCGGTTCCGGACGCGCCGCGTGCGATGGGGCAGCTCATCCACGTCGCCGGGCGGGTTATGGACGAGGACGGCTCGCCGATGCCGGGCGTGGTCATCGAATTGTGGCAGGCCAACGCGGCTGGCAAGTATATCCACGAAGCCGACCGTCATGAAGCGCCGCTCGATCCGAACTTTACCGGGTGGGGCCGCCTGGTCACCGGTCCCGAAGGCGAGTACGATTTCATCACGATTAAGCCGGGCGCTTATCCGGTGACTGAGTCGGATTGGTGGTGGCGGCCTCCCCATATTCATTTCTCGATCATCGGGCCAAGTTGGATGAGCCGGTACATCACTCAGATGTTCTTTCCCGGCGAGCCGCTCAATGAAACGGACCTGCTGCTTAACGGCGTATACGATCCGGAAGCACGTCAGCGGCTGATCTTCCAGTTGCAACCGACGAAGGTCGGTGTCCCGAACCTGATGCGATTCCACCAGGATTTCGTCATGCGTGGTAAGCGAGCGACACCGCCGCTCGATTGAGGAGGCACGCGTGATCCCGTCACCGTATTGCACCATTGGCCCGTTTTACCTGAAGCCGCTCATTGACGGGTTGGACGACCTGACGATGGTCGAGGGCAGGGAAGCGCAGGGCCAGAAGATTCTGCTTTCCGGCCGAATCGTCGAAGAAGGCAACCGGCCCGTGTTCAACTCCGTGCTCGAAATTTGGCAGCCGGACGCGAACGGAATCTTTCACCACCCGCAGGACCCGCGCTCCGGCCAAGCCGATCCGGGCTTTTCTGGCTGGGGACGGACGCGCACCGACCAAGACGGCTGTTACCGATTTCGAACCATCCTTCCCGGAAGCTCACGCGAGGATGACGGTCTCCTCCGCTGCCCTCATATCAACCTGATGGTGTTGGCGATCGGACTGACGCGGCGGCTTGTAACCACCACCTTTTTCTCTGACTCTCCGGACGGGGTCAATGACCCGGTGCTAAATTGCATCAGCGACCCGATCGCGCGGAGGCGGCTTTTCGCTGTGCGCGACCAGGGCTCCGATGCGGCGGGGATCCCCGGATACCGCTTCGACATCGTGCTGCGCGGCGAGAACGAGACGCCGTTCTTCCTCGATTGACGAAGCAGGCTCCGCCTTAGCGTTTCATCGGAACGAAGATAACTGGCGCAACCGAAGAAGTGGCGAGTGTGCCGTCGCCGCGTTTTTCGACGACAATCAGATCCTGAGCCCAACCCACGCCGACGGGCGCCACCAGCCTGCCGCCGCGGGCCAATTGATCGATCAGCGTCCGGGGGATTTCCGCGGGCGCCGCTGTCACGATGATGCCGTCGAACGGCGCTTCTTCCGGCCAGCCGCGGTATCCGTCGCCCTGGCGCACCGTGACGTTTGAATAGCCTAACGCGGCGAGCTTCTCCCGCGCCGACTCTGCCAGGTCCGCCACGATTTCGATCGTATAGACGTGCCCGGTGAGTTGCGCCAACACCGCCGCCTGGTATCCGGAACCCGTTCCGATCTCGAGGACGCACTGATGCTTTTGCGGAGCAAGCAATTCGGTCATCAACGCAACGATGTATGGCTGCGAAATGGTCGCGCCCGAGCCGATCGGCAGCGCAGAATCCTCGTAAGCCCTGTCTCGAAT
>DASXAK010000259.1:0-19558 GCA_036406715.1 Bryobacteraceae bacterium | reverse complement strand
GGCGAACACGGCAACGGCTTCCTGCCCGTCGGCCGCGGTAAGGACCTGCAGACCGGCCTGCTCGAGAACGGTGCGCGCGAGGTTCCGGATGGCCGTCTGATCATCGACGACGAGAACCAAGCCGTCGCCATGCCATTCCGCCGGCGTTTCGGCGACCTGCGCGATTTCCGCAGTAACAGAGCCTTCGGCTGCAGGAAACATGACGCGGAAGGTGGTGCCGGTGCCGGGCTGGCTTGCCACCTTGACACTGCCCTGATGGCCGCGAATGATTCCCAATACAGCCGCCAGGCCCAGGCCGCGGCCGGTGAACTTAGTGGTGAAGAACGGATCGAAGATCTTGGCTAAGGTTTCCGCGTCCATGCCACATCCGGTGTCGGCCACCTCGATAAAAACATAGCGGCCTTCGGGCAAAATCCTCTGTGGCTCAAGCGCCGGCAGGTGGCCCGCTTCGGCCCACTGGACGCCGGTCGTCACCGTCACGGAGCCACGGTCTTCTCCCAACGACTCCGATGCGTTCGTGATGAGATTCATCACCACCTGGCGGATCTGGCTGGCGTCGCCCTGAATCGGCGGCAGGCCGGCCGCGAGATTCAGCTTGAGCGTGGCCTTTTTAGAAATCGTGGTTTCGAGCAGCCGGACTACGCCCTCGATCAACTGCGTGACATTCAGCAGATCGACCACGAACGTGCCGCGACCCGAGTATGCCAGCATTTGTTGGGTTAGATCAGAAGCGCTTTTTGCCGCGACCAGCACTTGCTCGATGCTTTTCCGCGGGCGCGCATCGTCCGGCAGATCCATCGCGGCCAGACTGGCGTATCCCATGATGCTGGCGAGCAGGTTATTAAAATCGTGCGCGATGCCGCCGGCGAGAACACCGAGGCTTTCCAGGCGTTGCGCGTGCTGCACCTGTGCTTGAAGCTTGCGGTGCTCTTCTTCACGGCGCTGGCGCTCTTCGAGCTCGCGGCGGAGAAACTCGTTCGTCAATTCCAGCTCGACTGTGCGTTCCCGAATACGGTTTTCCAGGCTCTCCTGGCTCTTGCGCAGCGCCTCTTCGGCGACTTTCCGGCGCGTGACGTTCAGCAGAAACGACCGGACACCGGCGATACCGCCATTGCCGTCGAGGACATGCACCGAATGAATTTCAAGCACCAGGCGCGAACCGTCGGCGCGCAGCCAGTTTCTTTCGAGCATTTCGGGCGGCTGGGCTCCGGACAGAGTACGCATCACCGAGTCGCGAACGTGTGATCGCTCTTCGGGCGCGACAAACTCCCAGACGGCCCGGCCGAGAATCTGCTTTTCCGGCAGGCCGAGCAGGCGGCACTCCGCCTCGTTGACGCGGACGACGCGACCGGTTAAATCGAGCTCGTGGCACGCGATTGGGGCATCCGCGAGAAACTCGAGCCCGTACTGCCACCCCGCCTGCGGTTGCACGCCCATGAGTCCTGTTAGTTCTATCCGATCTTCTATTATGCGCGAAGCTATCAGAATTTCGCCCTTACAATCAACCATGGGTTTTTCTGGCAAACGCGTCCTCTCCTTGGAGAGCCGCCGGGCCGCGGAAATGGCCGAACTGATCCGGAAGCAGGGCGGGATCGCGACAGTCGCACCCTCGATGCGCGAAATTCCCGTGGCAGACGATGCGGAAGCGTTCGCCTTCGCGGAGGGGCTCTTTCGCAGCGAATTCGATATGGTGATTCTGCTGACGGGCGTCGGAACGCGGCAATTGAACCGCTTGCTGGCGGGGCGGTATCCGGAGTCTGCGTTTTCCGAGGCGCTGCGACGGGTTACGGTGGTGGCGCGCGGCCCGAAACCGGCTGCGGCCCTGCGCGAGATGGGGATCACGCCGAGCCTGATCGCGGGCGAGCCGAACACCTGGAAAGAGGTTCTCGCCGTGACCGAGGGGCGGCCCGAGCGGCACCTGATTGTGCAAGAATACGGCCGGCCCAATCCCGAATTGGTGGAAGGCCTGCGGGCGCGCGGCGCCTCCGTCACGACAGTTCGGGTGTATCAATGGGACCTGCCGGAAGATACCGGCCCACTTCGTGACGCAGCGCGGAAACTGGCGGGCGGCGAATTCGACGCGGTTCTTTTCACGACTTCGGTGCAGATCGCTCACCTGGTCCGCGTCGCGGCGGACGAGGGCATCGAAGCGGCGGTTCTCGATGGGTTGAGGCGTTCGTTTGTGGCTTCGATCGGCCCGACCACGACCGAAGGCCTGGAAGAATACGGGATCTTCCCGGCTTTGGAACCGACTCATCCGAAAATGGGCTTCCTGGTTAGAGAGGCCGCGGAAAAATTCGGCGCCGCCGCGCGAAAGTGATATATTGTCCCGCATGAACCGGACACTTCTGTTGCGCCTTTCGCTGGGAATCGTGTTCTTGTCGGGCGGCTGGATGGCTTACACCCAGAACCAGGGCGGCCCGCCGCAGTTGAATGTCAACAAGGTGAAGGACGATCTCTACGAGATCGAAGGCGACGGCGGCAATGTGGCCGTGTACATCACGAATGAAGGGCTCATTCTGGTCGACGACAAATTCGACCGGGACCATGAAGCCATCGTGGAGAAGGTCAAGGGCGTCAGCAACCAGCCGATCAAATATGTGCTGAGCACGCATTACCACGAAGATCACAGCGGCGGGAATGCGAAGATGCTGGCGATGAACGTGGAGGTCATCTCCACCGCCAACGCGCGCAAGAACATCGTGAACAAAGTTCAATCCAATGCCGGCATCACTCCCATGCCTGCGCGCGTTGTCTTCACGGAAGAAACATCGGTATTCCTGGGTGGCAAGGAAGTTCGGGCGCATCACTTCGGGCGCGGGCATACAAACGGCGATGCGGTGATCTACTTCCCGGCGGACCGGACGATTCACACCGGTGACCTAATGGCCGGCAATACGCCTTTGATCGATTATCCGGGCGGCGGCAGCCTTGTTGAATGGACCAAAACATTGGATGGTGCGATGAATGGGTTCGACTTCGACACAGTCATTCCCGGCCACGGCCCGGTCACCAACAAGGCCGGCCTGAAAAAGTATCGCGATGACGTCGAAAAGCTGCGCAACCGTGCGGCCGAACTGGTGCGGCAAGGTAGCAGCCGGGAACAGCTCGCGACGGCCATGCAGAAAGAATTCAACTGGGCGCCCACCGGTCTGCAGATGCAGTGGAGCATTCCCGGAATGCTCACTGAGCTGAAATAGGTACGCGGCCAGCCAGCCCGCAGCTACACTGGTGGTTGTGGCGGACGGTAACAAGCAGTTCTCGAAGCAGGTCGGCCAGTATCTTTCTATGGCCCTGCTTCTCCCGGTCAGCACTTTTGTGGGCTATGCGATCGGATATCTGCTTGACCGGCTGTTCCACACGAAATTCCTGACAATTGTGTTTCTGATTCTGGGCAGCGCCGCCGGATTTGTCCAGCTTTATCGCGAGCTGAGCCGGGATTCCAATGATGGCGGTACCTGACGATCTCGCCTATGAACGGGTGGTAGGGCGGATCACCCGAATCATAGTGGCGCTGGTGGGCGGCGGCTCGGTGGTCGCGTGGATTGCCGGAGGTTGGAGCTGGGCTGCCGGATTTGCTCTGGGCGGCAGCGTTTCGTGGCTGAGCTTTCGCTGGTTGAAGCAGGTGGTCGGCGCGATCGGCACAGATCGGCCGCCTTCCAATCTGGCCATAAAGGGCGTGCTGCGATATCTGATGATCGGAGCCGCGGCCTACGTTCTGCTGAAGTACACAGCGATGAGTTTACGGGCGGGAGTGGTTGGACTACTAGTCTCGAGCGCCTCGGTGCTGGTGGAGATCGTGATTCAGTTGGTGCAGGCGCGAGATTGAATTAAACCTCGACATTTAACCCGTCGGCCACCATGCTATCGACGATCGGACCGGCGTAGCTCTTGGCGACGGCCAAGGAGCCGCTCAGCCATCTCCAGGCGCCAGAGGTATTCGCCTGCAGCCAGACGCGGCCGGCGTCGGTAAGCGGCATCAGCAAGTAGAGCGCCCCGCGATTGAGAACCCTTACGTCAACCACAGCATCCAATTGTAAGGAAAACGGCGCAGAACGCCAGTACCGGAATCCACGGAAAGTACCGGCGGGGTGACAATCGCCACGCACCATAACCAAACTCCGTGATTCCGGTTAAGGTGTGCTATATTAATCACTTCCCATCATCTTGTGGAAGGGCGGCCGGGAGCCGCGTAAGACCAACGACTAAGATATGCCGGAAACGGAACTCTGGTTCACGAAACTCTTCAACGACCATCTGGCGGGGCTAGGCAATGCGCTTTTGAGCCTGGTCGGGATGCACGCAGAACGGCCGTGGGCGAACTTCATCACGATGCAGATTCTGGTCGCGGCCATCATCATTATCCTGGCGGCCATTTTGCGGGCCCGGCTTTCATTCGACCGACCCGGAAAACTGCAGCACATCTTCGAGCTGATCTACGAGTTCGTCGCCGGACAGGCAGATGATCAGATGGGACATGGGGGAGCGAAATATCTGGCGTACTTCGCGACCATTTTCATTTTTATTCTTTTCGCCAACCTGATCGGGATTATTCCTGGTTTTGAATCCCCAACGCAGAATCCGTCAGTGCCGGCCGGCTGCGCGATCGCCACTTTCCTTTATTACAATGGCGTCGGCTTGCGTTCGAACGGGCCGGTGAAATATGCAGCCCACTTCGCCGGACCGGTCTGGTGGCTCGCGTGGCTGATGATCCCGATTGAAATTGTAAGCCATCTGGCGCGGCCGCTCTCGCTGACGATTCGTCTTTACGCCAACATGTTCGCCGGCGAAAAGCTGACCATGGTCTTTATCAGTCTGACTTATTTCCTCATACCCGCAGCCTTCATGGGGCTGCACGTTTTCGTGGCGCTGTTGCAGGCGTATATCTTCCTTCTCCTCACCATGATCTACGTGGCGGGGGCGATGGCGCACGATCATTAATACCGGCTTTCTCAGCCTTTTCAGTGTGAGCCCGTCACGTCCCAACGCTGGCGGGGACCACCTCCTGGGGGCAAATTATAAGGAGACCAGATGACAAAGAAGATGATTCTGCTGGTGATGATACTGCTCGTCGCCAGCCCGATGTTGTTCGCCCAGAGCGCCGACGTAGCGGCGCAGACAAAAGCCTACGCGGCGATCGGAGGCGGGTTGGCGATGGCCATTGCTTCCGGGCTCTGCGGACTTGGCCAAGGCAAAGCCGTCGCGGGCGCTACGGAAGCCATGGCGCGGAACCCCGGCGCGATCGGCGCGATCCGGATCATGTTGATCCTCGGACTGGCGCTGATTGAATCGCTCGCGCTCTACACTCTTGTTATTGTTCTGATCAAGTAGGATTGCAGAAAAAGGGGGCGGATCCGCAGGTATCCGCCCCCTTTTTGTCAACTCACGTTGGCGTACGTCTACAACGCCAGTTCTAGTACGTCTCGATAGACCGTCTTCCTGTTCGAGTCTATTGACCTATATCCTCCAGTCCCCTTAGCATTAGACGATCTTTGATGGAACAACGACGAACCCAGCGGTTCAAACTGACTCTTCCCCTGTCGATCACACGAGCGGGTGCGGAGCGCGTGACCCTCGCAGGAACCACCACCAATATCAGTTCCAGCGGCGTGCTCTTCACCACCGAGAGGGAGCCGGACCTTGGCAGTCCAATTGAATACATCATTACGCTGAACTGCGAGGGCCCTACGGCCGTCAATCTGCGGTGCGTCGGCAAGGTTCTGCGGGCTCAGCGGGTCAGAGGCGCAGAAGAGACGCTGCCCAGATCGTTTGAGATCGCGGCGACGCTTGAACGCTACGAATTCATTCGGCCCCGATAGTCCATCATTAGCCATCCTGAATTTAGCCATTGTCCGGCTTTCGCTTTCGTTGTAAGGTAAGAGCAAAGAAAAAGCGAAGGCCAGACATGGACACCATTCCTGGACTCACCGACGCGTCCGTACCGCTGCAGCGTGTCCGAAAGCTGCCAGTCGAAGCGGTTGTTTCCCGATTTCAATCGGTTCACGAGCAGACGGAGTCGCCGGTGCGGGCCATTCGCCACGAGCCCGCGGCGATCGGAGAATACGCGGAGATGCCGGCGGCCGTGGAAGAGCGTCTCAGACAGGCGTTTGACCGGCGCGGGATTTCACGCCTCTATACGCACCAGGCTGCCGCCCTGGCCGCCGTGCAGCAAGGCAAGAACGTCGTGGTGGTGACGCCGACGGCTAGCGGCAAAACACTCTGTTATAACCTCCCGGTGCTCAATTCCCTGCTAGACGACGCGCAGGCACGGGCGATGTACCTGTTCCCCACCAAGGCCCTGGCGGAGGATCAACTGCACGAGTTGGACGGCGCGATCGCTGAACTGGGATCGGAAATCCGCGCGTTCACTTATGACGGCGACACCCCGCAGGACGCGCGCAAAGCGATCCGCCAGCGCGCCAATATCGTTCTCAGCAACCCGGATATGCTGCACAGCGGCATCCTGCCGCACCACACGCGGTGGGCGCGGTACTTCGAGAAGCTCCGTTATGTAGTAATCGATGAGCTGCATTACTACCGTGGTGTTTACGGAAGTCACGTAGCGAATCTGCTGCGGCGACTCAAACGGGTCTGCGAGTTCTACAACAGCAGCCCGCAGTTCATCTGCTGCTCGGCGACGATTGCCAACCCGCGTGAACTGGCCGAGACGCTCACCGGCGCGCCGTTCGAGCTGATCGACCGGAACGGCGCTCCGCGCGGCGAGAAATACTTCATCTTCTACAATCCTCCGGTAGTGAACCGGCAACTCGGAATCCGCCGGAGCTACATCCACGAGACCCGGCGCGTGGCGCTCGAGTTTATCGAACGCGACCTGCAGACGCTTGTATTCGCAAACAGCCGCCTGGCGACCGAGGTACTGGTGACCTACCTCAAGGACGCCTGCGACCGAGGGCCGGCGCCCGGCGAGAGCGTCCGTGGCTATCGCGGCGGGTATTTGCCCCGCGAGCGCAGGGAGATCGAGCGGGGGCTGCGTGACGGCGAGATCCGGGCCGTTGCGGCGACCAACGCCCTGGAACTGGGGATCGATATCGGCTCGCTGGACGCCGTGGTGATGGCCGGTTATCCGGGAACCATTGCAGCCACATGGCAGCGGGCGGGCCGCGCTGGCCGGCGGCAAGGCACGTCGGCGGCGGTGCTGGTGGCGTCGAGCGCGCCGCTCGATCAATACATCATCGAGCACTCGGAGTACTTCTTCGGCCGCTCGCCCGAACACGCTCACATCAATGCGGAGAATCTGGAGATTCTCCTGGCTCATTTGAAATGCGCCGCGTTCGAGCTGCCGATTCGCGAGGGGGAGAAATTCGGGCCTCACGATACCGTTGCGGCGTGCCAGTTCCTGGAAGAACGCGGGTTCCTGCATCATTCGGCCGGAGCATGGCACTGGACGTCGGATACATACCCGGCCAATGCCACCAGCCTGCGCGCGGTGACGAGCGACAATTTCGTGGTCGTCGATATCACCACTGAGCCGGCAGTAGTCGGGGAGGTCGCATTCTCTTCGGCCTTGACGACTCTTCATGAAGGCGCCATTTATCTCCACGAGGCGCGGCAGTATCACGTCGAGCGCTTCGACTACGAGGAGCGGAAGGCATTTGTCCGGCGGGTGGAGTGCGACTACTACACAGACGCGATTGATTACACGCGGGTGGAGATTCTGGAAGAGGCGGAGAGCGAGCCTGCCCGCGGCGCACGGCGCGTGCACGGCGATGTGCGAGTGAACCGGCAGATCGTGGGTTTCAAGAAGATCAAGTTCTACACCATGGAGAACGTGGGCGCCGGCAAGCTTTCGATGCCAGAACAGGAGATGCACACGACCGCTTTTTGGGTGCACTTCCCGGCGGAATTTCTGGCGCGTTTTGGCGAATACACTCCGACCGAAAAACAGAGCGGCATTACCGGTTTGGGGAACGCCCTGCGCACGATCGCGGCGCTGCTGCTGATGTGCGACTCGCGCGACCTGGGCGTGGCCCTCGGAGGAGAAACGGCGGCAATCTTCGAACCCGATCTGTTTTTGTACGACACATATCCTGGTGGTGTCGGCCAAAGCGCACCGCTTTACCGGATGGCGCCGGAATTATTTCGCCAGACGGCAGAGTTGCTGGCCGCGTGCGGCTGCGAAGCCGGCTGCCCGTCGTGCGTCGGGCCGGCCGGCGAAATCGGCGAACGCGGCAAAGAAGTGGCGGCACGGATTTTGGCGGAGTTGAATGGAACGGGAAGATGACCGGCGGGCACCACATCGCATTGGTCTGAAGCGCTCAGTGGAAATTGTGCGATTCGGCAACGGCGCCGGCGCGCAGGCCTTCGACGTGGGCGGCTTTGACCGAGATCACTCCGTCGAGGTTTTGCAGGATGCCCTCGATGAGCAGAAAAGGCTCGGACAGCACTTCCAATTTATAGCGGTCGAACATCGGGGGTGTGATGATCGCGTTCATGATGCCGGTTTCGTCCTCCATGCTGAGGAAGACGAATCCCTTGGCCGTTCCCGGTCTCTGACGGACAATGACGGAGCCGGCAATCCGCACGAACCGGCCGTCCGGGACAGCAGCCAGATCGAGTGCGCGAGTGACGCCGCGCGCGTTCATTTCGGTGCGGCGGTATGCCATCGGATGGCGGCCGATGGTCATCCCGGTTCCGCGATAGTCGGCCCACAAGCGCTCCTCGGTATTCATGCGGGCAAGCGGGGAGGGTGCATTGGTTTCCTCAAGCGAAGCGAGCAAAGGACCGACCGGGCGGGCCGCGCGCTCGGCGTGCCAGAGGGCGTCGCGACGATGCAGGTTATCGAGCGAATTGAGCGCGCCGATCTCGGCCAGACGGGTGATCTCATCTTTGCGTAGTTCAGGGACACGTAAGGCGAGGTCGTCTACGCTGGTAAAGGGGTGCACGGTGCGGGCTTTCACCAGCGCGCGTCCAGCTTCTTCGCGAAGCCCTTTGGCATACCGCAAGCCGAGGCGTAAGTGGGGCATGCCTCTGGCTTGCCCTGGGCAGGTCGGAGACCTGCCCCACTCTACCGTGCATTTCCAGTCGGAGCAGGCTACTTCAACTGGCAGGACGCGCAGTCCGTGGCGTTGGGCGTCTTTGATCAGAATCGCCGGAGAGTAAAAACCCATCGGCTGGTTGTTGAGCATGGCGCAGGTGAATGCCGCCAGGTAATGGCATTTCAGATATGCGCTGGCATACGCCAGCAAGGCAAAGCTCGCCGCATGCGATTCCGGAAATCCGTACAACGCGAACGACGTAATCGACCGGACAATATCCTCCTGCGCCTTTCCGGTGATGCCATTGCGATCCATGCCGGCGCGCAGCTTCACTTCGATATCCTTCATGCGTTTTTCCGAGCGCTTGAACCCCATCGCCCGCCGTAATTCTTCGGCCTCGCCGCCGGTGAATCCGGCCGCGATCATCGCCATGCGCAGCAACTGCTCCTGGAAGAGCGGCACGCCCAAGGTGCGGTGCAGCACCGCTTCGAGCGACGGATGCAGGCAGTCCGGCGCTTCCCTGCCCTGCCTCCGGTTCAGGTACGGGTGCACCATCTTGCCCACGATCGGCCCCGGCCGGATGATCGCCACCTGCACCACGATGTCGTAGAATTTTCGCGGCATCATGCGCGGCAGCGACGACATCTGCGCGCGGCTCTCCACTTGAAACATGCCGATGGTATCGGCCTTTTGTAACGCTTCGAAAATCGCGGGATCGTCCTGCGGCAGGTGCGCCAGGTCCACCGGTTCGCCGTAGACTTTGGGAATTAAGTCCAGGCATTCTTCCATGACCGCCATCATGCCCAGGCCGAGCAGGTCGACCTTGATGATTCCCATATCGGCGCAGTCTTCCTTATCCCACTGCACGACCACGCGGCCGGGCATAGTGGCGGGCTCGAGCGGAACGATGGAATCAAGCTGCTCCTGGCAGATCACCATGCCGCCCGAATGCTGCCCGAGATGGCGCGGCAGATCCTGCGCCATCTGGTAGAGCTCGAAAAATTTGCGCACCCGTGGTTGGTTGATATCGAAGCCGGCCTCGCGAAACTGGCGTTCGGTAGTGTCCTTGGGGTCCTTCCACTCCCAGGCGCGCACCAGGCTCGAGAGCTTTTCGAGCGTGGTGATCTCAAAGCCGAGCGCCTTGCCGACTTCGCGCGCCGCGGAGCGCCCGCGGTAAGTAATGACATTGGCGGTCATAGCAGCGCCAAGTTTTCCGAAGCGCTCGTAGACATATTGGATGGCGCGCTCGCGCTGATCGCCACTGGGCAGATCGATATCGATATCCGGCCATTCGCCGCGCTGCTCGGAAAGGAATCGCTCAAACAATAATTCCATGCCGACTGGGTCGACGGCGGTGATTTCGAGCGCATAGCAGACCGCGCTGTTGGCGGCTGAGCCACGCCCTTGTGCCAGGATGCCGTTCTCTTTGCAGAAGCGCACAATGTCCCAGACGATCAGAAAATATCCGGGCAGCTTTAATTTTTCGATCAACGCCAGCTCATGCTCGATCTGCTGGCGGGCTTTTTCCGAATACGGCTGATACCGGCGCCGGGCGCCTTCGTCGACGCGTTTACGGAGGAACGACATCATCGTTTCGCCTTCCGGCACCGGATAGGGTGGAAATTCGTAGCCGAGATCCGCGAGCGTGAACTCCAGACGTGAGGAGATTTCGAGCGTGTTCGAAATTGCCTCCGGGAGATCGGCAAACAGCCGCGCCATCTCCGACTGCGTTTTCACGTGTCGTTCGGAGTTGCGTTCGAGGAGGCGGCCAGCGGTGTCGAGCGTCACATGGTTGCGAATACAGGTGAAGACATCGAGCAGTTCGCGCTGCGGCGGCGTGGCATAGGCCGTGGTGTTCGTGGCGACCAGCGGAATGCCCAGCCGCCGCGCGCGATCCACAATCTCCTGGTTGCGCGCTTCTTCATCACGATGATAATGACGCTGGATCTCGGCATAGACGCTGCGCTTTCCGAAAATATCGAGCAGCCGCTCATCGGGATACCGCGTCAGGCAAATGAGGCCTTTGGAAAATTCCGCCAGCTCTTCCAGAGTGGCCGCGCCTTCGCCTTTTTTGGCGCGCAGCTTCATGCGGGTGACGAGCCGGCAGAGGTTGCGGTAGCCTTCACGCGTCTCGACCAGAAGCGGATACGCGACGCCATGTGCGCAGGTGATTTCCGAGCCGATATGCGCGCGGATGCCCGCTTTTTTCGCGGCCATGTGGAAGCGCGGCGCGCCATAGACGCCGTTGCGGTCCACCAGGGCCATGGCTTTCATGCCAAAGTGGGCGCAGGCGCCGATCAGTTCTTCCGGCACGGAGGAGCCTTCGAGGAAACTGAATGCGGATCGGGCGTGCAGCTCGACATATCCCTCAGTCATAGCTGCCCTCGACAAACCAGCCGGGCGGCGCGCAATAGATACGGTACAGCGCGCCATCGCTCAAGGCGATATCCCATTCATCGCGCTCCCAGGGATCGACAGTCCACCAGTCGCCGGATGTGCGCCACGGCCCCGCGAGTTCAAGAACACGGCCGCGAATACCGGCGGCGGTGACGAAGCTGGGGCGCCCGGAATCGATCGTGACGCGCGCAGCGCGCGGCGGGCGGAACATGCGGATTGCAACTCGTGGGGCAGGTCGGAGTTTACCCGTAAACTCCGACCTGCCCCACGTCATCCGAAACGCGCCGGGGCGATGAGTATCCATGAGTTCTGGTGACCCGACCTTGTCTTCCCCCACGAATGCCTTGATGCGCGTCAGCGTGAGTTCCAGTTTCAGGGGTTCGGGAGCTACCGGAATATACAGTCCGCTCTGCACGGCGCGCGGCTTCACCGGGTTTGCCTCCAGATGCACATACTCGACCGGCGCCGCGGGCGGATGCGCCGCCAGATCCAGTTGCATCAGCTTCAGAAACGCGCGCTGATCGAGCGAAGGAACGGGCAAGCGCAGCCTGCGCTCATGAATGGCGCGATTCTCGAGCGTGAGGCGCAGCCGCAGCTCGTCGGTGGCTAATCCGCGGGTGGCCAGCCGCGTTGTCACTCCGTTCAGCAAGCGCGACAGCACGAACGCCAAAGGCTCGAGCAGTTCGACCGGATAATCCAGTTCAAGCTCATCTTCGAACCGTGGAGGGTCTTCGAGAGCAACCAGCTTCCGGTCCACTTCGCCACGCGCCAGTTGACGCAAGCGCAGGCCTTCCGGCCCCAACCGCTCGGCAATGCCTAGCGGCGGCAGCGCGGCCAAATCCTGGAACCAGCGGATGCCCCACCGCTCCAAGGTCTCCTGCAATTCGGGAGAAGGATCGAGCAGCTTCAGGGGGAGTGAGCCGAGGAATTTCGCTTCATCGCCCTGCGGGAGGATGCTGACACCGGCGAACCCGCGAGCGGCACAAATGGCGGCATCGGGATTCGGTGCAGTCGCGAGATTGGCTTTCACACCGGTCTCACCGGTGCGGCGCATGATGGCCGCCGCAATGTCTTGGGTCAACCCGAAAAGGCGCTCCAGGCCGGAAACATCGAATGTCACCGTATCGGGCGCGGTCTGCTCCACGATGGGAGAAAATTCGAAAGCCAATCCACGTAAATTGCCGCTGCCGTGGAAGGAGGCGAACATGGCTACTCCAGTGCGGCAGTCTGGAAGCAGGCAGTCAGTTCGCGGGCGGGCTTGCGCCGCACCACCCGCACCTGCATCCCACGGAGCAGCGGCGTGCTGCCCGACCACATCACGCGCTGGCGCATGCATTCGAGCATCAGCGAGGCGCAGGTCTTGGCATTGGATTGTTGCGCCACCGTGACCAGCGCGGTCGGCGTGTTTTCGACGGCGCGCCGCAACCGAAACCAGGAAGTCAGCGAGATACGGCGCGCGGTCCGCGGCGGCGTATCCCCCAGATCCATCGCGACCAGCCCGAACCCGCCGCCCTGGATCAGCAAGTCGGCGGCTTTCAGCGCGTGCTCCGCATTATGACCGCAGCGAATCCAGAGTAGGCGCTCCAGGCAAACGCCGGAAGCCGCGGCGGAAACCGGATCAAAGGCGTCTTCGGCATCCACCAGAGCGCAGATTTCCTGGCGCCCGGTAGCGGCGGCGACAATCGAAATCAACAGGCTGGTGCGCCCGGAAGAAGCCGATCCGAAAATTTCCGTGAGGGCTCCGCGCGGCAATCCGCCGGTCGCGGCATCGACTTCCGAAATGCCAGTCCGCACCAGTTCGGGCGCCGGCCGGACCTGCCACTGCAACACCGATTCGAACTGTTTTTGGAGGACCGCCGCGCCCATTATTCGCCTTTTGTTCGCCAGCACTTAAATTTTGCAGCATTCGGCGGCTGGTGTCAAATTTGGGAGTTAGGGGATGACTGTAAAGCCCTGCTCTGCGAAGTGCCGGTCGAAACTGAATGCAGTATCCACGGCGCTCTCCCGCATGACTTGGAAGGCAACGCACTCCACGACACTCAGCCGTTTGCGGGAGGCCGCGAGGGCGGCTTCCACTCCGGATGCATGCCGGTCCTCAGCCACCCAAACGACCCGCAGCAACGGCGCCACATCCTCGTGGAAAGTTCGTAAAGCCGGAATCCCTATCCGATTCTGCAGCAGAGCACAAGTTTCGACCAGGATGTAATTGGTTGTGACAAGCGTGTACTCCTCGCGCAAGAGCCGAAGCCATGTTTCGCGAGCCGAGGCGTGGTTCTCATCTCCTCGATCAAGTACCGCGTAGAACGCCGAAGTATCAACGAAGATGGTCATCGTAGGCTTCGGCCAGGTACCGGTCGTGATGCGTGCTCACGTCGGAGGAGCCCGATTTAAACCTACCCGCAACGCGCATGGCGCGCTGAATCCGCTCTTCCCGACTGATACCCGATTGCGCGGCCAACAAACGGTCTACGCCCTGCCTGACCAGGTCGGCAATAGACTGCCCGGTCGCGGCCGACATCTGGCGAAGGGCTTTGAGTTGCTGTTCGCTCAATTGCACCTGAGTCCGGATCACGATGGCATGATAACACTTCTTACAGCATGATGGCACTGCGCGGGACGGCCACGCCTTAGTAAACGTCACGATCCAAGGATCAGCCACCGCTAAATGCGGTGAAACGCTTTCAGGATTTCGCGCGTGGAATAATGCATGGCAATCGGACGGCCGTGCGGGCAGCTCATGGGGCAATCGGTTTGCGCCAGAGCGCGCAGCAGCCATTCCATTTTGGCGGCGTCCAGCCGCATATTGATCTTGATCGCGGCCCGGCAGGCGATGGAGGCGCAAATATTCCGGCGCACGTCGTCGAGCGAGGCGCCGCGCAATTCCGTATCGGCAATCTCCAGGATTTCGAACAGAATCTTCTCGAGGTCCGCGGCGCCGACTGCCGCCGGGGCCGCCTTCACCGCGATCGTGCGGTGGCCGAATGGCTCCGTCTCGAAGCCGAGCGCGTGCAGCTCATCGGCAATGCGCGCGTAATCGATCTGCTGCTCGGGCGTGAGCTGCAGGATCAACGGCATCAGAAGCCGCTGGATTTCGATACGGCCGGCGGCGCGCTGTTTCATCACCTGTTCGAACAAGATCCGCTCGTGCGCGACATGCTGATCGATGATCCACAGTCCGTCGCGGCCGGCGGCGATGATGAAGCTCTCGTGAATCTGGCCGAGCGGGCGCAGATCGGACAGGACCGACAGCGACATCTCGGGCGCGGGAATGCCTTCGGGCGGGAATTCACCGTGGAGATCCCGATGGCGCAGCAGCTTTCCCGAAGGCGGTGGGCCGGGCGCGACTTCGAGCGGTGGCGCGCTGAAATCGAGACGCGGCGCGGGTGCGGCAGCCGGACGAAGTGCGAAGTCCGGCAGAACAGCTTCGGCGCGTGCTGCTTCTTCAAGCGTCACGCCTGCCGGCGGCTCGTTTTCCAGCATCTGGCTGAACTCGGAATATGGGAGCTGGGCAGCCGCTTGGGGAGCCGTGGAACTGCGCGGGACAGGTGAAAAGGAAGGCGCCGGGCGGCTTTCCATCAGCCGCTCGCGGAGAGTGTCGCGCACGAAATCGTGGACGAACGATCCGTGCCGGAACCGCACCTCGACCTTCGAGGGATGGACGTTCACATCCACCTCTTCGGGTGCGCACTCGAGAAATAACAGAGCGAACGGGTACGCCGCGGGCGGTATCAGGTTGTGATAGGCCGAGGAGAGCCCGTGCATCAGGAGCCGGTCGCGAATCAGCCGGCCGTTCACGAAAATGTAAATCGAGTTGCGATTGGCCTTCTGCACCTGAGGCCGGGAGAAAAAGCCGGTCAGCCGGAAAACCCGGGTCGGCGGCTCCTCGCTCTCGCTGCGGTATTCGGCGATCGCCTGTGAGGGCGGCACGGTCGGCGCCGGCAAGAGAAGTTCTTTTTCCCTTATGCCGATTTCCACCAGATCTTCGAGCACGTGACTTCCAAAGACCTGGTAAACTCGCTCGGCGAGAGTGGCGACAGGCGTCACGTGCAGTAATTCGGTCGCGCCGGTGGTCAAGCAAAAAGTCTTATCGGGGTGAGCCAGGCTGTAATGTGTCACCAGCGAGGCAATGTGCGCCAGCTCCGTCTGCTCGGTACGAAGAAATTTGCGGCGAGCCGGTACGTTGTAAAACAAATCGCGCACCGTAACCACGGTCCCTCCGCCGAGAGCCGCCTCCTCGCAACGAAGCATTTTGCCGCCGGCGATCTCGATGCGGGTCCCTGTGGTTTCTTCGGCAGAGCGCGTTTCCAGCAGCAGGCGCGAGACCGAGGCGATCGACGGCAGCGCTTCGCCACGGAACCCGAGCGTGGCGATCGACAGCAGGTCTTTGACGTCGCGGAGCTTGCTGGTAGCATGCCGTTCGAAAGCCAGCAGCGCGTCGTCGC
The DNA here is from genome assembly GCA_036406715.1 of Bryobacteraceae bacterium. Lineage (GTDB taxonomy): Bacteria > Acidobacteriota > Terriglobia > Bryobacterales > Bryobacteraceae > PSRJ01. The sequence goes on along the minus strand of DASXAK010000259.1, from coordinate 3,723 downwards.
GCAGCATGCCACAACCGTCATCGGCGATGCGGATGAGGCGCTTCCCGCCGGATTCGACTTCCACACGCAGATCCGTCGCGCCGGCGTCAATCGAGTTTTCGAGCAACTCCTTCACGACCGACGCCGGCCGCTCGACCACTTCGCCGGCAGCGATCTTGTTGGCGACCTGGTCGGGAAGGATGCGGATTCGCCCCATGGCTCCAGTTCACTATAACGCGCGGCGGAGGAATTCCCGGCTGGACAGGTCGTAGAGCTGCCCCACGTGTTACTCTGGAGCTTCCACGTGTGCCATCGCGTGTCAGCGAAGCTCTTGTTCTGCGGACTTACCCGCTGAAGGAAGCTGATCTCGTCGTCAGTTTTCTCACCAGAGATCAGGGGAAGTTGCGGGGCGTGGCGAAGCGGGCGCGACGGCCGAAAAGCGCGTTCGGGGCCGGCCTCGAACGGTTGTCACACGTAAGGATGGCGTATTTCCAGCGCGAAACTCGCGAGCTGGTCAACCTGGATTCCTGCGAGTTGATCCGTTCTCAATTCGATCTGGTGTCGGATTACTGGGCGGGCGTGGCGCTGGATTACTTTGCCGAGGTGAGCGAGCAGATGCTGCCGGCCGCGGAGCCGAACGATAAATTTTTTCGCTTGTTGCTGACCGTGCTCGAGTCTCTTCGGCCGGCCGGCGCGGTGGAGGATGCCGGGCGCGTGTGGCGTGCCGTTACCTATTTTTCGCTGTGGGCGGTGCGGCTGTCGGGCTGGTTGCCGGAGTTGCACGTGTGTCTGGGTTGCGGCTGTGTGTTGGATGATCCGAGTGAAAACGGCGGCGCGGAACGTGCATTCTTCGGCCGCGGCCGCGCCGGATTGCTCTGCGGTGATTGCCGCCGCCTGCCGGGCGCCGGCAGCACCTGGGAATTGAGCGCGGAATCCAGAATGATCGCCGCCGAGATGTTGCAGAATCCGGTGTCTCGCCTCCCGGCGAATGCATGGGCCCAGAATACGGCCTCCGACCTTCGCCGGTTTTTGGTGCAGCAGATCGAGCAGCACGTGGAACGCCGTCTGATTACAGCGCCGATCTTGGAAACGGCGGCTTGATTCTTACGAATGCAATCTTTTCAAGACATAATTCTGAAATTGAAACGGTACTGGGCCGATCGCGGCTGCATCATCCAGGAGCCGTACGACATTGAAGTTGGGGCGGGCACGATGTGCCCGGAGACTTTCTTGCGCGTGCTCGGGCCCAACCCGTATCGCGTGGCCTATGTGCAGCCGAGCCGGCGTCCGGCCGACGGCCGGTATGGCGACAATCCAAACAGGCTTTACAAGCATTCGCAGCTTCAGGTCATTCTGAAACCCTCGCCCGAGGACGTCATCGAGCAGTATCTCGGCAGCCTGGAGGCCATCGGCATCGACCTGCGCCAGCACGATATCAAGTTCGAGGAAGATAATTGGGAGGCTCCGACGCTCGGCGCGTGGGGCGTCGGCTGGCAGGTGATGCTCGACGGCCTGGAAATCACCCAATTCACATACTTCCAACAGTGCGGCGGCATCGATCTGGACGTTGTGCCGGCGGAGCTGACCTACGGCCTGGAGCGGCTGGCGGCTTTCCTCCAGGTGCGCGACAGCGTGTATGAAGTGGAGTGGGCGAAGGGCTTTACCTACGCGGATGTGCGCTACATGGACGAACTGCAGTATTCCGTTTACAACTTTGAGATGGCGGACATTCCGACGCTGTGGAAACTGTTCGAACTCCACGAGAGCGAAGCGGCGAGGCTGTTGAGCGGGTACGATCCCAAAGGGGCCGACAAGAAACGATATCCCCTGCTGCCGGCCTACGACCAGGTACTGAAGTGCTCAAACCTGTTTAACACGCTCGATTCGCGTGGTGCGATCAGCGTCACCGAGCGCGTCGGCGTGATCCAGCGCGTGCGGCGCCTCGCGGTCGGGATAGCGCAGGCGTGGGCGGATCAGCAGCAGGAGGCTTCCGCGGCGCAGGGGGCGCAATAATGGCGCTCCCGTTCCTTCTCGAGATCGGCACCGAGGAAATCCCCGATTGGATGATTCTGGGGGCTCTCGAGAGTCTTCATCTTCTGTTTGAGAAAACGGGAATTCCGCACGAGACTGTTCGGTTGGATGCGACGCCGCGGCGGTTGGCGCTCCGGGCCGAGGGTCTGCCGGAGCGGCAGCCCGATACCGAAGAGCGGATCACCGGGCCAGCGCGTTCGGCGCCCAGCCAGGCTGTCGCTGGTTTTGCGCGGAAGCACGGCGTCACACCGGAAGGTCTCGCGATCGATTCCACCCCCAAGGGCGAGTATTACGTCTTCCTGAAGAAAGTGAAAGGCCGCGGAACGAAGGAAATCCTTTCCGAGTCGCTGCCGGAGGCCATCCTTCAGATCTACTTTCCGAAATCGATGTACTGGACGGGAAAAAGCGGCCCGCGGTTTATTCGCCCGATCCGCTGGCTCGTCGCGCTGCTTGGGGAAGACGTCGTCCCGTTCGAGCTCGCGGGAGTGCGGTCAGGATCGCTCAGCGCCGGCCATCGGCGGCTTGGCTCGCCGGAGATCGCTGTGACAATCGCGGACTACGAGCAGCGCTTGCGCGATCACTACGTGATCCTCTCCGCCGAGGAGCGGCGCAACCGCATTCGCGGCGAGATGACAAAAGTTCGCGTCAAGGCGGATCCGGCGCTGCTCGAAACTCTCGTCTATTTGACCGAATATCCGACGCCGATTACCGGCGCTTTCGACCCGCAGTTCCTCGAACTGCCCGAGGAAGTGCTGGTTACGGTCATGCGCCACCACCAGAAATATTTCTCGATGGAAGATGCATCCGGAAAACTGGCTCCGCAGTTTGTGGCCGTAATGAATATCGATTCCGACCCGCAGGGCTTCGTGCGCCGCGGCAACGAGCGGGTGCTGCGGGCGCGCTTCAACGACGCGCGGTTTTTCTGGGAAACCGATCAGAAGAAGAATCTGGCCGACCGCAAGCCGGACCTGGCGCACGTGACCTTTCAAGCAAAGCTCGGTTCGTATCTCGAGAAGACCGAGCGCATGATGGCGCTCACCCGCGAACTCGGGGGCGACGCCCACGCGGCGCGCGCCGCGGAGCTGGCGAAGGCCGATCTCACCACCGAACTCGTAAAAGAATTTACGGAATTGCAGGGTATCGTCGGCGGCCTTTATGCACGCGTCCAGGGCGAGCCGGAGCCGGTATGGCAGGCGATCTACGATCATTACAAGCCCGAGAGCATGGAGGATTCGATTCCGCGCAGTCGCACGGGCCGAATCGTCGCCCTCGCCGACAAGCTCGATACGCTCACCGGCTGCTTCTCGGTCGGCATGATTCCGACAGGGTCGCGCGACCCGTTCGCCCTGCGGCGCGCCGCCCAGGGCGTGGTTAAGATCATCGTCGAGGGCAAGCTCGATCTCTCGCTCGAGAAGTACCTGGCCGATGACGCACTGCGCGATTTCCTGGCAGACCGCGTCCGCTATTACTTTAAAGAACTCCGCGGTTTCAAATACGACGAAGTAAACGCGTGCATGGCGGCGGGTTGGAGTCGCCTGGTCGATCTCGAAGCGCGGCTGATGCGAGTTCAGAGTCTGCGTTCGTCGCCCGATTTCGAACCACTCGCGGCGAGCTTCAAGCGCATCAAAAACATTCTCGATCAGGCGAAATTTGGGGTGCCCTCCGGGTCTGCCGGCGCCATCGACGCCGGCCTGCTCGAATCCGGTCCGGAGC
>DASXAK010000258.1:0-6050 GCA_036406715.1 Bryobacteraceae bacterium | reverse complement strand
GGTCTGCAGGAAGGCTGGGTCGGGAAGCGGACGAGTTTCTCAGGCGAATTATCGAAAATGTCTCGCGCATGGAAGCGCTTATGCAGGGCCTTCTAGACTATTCGCGCGTGACCCAGTCCGAAGGCTGTTTCGCCGATGCGGTCCGCATGGACGAGGTTGTCGAAACCGCCCGGAGGAATCTGGAGTCTCTCATCAGTGAAAACCAGGCTCAGGTTTTGCACGTCGGATTGCCAGAGCTTTTCGGCAATCGAGAGCAGCTCGTTAGCGTGTGCCAGAACTTGATTACCAACGCAATCAAGTTTCGAACCAGCGCCCCCCCGCTGATCCGGATCGCGGCGAAACGCCGCGAGGCCGAATGGGTCTTATCTGTGAGCGACAACGGGATCGGAATCGACCCGCAATATCACCAGCGGATTTTTGGATTGTTCAAGCGTCTTCACGGTCCGAGAGTCGAAGGGAGCGGTCTCGGGTTGGCGATTTCTCGGCAGATTGTGGAGCGCCATGGCGGGCGGATCTGGGTCGAATCCGAGGAAGGTCGCGGCGCGACATTTTACTTCACGATTCCTATTCCTGGCGCCGACAGTGATCCGGCCCACCAGGCGATGGCGAAAGTTCCAGAAGCAGACTCCCGCACCCGCGCTGCCGGCATTTGATGGCAGTAACAGCGAGAGCACACCGGATCAGGGCGAGAACGAAAGCTCACGGGACTTGCTTCAGCGCCGCTGGGTTCGCGAGTATCTCAAAAAACCGCACGGGTTGATCGGCCGTCAATCCGCGGCCCGTTTGCTGAGAGTGGCGCAAGAAAAGACCCCGTCGCAAACCTAAGGAGAAAAGTTGGGTCGCGGAAGTGGAGCGCTCGATGAAATCAGACAGGCCAGGACACTGAGATGACCCGAAGCCTCGCCAGCCGGCGGGCAGGCTTATTGGCCCGGCTTAACCTGCCAGTAGCGCCGTACTCGAGCGAACATCGCAGTCAAAATTAAGGCAACCACAAAGGCAGGAACACCGGTGATGAGCGGCCAAATCAGTAAAGCAATGCGCAGGAGGCGCAAGTTCCCCGTTCCGGTTGACAACGAATGGGCAATCGCGGCCGCAGCAAGCCCAAAAGCTCCGACAGCAGCACCGAATGCGACGTGCAGCGCTGTTGAATGGGGCGGCTTGCGCATCCGGAAGTGCTCGTAGCCGATATGAGCGGCGTAGACGACTGCGCCAACGATCCAGGCCGCCAGCCTCCAGAAGAATACGGATGGAACGGATAGCGGGGCGAAGCCAACCCCGATTGTTACGTACAGGGTGCCGGCAAGAAGCGCCCAGGCAAGCCAGCTGCACGAGGTGCGCACCTTGCATATTATAAGGTTTCACCTATGGACTCCCGTGTGGCCTACCGATAATAGGAATTAACGAACCTGAGTCGTTCACCTGACGGCGCGGTGCATGCGGCGTACGCAGGAGCGGTTCAGTTAACCACAACGCCCCACCGCCCCAGATCGGTCTCCTTGTCTTCAGTTGATATAAATAAGCCGTGAATTGTTCTTAACGGTAAACGTCCATCGAACACCGTTTTGACGTTAGGCGGTCCGGAGCTTGGCTAGCTAACGGAGCCGCGAGCGTGAAGGAGCGGTGGTCCGGGCCAAGTAGAGGCTCTCAACCGTGCGTTACCGGGATTTCAAGAACTCCACCATCTTCGGCTGATTTTTCTTGGTCGCGACTTCCAGCGGCGTAACAGGGCCGGCCTTGAGATCGGCGCCGTGATCCAGCAGTAGACCTGCTACGTCCACATACCCCTTACTCGCGGCCAGATGCAGCGGGGTCTGGCCGAAGGCGCGGGTCATCGGATCGGCACCGGCTTTCAATAGCGCCTCCGCAATCGCGGTTTGCTGATTCGCGTAGATCGTGTAGGCCAGGATCGGCAGATCGTGCGCGCCGCGCTCCTGGATGACGCGGCGATCTGCTGCAATCGCCGCCCGCACCAGGTCTTCGCGGCCAAGCAGGGTAGCGGTACAGGTCGAAACTGCGAATCCGGCGTCGGCGCAAAACGACACGATATCCAGGCGGCCCATGTGCGCACCCGCTTCGATGGCGCTCTCGTCCCAACTGGCACGCGTGTTGAGCAGCGCAGGGTACTCCTTGTAAAGCGACTGCACCTTCTCGAAATCGGTGTGGGCGACGATGGCGAACTGGTTCACCACGGTCCAGGGAAGGCCGTTGAGGTCGTCGCGGCGGACCGGGTCGCCATGGATGTCCTGGAGGTAGCGGCGGCCGTACCACGCGACGGCGATCTTGCCGGTCCCGTCGGTGTGAGCGCCACGGTGGATCAGGAGGTCGACGATATCGGAGTAGCCGCGGGCGCGAGCGATCTCTAGCGCGCTGCGGCCGTCGCGGGTGCGGGCGTTGGGGTCGGAGTTATTCATGAGGAGGAATTGGGCAATATCGAACGCGACCTTGTGGTCGGGGCGGTCGATCGCAGCCAGGAGGGGGGATTCGGGACCGGCGCTGAGGTCACCGCCGCGGGTGGCGATGCGGGCGACCAGTTCGAGACTGCCGCGGGCCGTGGCGTAGTGGAGAGGGGTGCGGCCGTCGGCCGATCGGGTGCGGGTGATCTCGGGGTTGGCGTCCATGATCCCGTTGGCGAGCTTCATGTCGCCGGCGGTGATGGCCTGAAAGAGGTCGGGTTTGTCGGTCTCGGCGGTTTGTGCGCACAGGGCGGCGCCCGAGGATGCGAAGAAGAAAGTGCGTCGAGTGCTTGTCATGCGGCGATTTTGGCCGGCAGCGGCGATACGCTTCAAGGTTGCATCCCTCAAATTTGTATTAGTGCGGAAGTGGGGCGGGACCAGTAGCTTACGACGTTATGTTAGTGGGTAAGCGGGCGTGGATCGCCGGATTAATTGAAGGGCGGCGCGTATACTGAAGCGTGTTGCTGCGATTCGGGGTGTTCGAACTCGATCCGGTGGCGCAGGAACTGCGCCGCGCCGGGGTACTGGTGAAACTCTCGCCGCAGCAACTGCGCGTCCTGCGCCTGCTCGCGGAGCGCGGCGGACAAATCTGTACGCGCGAAGAAATCCAGCGCGAAATCTGGGGCACGGAAGTCTATGTGGATTTCGATCGCGCACTGAACGTTTGCGTGGCGGCGATCCGGTCGGCGCTCAACGACGATTCCGAAGCGTCGCGCTTCATCCAGACCCTGCCGCGGCAAGGGTACCGGTTCGTCGCGCCGGTCGAGCAGGTGGGGAATGGATCGGCGCCGGGCAAGCCGAGGCTGGCGGTGCATCGGCGGGAGGTGCGGATCGCGGCAGCTGTAGTCGCAGCGGCGGCGGTCGTAACCGCCGCGTCGCTGCTGATACCTCGCCGGACGACGCGACTGTCGGTGCTGCCGATCGAAAACGTGAGCGGCGAAGCGGCGGTGGCGTTCGGGCTGACGGACGAAATGACCACGGAGCTCGGAATGGCGGATCCGGTACGGTTGGCGGTCGTGGGGCGGACGAGCGCGGCACGGTACGCTGGCGGCAAGGCGGGGCTGGCGGAGCTTGGGGTCGATTACCTGATCGAGGGCAGTCTGCGGACGGAAGGCGGGCGATCGCGAATTGCGGTTCGGCTGGTGGAGGCGAAGAAGCAAACGCAGGTCTGGAGCAACACGTTCCAACTGGCCGGGATTACGCGACTCGAACTCCAGGCCGACGTGGCGCAACGGGTGGCGGCGGCGGTGGTCCGACAGCTTTTTCCAAAGGGTGCGTCGGCGGTGGGTGTCTCGTACGAACCGAATGCGACGGCAGCCGAGGCTTACTGGAACGGGCGGTATCTGGATCGTCGCGATCCCGCGCGCGCCATCCAGTGGTTCACACTGGCAGCGTCACACGATCCGAGCTTCGCGGCGCCACGGGCGGCGATGGCGGAGACGTGGCTCGGAGAGGCAATGAGCGACCCTCCGGCGGAAGCGGGTGATGCATTCGCCAAGGCTGGAGCGGCAGCACGCGCGGCGTTGGCGATCGACAAATGGAACGCGGAGGCGCACGCGGCGCTGGGCACGGTCGAATTCTGGTACGAGTGGAAGGTCGGCGAGGCTCGGAAGCATTTCGAAGAAGCGCTGGAGCGCAATCCCAGTTTGGCGCGGGCGCATCACGATTACGGATTCCTGCTGGTGGAGGCGGGCGAGCCCCGCGCGGGCATCGCCGAGCTGCGTACCGCGCTGGCGCTCGATCCGTTGGCGCCGCGCGTGAATCTCGACGCTGGCTGGGTCTTTCTCCAGGCGAGGCGGTTCGAGGACGCGGTCCGGTACGCGCGGCGCGCGCTGGAGTTGGAGCCTGGGCTGGAGGAGGCGAGACTATGCATCGCGCGGGCGGAGCTGTATCAGGGCAAGAGCGGGCCAGAGGAGTTGGAGACACTGCGGGCGTCGGCGAATCCTTACTATAGGGCGATGGGGGCGGCGATGACCGGCCGGGCGGACGAGGCGATAGGGGTGTTGAACGAGGCGGTGGCGCGGCGTAACTACATCATGGCGATGATCGGGACTGAGCCGGCATTCGACCGGTTGCGGAAGGATGCGCGATTCGTTGCTCTGGTGAAGAGGGTGGGGATTACGCCGTAGCGCGACTCATAGTCCGACGCGCGAGCCCCGACCGGCGCTTGGTGTGGAGTGCCGCCATCCAGCGTCCGACGTAACTGAATCTCAATGAGAATGCCGGCGCGGTGGACCCGAGTCCCCGCGAGGGCCGCCAACGCCCGAGTTTCCGGTGGCTACCGATATTGGTTAATAACGCCGCTCTTCAATTTCCGGATTGTCGACGATCCTGGACTCAGCGAGCTGCGACTAGACCGGGACGCTGTACAATAAGTCGCCGGCCGAGTCGAAGGCTGCATTGATTTAATCGAGATTCGGGGGTCGCAGAATGCCAGTACCAACAACTCGGGTTTCAGCCGAACGTTCCCCTTCCGCACAGGACAGTGGTGGACTTCAGAGGCTCGTTTGGCAATCCCTGAAACCCACGAACTGGAACATCTACTATTTCGATTCGATGAAGGCGGCTCCCAAGCAGATCACCAGTGGCGCGGGTCTCGATTACGACGCTGTGTTTTCGCCGGACGGCCGCTGGGTCGTATTTACCTCTGAACGCTCCGGAATTCCGCACCTTTACGCGCTCGACGTACATAAGGGCGGAGATCCTCGGCTATTGATCGATAGCAATTCGATGGAGGACCAAGCTGCGATTTCGCCTGATGGAAAAACAATGGCGTTCATGAGCGATCACTCCGGCACCGCCAACATCTATGTAATACCGTTCGATCCAATCATGACTCAGCCCTTCAATGCGGCAACGAATCTGACGAACAATCCATTCGGCAACTTTCGTCCGGTATTTTCCCCCGACGGCCAGCAGATCGCCTTTTCATCCGACCGCGATAGTCCTGTGACGAGTAATCCGTTTTTCCCATTCGTCCGGCAGCGCGAAGGGGATATCTATGTCATGAATCTCGACGGTAACGATCTCCAACGTTTGACCGATTCCCCAAATTGGAACGGCTCCCCGGTATGGTCGCCTGACGGCGGCACCATCTACTTCTACTCCGGACGGAATGGGAAAATTTCTCCTCCTCAGAGCCCGATTCTTTCCCAGAAGGGCGGCTTTGAGCTCTGGGCAATGAACGCGGACGGTTCCGGGCAGCGGCGGATCACACCACCTGGCATTGAAGTCTTGTCACCCACCGTGGCAGACGGTCGAATTATCTTCGCGACGCGATCTACCTGGAATGACTGGCACCTGGCCTCGGTGAAACCGGACGGCTCGGATCTGCACCGTGAAACCGATGGCGCAGCAAAATACTGGAATCCATGTTTCAATTCAAGGACCGGCGCCCTAGTGGCTCACGGAGTCGAGGCGATCGCTGGCGAAACCCAAGCGGTAGAGGAGATTCTCGGACCCGGTCCCTTGCTTTCACCCGATTTTCCTATCGCATTGGCAGTGCCAGATGTTCCCGGCGGCGCACTAGCCCTCTATCCGATGCGACACACGAGTGGTCTTGCTCCCCACCCCCGCAGCAATGAACTCATCGTCACC
>DASXAK010000257.1:0-11617 GCA_036406715.1 Bryobacteraceae bacterium | reverse complement strand
TGCGGGCACGTACGTCACTCATGGCGACGTCCAATCCACGGTCAAGCAGATGGTTTCTACCCACGTCACCGATCAGCAGGTGCGGGTTGTCGATACCGGCAAGCAAAACGTCGGCTTAGGAGTGGTGCACCGGTCCGCGGGAGCGGCGCAGAACGCCGTCGCACACGACCAGGTGACCGAGGTCTATCACATCCTGGCGGGATCCGGAACGATGGTGACGGGCGGCACGCTGGTGAATCCACAGCGGCGGCCCGCCAACGACGCGGCGCTCCGCGATCTGACGGGCCCGAGCACTACCGGCACCTCACTGCGAAGCGGCGAGAGCCGCCACGTGGGCGCGGGCGACACAGTTATTATTCCGGCGGGCGTGGCGCATTGGTTCAGCGCTGTGGATGGATCGATCGATTACCTCGTGGTTCGCATCGATCCCGATAAGATCATCAGACTGAAGTAACGGCTTGGGCCGCGCGGGCAGGGAATTGACTGGCGCGGCCGACTGCTGCGATCCTTTTATATTCGGTACCCCGATTATGCCGTACAGCGTGTTGTTGATGGGCGCGTCCTACGGGTCGCTTCTCGCTTCCAAAATTCTCTTTGGCGGCCACACGATTCATCTGGTGTGTCTGCCGGCAGAGGCCGATTTGATCAACGCGGAAGGGTTTCGCGTACGGTTGCCCGTGCGAGGGCGCAAGGAACCCGTAGTCCTCGACTCGCGCAACCTGCCGGGAACGGTGACGGCCGGGCCAGCGGCCGGCGTCAATCCGAAGGACTACGACCTGGTCGGTCTATGTATGCAGGAGCCGCAATACCGCGGAGCGGGCGTGCGCGAATTGCTCGACGCGGTAGCGCGATCGCGCGTGCCGTGCATGTCGATCATGAACATGCCGCCGCTGCCGTACCTGAAGCGCGTACCCGGTCTGGATGCCGAGGGGCTGAAGGCGGCGTACACGGATGCGACGGTTTGGGAAAATTTCGACCCCCGGTGCATGACGCTTAACAGCCCGGACCCGCAGGCGATCCGGCCGCCGGACGAACCGGTGAATGTGCTGATGGTGACGCTGCCGACCAACTTCAAAGTCGCGAAGTTCGAAGACGAAAAATCGACAGCCATCCTGCGGCAGTTGGCGAGTGACATTGAAGACGCGCGGCTCGACACGCCCGAAGGAATAATCGAACTGCCCGTGAAGCTGAAAGTGCACAAATCGATTTTCGTGCCCTTGGCGAAATGGGCGATGCTGCTCGCCGGCAACTATCGGTCGATCACCAAAGACGGCCTGCGAACCGTGCAGGAGGCGGTGCACAGCGATCTTGAGACTTCGCGCTCGGTCTATCAGTTCGTCAACGATTTGTGCGTACGGCTGGGAGCAGACCCGAACGACCTCGTGCCGTTTGAGAAATACGCCGCGGCGGCGCAGTCACTGGTTCGCCCGGCTTCGGCGGCGCGCGCCCTTTCGAACGGAGCGCCCAACATTGAGCGCGCCGATAAACTGGTGCAACTGATCGCGAAGCAGAAGGGATTGAGCAACCCGGTGATCGACGAAACGGTGGCGCTGGTGGACTTGCGGCTCGAGGCGAACCGCGCCAAGGCCGCGTCGACGCGGGGGTAGGGTCGGCGAGCGCGGGTCGGTGGTTTGGCAGGTCGGAGACCTGCGCCACTTGGTTAACTCAGATAGGCGATAAGAGGCGTCAGAGTCAGGGGACTCGCCAGAGTCGAAATGAAGACGGCGCTGGTAACGAATTCCGGGGCTAACTCGAATTCGAGAGCCAGAATGGTAGTGACCACGGCCACCGGCATGGAAGAGAGAATCACGGCGGCCTGCCGGGCCGGGCCGGTGATGCCGAAACCGGCAGCCAAACCCAGGGCTACGAACGGAGCTACGATCAACGAAATGGCTACGGCCAAGACCACTAACCCGGGGCGCGCTGGCCAGGCGGCACGCTCCAATTGCATTCCGAGCACCAGAATCATAACGGGGAGTGCGGCATCGCTTAACAAGGAGACTGGGCGCATCACCGCATCGGGCACTGGCCATCGCAGAGCGAGCACGATCAACGCGAGGGCGATTCCATAGAGCGAGGGCATCCTCCAAATCTTGTCGAGCGCTCCGGCGAGTTTGCTGCGATGACTGCCCGCGAAGAACGCGCCGGCCACATACGTGGTGACAGACCCGGCGAGAAAGAAAATAGTCGCGTAGGTGAGGGCTTCCGGGCCAAACGCGAATCGAACCACCGGCAGGCCATAGTTTCCACCATTCGAAAACATTACGACCATCATGAAAGCGCGTAGCGATTTGCTGTCCAGGCCAAGCCCTCTTGCTGCGACGTATCCTACGAGACCCATGGCGGTCATTATCGTAACCGCGAGCAACACGAGACGGGCCGAATTTCCGCCCGATGCTTTGGAGGTTACGAGCATGCGGAACGCGAAGCACGGCAGCAGCGAGTAAAAGACGACACGCGCGACGGTCCTGACTTCAGCCGCAGCGAAGCGAGCCAAAAGGAAACCGGCTGTGGCAATGAAAAAAACCGGCAGGATGTCGGAGACGAGAATGGATAGGAGCAGTTGCATAGTCGCGCGCCGGACAGAAGTCACCGATTGTAACCCGCGGCCAACCCAGACCGCGGCTTGGCACGGCTTGCGGATGCGAGAGAATAGCAGGGGCGCCAATTTTCACGAATGAAGGCTCATCCGGTTTTCGCGATATTCGGGCTCGGGGTAGTTGCGCTAACGACGATGTGGGCGCGCTTGCCGTTTCGGGAGTATCCGGGAGTCGAATATCGGGTGGGCGATGTTCCGTTGCCGGTGGACTGGCAGGACAAGACGGAATGGGCATTCGCCCGTTTGATGTATCCTCCTTCCCCCTATCGCCGGGGTTTCGGTTTCCGCTTCGGCGGCGGCAATTGGACGGAGGGGTTTTCGGCATGGACGCAAGACTACCCACGCGCAGACCGCCACTTCGCACCGGCGGTCCGCCGTTTGACGCGGATTCATGTGCGATCGGTGGAACAGCCGGTCAATCTGGACGACGGCGACACCTATGACTGGCCCTGGTTGTACGCGGTGCAGACGGGCAGTTGGAGTCTGACCGACGCGCAAGCCGCGGCACTGCGGGAATTCCTGCTACGCGGCGGATTTCTCATGTGTGATGACTTCTGGGGAGAAGGTGAGTGGGAAGTCTTCATGGAAAGCATGAGCCGCGTTTTGCCGGGCCGCCCGGTGGTAGACATACCTGATACCGACCCGATCTTCCACACGGTTTACGACCTGGATGATCGATATCAGGTGGCGAGCCGCGGCTCGGTCAATCGCGGCCGTACCGACAAATGTTATCCCTGTCCAGCACGGTGGCGAGGCATCTACGACGACAAAGGCCGAGTGATGGTGGCGATCACGTTCGAATCGGATGTGGGGGATTCGTGGGAGTGGGCCGACGATCCGACGTATCCGGAGAAGTTCGCGGCACTCGGCATCCGGATCGGCGTGAATTATATCGTCTACGACATGACGCACTAAGTTGGCTGGCCGGAGGCCTGCCCCACGTTCACCGTCCTCGTAAGAATTGAACGAGCAGCGCGCTTACCTGTTCCGACTGCTCCTGCTGAACCCAATGTCCAGCCCCATCGAGAAGGTGGAAGCCCACCATCTGCGTGCAGGCGCTGGAGCGCATTCTGTCGACCGCGCCGGGAGTTTGATAAACGCCCCAGTCGCTCTTACCTGCGATGAACTGCGCCGGCACGTCGATCGTGCGGCCGGAGAACGTCTGCATCTCGGCGAGGCTCCTGGGATCGGTTCCCCTCCGGACCCGGTAGCCTTGAAGCGCACCAGTAAAACCGGTCCGGCCATATTCGGTGGCATACACATCGACGTCGGCTTCAGTCAGCCATTTGCACTTGTCAATGTAATCGGGTGACGGCATGTGGGAAGCAGCGGTTGCGGCCATGCCCTTGTCTTTTTCCATCACGTAATACGTCGGGATCTGGGCCATCTCTTCGGCGGTGCGGGCTTTTAAGGGGTGCGGCTTGTTCCCGGCGTAGTCGGCGCTCTTATAGAAATAGTAAGCACGGAAGAAGGAGTGCAGACCTTGCGGCGCGTGCAGCATGTCCTCGTTGGCGCCGCGAGTCCGCTGGTAGTTCTGATAATACTTCCTCGGCGGATTGAGTTTGGCGAGCTCGGCATCCAGCTCGTCGTCAGTGATTGCGCGGCGCGGAAGAGACGCTCCGTTGGCTGTATCGAAGGGCAAGGCGGGAGGGCCTTCAAACGGGGAACTCATGATGGTCAGGGAGCGAAAAATATCGGGGCGAATGAGGGCGGACCAGGAAGCGACCGGGGCGCCGGCATCGTGTCCGACCACCATGGCGACAGAGCGGTGGCCGAGAGCGAAGACGAGCCCGATCGTGTCGCGCGTCATGTTCAGAATGCGAAAAGGATCCGGGTCGGCCTCGTAGGAATCGTCCCAGCCGATGGTTCGGCCGAAGCCGCGCATATCGGGTGCGATCACGTGATATCCGGCGTCGGCGAGCGATGGCATCACTTTGCGCCAGCTATACGCAAGCTCGGGAAAGCCATGCAGAAGCAATACCGCCTGCCGTCCCGGCGTTTCGTAACCAGCCTCCAAAATGTGAACGGTCATTCCATTTACGTTGGCGATCTGGCGCGAACGGACCCCTGCGGGGAGCGTGCCATTGCCGTAGGCGGGAAGCTTGGAAAAATCCGCGTTCACGATGGCGGCATTTGCCGGCTTACTTCGCAAGATCGTGACGCCCACCGCGGCGCCGGCTGACAATAAACGGCGTCGCGATAGAACTGTTATACCCCCGATACTGGTTTTTTCTTCAGCCATAGCAGCCTAGAATCCCGAACACGGCGGGCGGTGTCAAGGCCAGCAACCGGGATTGACCTCAGGTACAATTCTGGAAACGCAGACGGAGGTTTCCATGAGCGACCACCATCACGGACATTCCCGACGGGATTTCTTCAGCCGATCGTTCGGAGGTATTCTCGCAGGGGCAACGGTGCTGGAGATGGCGTTTTTCCGCGCCAATTGGGCTCGTGCACAAGCCCGCACGGCCGGCAGCGAGCTGTTCACGATTGAAAAAGTCGCCGACGGAGTTTATGCCGCGTTGGCCAAGCCGCAGATCATGACCAATTGCAACGCGGTGATCTTTGTGCTCTCGCGAGATGTGCTGGTGGTGGACGCACATTCCAAGCCGTCAGCGGCCGCCGCTCTTCTTGCGCAGATCAAGAAGGAGGTTACCGAGAAGCCCGTACGGTATCTGGTCAACAGCCACTTCCACTGGGATCATTCGCAGGGCGACGCCGCATACAAAGCGGCGAATTCGAAAATCGAAATCATTGCAAGCGACACCACGAAACAGTTGATGAGCCAGATCGGGCGCGATCGGCTGAAGGAATCGCTCGATTCAGTGCCCGGAATGATGGAGACGCTAAAATCGCGCCTGGCGAAGGCTCGCACCCCCCAGGAACGCGAATGGGCGAACGATCAATCGCGGCAGCTGCAGGCCTATCAGGAAGAGATGAAGAGCTATCCGCTGGAGCTTCCCACGGTGACGTTTGCGAAGACGCACGTGATTCCGGACAGCGCGGGCGATCTGCATATCGAGTTCCACGGCCGAGCGCATACGGCTGGCGACGTTCAGGTCTTCTCGCCGTCGAAGAAGGCGGTGGCGTCGGGAGATACGGTGATCGGGTTTCTGCCAAATCTCAACGACGGCTACCCGCGTCCCTGGCCGAAGACGATCGACTCGGTGGCGGAGTTGAAATTCGATCACCTGGTTGGCGGCCACGGCCCCGTGCAGCAAGGCCGCGGACGCCTGTCGCAGTTTCGCAACTACATCGAAGATCTGACGGGACGAGTCGAGAGAGCGAAGAAGGCCGGGGTGCCGTTGCCCGAGCTGCAGAAGACAATTACTGCCGGGTCGCTAGCCACACTGAAGGACGGTGCGTTTGGGGGTTACGTGGCAGAGAATCTGATGAAATACGCGGTTTATATCGGTCCAAGGACGGCGCTGGAAGACCGATTGTCGGCGAATGTCACGGCGATCTATAACAATTTGGACCGGACGTAGCGCGCGCAGTCCGAAGGCCCGCGCCACTGGGCTACTGGACTAGCAGATGTTTGGTGTCGCGCTCGTTTTCGCTGCAGATGAAGTCGAGCAGGTCGGTGTCGAGCTTGATGGCTTGAAAGAGCTTGACGGTCCAGGGCTTGGTGTAGGCTTTGGGGTCGTTGACGGTGATTTCGATCTCCATGCGGCTGTAGTTGAGGCGGTGGAATCGTTCGGTGAGTCTGGCGGCATCCGTGAGGGGATTGCCAGTGCTGTCTAGCCAGAGGCCGTCGCGAAAACCGATGCTCTCGACGACGAGGGTGTCGCCTTGCCACTTGCCACTGGAGTAGCCGTTCCAGGATGGGTTCGGATCAGCCGGCAGAGGACGGCCATCGGTGAAGATCTGGCGGTAGCTCGCATTCAGTTCATTTAAGATGACGACGAGGCCGGGGGCTTGCACCATCTTGCGCGGTGTCGACCAGGTGTGGAGACGGATGGGGCCGACGGGAAGGCAATACGACAGCGGGTCGTGGAGGCGCAGTTCGGCGCGGCGTTTCTTGACGAGGTCGGCGGCCCATGGTTGATAGGGGAGACCGCCCTTAAGACTGGCGCCGATCTCGGTGAACTCGGCGGCGGTGGGTTCGCAGCCGGGGAAGTTCGGAGTGGCTTCGCGCCTAGGCTCGGTCACCCAGAGGCCGGAGAGGTCGGGTTTGCCATCGGGAGTTCGCGGACACGCGGCGGCGAGATTCGGTTTTCCATCGGGCGTTTGCGGCACACCGGCGGTGGGATAGCTGAGCCACTGGGCCGGGAGCGGTGTGACGAGGAGGCCCAATGCTACTGCGCAAACGGTGAGGCGTCGCCGATGAGTCATATTGCGTCCTGACGCAGTATACCTGCATTATTCGGGAAGCGGGGCTGGTGCTAAAATTTAGAATTCGGCGTCTTTTCCGCCCTTCAGATTCATGTCTATTGCCAACTTACAATTCACACGAGATCCGGCCGTTCCGTTGAGTGAGAATAAGCACCTGCTGCGATGGGTGGCGAAGATTGCAGAACTCACCAAGCCCGCCCATATTCACTGGGTGGATGGCTCCCAGCAGGAGAACGACACGCTCTGCGCGCAGATGGTGGAGAGCGGCACGCTGCTGAAGCTAAACCAGGATCTGTGGCCGAACTGCTATTACGCCCGATCGGACGCGGGCGACGTGGCGCGGGTGGAGGATCGCACCTTCATCTGCTCGCTTTCGAAGGAAAACGCAGGGCCGACGAACAACTGGGTGAACCCGTTCGAGATGCGGCGGAAGCTGAAGGAACTGTTCAACGGGTCGATGCGCGGACGCACGATGTATGTGCTGCCGTTCAGCATGGGGCCGGTGGGCGCGGCGATGTCGCAGATTGGTGTCCAGTTGACGGACTCGCCGTACGTCGTGGTGAACATGCGGATCATGGCACGGATCGGTAAGGCTGTGTTTGAAGAGATCGACCGCGACACGAAGCGTGTAGTGCCGTGCGTACACAGCGTGGGGGCGCCGCTGGCGCCGGGGCAGAAGGACGTATCGTGGCCGTGCAACAAGGAAAAGTACATTGTGCATTTTCCAGAGACGCGGCAGATCTGGTCGTACGGGTCGGGGTACGGCGGGAATGCGCTGCTGGGAAAGAAGTGCTTCGCGCTGCGGATCGCGTCGAACATGGCGCGCGACGAAGGATGGATGGCGGAGCACATGCTGATTCTCGGCGTGGAGGATCCGGACGGACAGAAAACGTACGTGGCGGGGGCGTTTCCGAGCGCGTGCGGGAAGACGAATTTTTCGATGCTGATTCCACCGCCGGCGTTCGAAGGCTGGAAAGTGTGGACAGTGGGGGACGATATCGCGTGGGTCCGGCCGGATTCGAACGGGCGGCTGCGGGCGATTAATCCGGAGGCAGGGCTGTTCGGCGTGGCGCCGGGGACATCGATGAAGACGAACCCGAACGCGATGGCGATGCTTTCGAAGAACACGATTTTCACCAATACGGCGCTGACGCCCGAAGGCGGCGTATGGTGGGAAGGGATGACCGACGAGCCGCCGGCCGAGTGCCTGGACTGGCAGGGGAAGCGCTGGACGCCGCAGATTGCGAAAGAAACGGGCGCGAAGGCGGCGCATCCGAACGCGCGGTTCACCGCACCGGCGTCGCAGTGCCCGACGATCGACCCGGCGTGGGAGGATCCGCACGGGGTGCCGATCAGCGCATTTGTGTTCGGCGGACGGCGGGCTACCAATATCCCGCTGGTCTACCAGGCGTTCAACTGGACGCACGGCGTATACATCGGCGCGACGATGGGTTCGGAGATGACGGCGGCGGCGGTGGGCGGTCACGGCCAGGTGCGGCGCGACCCGATGGCGATGCTACCGTTTTGCGGCTATCACATGGGGGACTATTTCCGGCACTGGATCTCGATGCAGCACGGGTTGAGTGAGACACCGCGGATCTTTCACGTGAACTGGTTCCGTAAAGGCGGCGACGGGAAATTCTTGTGGCCGGGCTTTGCCGAGAACATGCGGGTGCTGAAGTGGATCGTAGATCGCGCGCACGGGCGGGCGCTGGGAAGAGAAACACCGATCGGGTGGATGCCCCGCTACGAGGATGTCGAGTGGAAAGGGCTGGAGTCGTTCCCGCGGGAGACGTTCGAAGAACTGCAGGCATTCGATAAGACGGCGTGGCGGAGCGAAGTGATGGCGCACGAAGAGCTGTTCCTGGCGCTACACGACCATCTGCCGGCGGAAATGGTCTACGAGCGCGAACTGCTGATCTGCCGGCTGGGCACGGCGCGGGAAACGACGCACCACGCGGCGGCGCCGCGGCACGACATGGACGAAGGGCTATAAGACGTCCGGTCCGCATGCCGGAGGCCTGCGCTACTACGTTCGCAGAAAGCTCTGCAATTCGGCCAAGGTCTCTTTGGGGGCGCTTTCCTGGAGCGAGTGGTTGCCGGGGAGGCCTTTGCCGGTGACGTTCACACCTTCTTCTTTCCAAATACCGAGCACGTCATAGAGGCGGCCCATGGCTCCCGTGGCGGCCCACAGAGTCAACAAAGGGCACTGGATCTTCTTGCCGGCTTTGATGTCAGCGGCATCGATTTCAAGGTCGACGGAAGCCGAGGCGCGGTAGTCTTCGCACATTCCGTGGAGCATTAGCGCGTCGGTGGTATGGCGCAGGTATTCGCGCTGCACATCGTCGGCGGCGCGCGCGAGCTGCGCGTCATTGGCGGCCTTGAGCTCGTTTTCCGGGCCGGGGGCGGGGCGGAGGTAGTTGAACCAGTGAAAATAGGCCTGGACGAAATCGATGGTGACGTGCGAGTAGAGGTAGTGCGCGGGGACGATGTCCATGACGACGAGCTTTCGCACGCGATCGGGGTGATCGAGGGCCATGCGGCGGCCGACGCGCCCGCCGCGGTCGTGACCGATCATGAAGAACTGACGGAAGCCCAGGTGTTCCATGACTTCGACGCCGTCGAGGGCCATCGGCCGCTTGGATTGGCTGACATGCTTCGGCTGGTCTGGGGGCCTGCTGGAATCGCCGTAGCCGCGGAGGTCGCACATGACGAGAGTGAAGTCTTTGGCGAGGTCGGGAGCGATGAGCCGCCAGGTGATTACCGATTGGGGCGCGCCATGAAAGAGCAGGACGGGAGGGCCGGAGCCGCCGATCACGGCGTTGATCTCGGCGCCGGAGGTTTTGATGCGCTGGTTGCGGAAGCCGGCAGGGAAGAAGCGCATGCACGGCGAAGGCTCGGCGGCGGTTTGGGGGTGAGCTTTCGGTGAAACCAGGGCAGCGGCTCCGGCGGCCAGGGCGGTGCGTTGGAGCAACTGGCGGCGGGTCTCGGAATTTGTGGGCAAGGTCAAGCCTCCTCTACGGATTGTAGTCTCCAGGCCGGGGGGTCTTGAAATTCAGATAAATAGGTCCTATAGTGCAAGCAGGGGTTTGTGGAGGTGAGGTATGGAAAGACGGGCAGTTTTGGGTTTGGCCGTGTTTTCAATCCTGGCAGGCGGCTGCAGCAGCGGGCCGCCGCCCATCAAGCCGGGCAGCCCCGCTTTCTTTTGGGCCGTAGCGCGGGAGAGCTACCGGACGGGCGATATGGTGAAGGCGCAGTCGACTCTTCGGGAGATCAGTCAAGGAGATAACGAATTCGCCGCGCGGGCGAGGGTCTTGCACCTGGTGATCTCCGCGGGCGTGATGAAGGGGCTGGGGGACCTGGCGAACGCCTATCAGTCGGGGAGCGAGGTCAATCCGGCGGGTTTCCGGAGCGAGGCGGCGAATCTGCGAGGCATGGCCGCGAGCGCGGCGCTCGAGTTCACACAAGCCGTTTTCGAGGCGCAGGGAGCACACATGGTGCTGGCGCCGTTGAGCTTCGGATTTCCACCGGGGAATACAGTAGCGCCGATCGAACTGGAGAAGATCTCCTGCGGGACGTGGTTGAGCGACGCTGAGCGGGAAACGCTGCAGCGCGCCATGCTGGAACGAGGCGTCATTCTGGCGCTTACGCGCTCGCTCGGAGAGACGGACTCGCTCAAGGCGCAAGCGCTCCTTCAAGGGGCGGAGGCATCGGTTGAGAAGAACACATTCTTCTTCGGAATGGCGAACCTGCTATACGAGGGTTCGGACCTGTTTTGCGCGAAACGCATGGGCCGGCCGGAGCGGCAAGCGGTAATGTGCAAGGAAGCGCTGGAGACGCTGAAAGCGCTCCCGGAGACGGAAGAGACCGAGGCGCTGACGGCGGAAATTCAGTCGGCGATGAAGAAGATTCCGGGGCTGCTCAAGGGCGGCGATTAAGCCGGCTCGGAGCCACTCATTCCAATTTCGGTTTCGAGTTCTTCACCTGGGTCTTCACCGGTGAGAACGGTTTCGGCGAAATCCTCGAGGTCCTCGGCCATGGCCATTTCTTCGTCGAGCGTTTCCTGCAAAAGTTCGACGGTATCCTGCTGGGCCAGAATCTCGGCAATCCCACGGGCCATCCGGTAGGCGGCGATTTCGTATTGCTCGACCTTCTGAGCGGCGCCGATCAAGCCAGCGTCTAAAACGGGCGATTTCTGGAAGTCAGCGACCAGACGTTCGCCTTCGCCGAGCAGACCCTCCATTCCGGCGGATTTGCCACTGCCGGGCTGTTCGCCCATCGCCTCGAAAATGGCTTCCAATCGGCGGATCTGTTTCTTAGTTTGATCCAGATGCTCCTGAAGGGCACGAGCAAGATCTTCCGAGGAGGCCGCAGCAATCATTTTGGGCAGGGCTTTCGAGATCTGGTTTTCGGCATCGAACAGTTCGTCCAGTTGCCGGTTGAACAGATCTTCGAATTTGGCATCGTTCATAATTTGCTCCGAAGGGGGGTCTGGGTTTGAGTGAGCAATTCAGGTGCCGAGATCGAGACGCCCGCCGAGTATGAGTTCACGATCGCACGCCGATCGGGACCCGGCCAAGATGGCGCGTCACACAACGGACAGTTTCAAGCGCTTCAGGTTTCGCGGAATCGGTATGATCGGAGCGGGGGAGATCATCGACGTTGGCCTGACGACCATGGACG
>DASXAK010000256.1:0-33713 GCA_036406715.1 Bryobacteraceae bacterium | reverse complement strand
TGCGGTCCAACGCAGGTGAAAGGTGGGGGAATCAGCCCCGATACCGGCTGCCAAACCGGGCAAGACAACTTCTGGGTGGAATATGAATGGATCTCGCCTTCGAGGTTTGGTTTAACGGGCTCCGCTGAGGTATTGAGGCCGAGTCATCCCATTTACAAACCCGAGTTCTGGGACAAGGTGCAGCAACTCGATCAGTGGACGAACAAAGAGGATCCCATCATGACGTGCCAGCCGATGGGGCTTCCGCGGGAGGGCACACCCCGCCGCATCTTCCAAACGGCGAACGACATTACCATGCTGTATACGACCAGCGATTACGGCGGTGGAAACCGGGAATTTCGCGTGATCCCCACCGATGACCGCAAGCACGACCCGAAGAAGGCGATCGAGGCCACCTACATGGGGTATACGGTCGGACACTGGGAAGGCGACACGCTGGTGCTCGACTCCATCTCGTTCACCGATACGACGTGGTTGGGCCGAGGCGGCCTCTTCCATTCCGCCGACATGCACATCGTGGAGAAATTCACGCGGAAGGGCGATGAGATCCTGTACGAAATCACTGTCGAAGACCCAGATGTGCTGGTGGAACCGTGGGTGATCCCGCCGCGAATCCTGAAGCTCAATGGAGCACCCGACGCCGGACTGGTCCCGGAGCGTGCGTATTGCGAAGTCTACGAGACGAAGGACATCAGCGGCCAGGCGCGCCACTGAACGTTCTTCCAGTAGCAAAACTTCAGCCCGTTTCGGAGTTCACCCCGGGACGGGCAGTTTTTTATCCGGCGAGATGAAGTCTTAAGTGGTTTGGTGGACCTGGTGAGATTCGAACTCACGACCTCTTCCATGCCATGGAAGCGCGCTCCCAACTGCGCCACAGGCCCTCGGGGACACTCATGATGAGGACGTGTTCTTACTATAACATGGCACCTCCGCACGGGTCATTGACACCTCAGTTTTGCGGCTGCCTACAATAAATTAATGGCTGCTCTCCGCGTCGGCGCCACTGCGCTCGTACTCTGTCTGGCATGCCTGGAGCTTTCCTCCTGTGTGGTGAAACGGCGCATTATCACCCGAACGGGAGCTAAAACTTCCCAGCCCCAACTTCTCAACGCGCAGGTGCCAGACCTGATGCGGCGGGTGGCCGATCAGTTCGATGCCATCCACGACTTCAGCGCCACCGTGGACATGACTCCCGCTCTCGGGACTGCCGAGAAGAGCCGCATCACCGAGTACAAGGATGTGCGGGGCTACATCCTGTTCCGCAAGCCAGGCGACGTCCGCATCGTTGGTCTCTATCCGGTGGTTCGCAACACGGCCTTCGACATGGCCTCAAACGGCACCGATTTTCAGCTTTATGTGCCGTCAAGGAACCGGTTTCTGGTGGGTAGCAATACCGTCGATCAGCCGTCGCCAAACAAACTCGAGAACCTGCGCCCTCAGCACTTTGTCGACGCTCTGCTGATCCGCCCCGTGGCGCCTCAATCCAAAGCGCTGCTGGAAAATTACACCGACGAGGACAACGCCTTCTATATCCTCCATACGGTTCACATCGATGCCGGTGGCGAACTGGTGCTCGAAAGGACCATCTGGTTCAGCCGCGTGGATCTTCAACTCGCGCGGCAGATCATCCTCGATCCGGCAGGCAACATTCTGACCGACGCGCGGTACTCGAACTGGAAGCAGTACGGCGATGTGAAATTCCCCAGCCATATTGAGATCGATCGCCCTCATGACGAATACGCGGTTGTCCTCAACGTTCTAAAAATAGACATCAATCGCGGCATATCGGATGATAAGTTTGTGCTGATGCAACCGCAGGGCAGTAAGCTGCAACTTGTCGGGCGAGCCGCGCCCACCACGCCGGCCACTTCATCGGGATCTCCTGGAAAGTAGACAGGTGACTGGAAAAATCGTATTCGAAAACCTGAAGCACCGGCCCATGCGCACGCTGCTGAGCGCTCTGCTCATCGCGGTGCCGGTGACTTTGATTCTCACGCTGGTGGGTCTGACCCGGGGAATGCTGGAAGATTCCGAGCGGCGCGCCCGCGGCATCGGCGCCGATGTCTGGGTGCGTCCGCCCGGCACCGCCTTCGCCACTTCACTCAGCGGGGCTCCGATCCCGGAAAAGATGGTGGATTTTCTCCAGCAGCAGCCGCATGTGAGGCTTGCTCTCGGAACCGTGGTGCAAGCAACCGAGGGTGTCACGTTCGGCGTGACCGGTGTCGATTTCGACAGATTCACACAGATGAGCGGCGGCTTTCAGTTTGTGGAAGGCGGGCCCCCGCGCGCCCCAAATGACATCATCGTGGATCAATACTACGCCGGGCAGAAGGAACTGCATGTGGGCAGCACCTTCATGATGCTGGGCAACCGCACCTGGAGAGTGAGCGGCATCTTCACGGGCGGCAAGCTGGCCCGCATTATTCTTCCTCTTCGCATCGTCCAGGAACTCACGTCGAGCAGCGGGAAAGTAACCCAGATCTTCGTCAAACTGGACGATCCGAAAAACACCGACATCGTCATCGCCCAGCTGAAAATGAAGCTGCCGGATTACCCGATGTATTCGATGGAGGATTTGTCCTCTCTCTACAACGTCAGCAGCTACGCGGGGCTCAACGAGTTCATTACGGTGATTGTGGGGTTGGGGGTGGTGATCGGGTTTTTTGTGGTCTGGCTCTCCATGTACATGGCAGTGTTGCAGCGCACGCGCGAGATCGGCATCCTGAAGTCGCTCGGGGCGAGTAATGGCTTCATCCTCCGGACGATCGTGGCCGAGGGGCTTCTGCTGGGAGTGGGCGGCACGATTATCGGAATCGGCTTGAGCTTTGGAAGCTGGTGGCTGATCCGCACGCTGGTGCCGGCATCGATTCAGATGGTGATCGTAACGTCGTGGTGGCCAATCGCCGGCGCGATCACTCTGGTAGGCGCCGGGCTGGGTGCTCTGTACCCAGGCTGGAACGCCGCCCGGCACGATCCGATCGAGGCGCTGGCCTATGAATAACGGCCGCCCGATCATCGAAGCGCGCGGTCTTAGCAAGGTCTACCGCATGGGGAATGTGGCGGTTCCCGCGCTCCGGGGGGTCGATCTGGACGTGGAGCGCGGGGAGTTCCTCTCCATCGTGGGGCCTTCGGGCTCCGGAAAATCGACACTGTTCCACGTTATCGGCGGCCTGACTGCCCCGTCCTCCGGCAGCGTTCGAGTGGATGACCGCGACTTATCCCAGATGAGCGAATTCGACCGGACGCGGCTTCGCAAGCGGACGGTGGCTTTCATCTTTCAAAAATTCAACCTTCTGCCGAACTTGACCGCGCGCGACAACATCGCTGTGGCCCGGTACCTGGCGGGAGTGGACAAAAAGCCCGATCCGCAGTTTGAAGACATTCTCAAGCTGCTCGGGATCGCGCAGCGGCTCGATCACAAGCCAAGCGCCCTGTCGGGGGGTGAACAGCAGCGCGTCGCCATTGCCCGCGCGATCGTCAACCGTCCTGCGATCCTGCTGGCGGACGAACCGACCGGTAATCTCGACACCGAGAATTCGACCGCTGTGCTGGAACTCATTCGCGATCTGAATGAGCGGCTCGGCCAAACCATTCTCATGATCACACACAATCCTGAAGCCGCGGCGTACGGGCACCGCACGGTTCATATGCGCGACGGGAAAATCGTCGGGGAATAACCATTCGGACCATGAATGGTCCGACGCCCAAATGCCGCGCTAAGGAGAAAGCACTTCCACACCGATCCGGATCATTCATGGTCCGGTTGACGAAATGATCTTCCGCGATCACTCCCTCAGCGCGGCTCGATGGATGTGAGCACACGGGCGGGAAGTCCTACTGCATGATCCCCCGCTAGACACCAAATGGTCAGGGTGTTAAAAAACAGATGTAGAGGTATTAAACCTAACGACGCCTGGCAGAACGGCTACGTCGCGCTGGATCAAACCGCTACGGATCGGAGGGTATCCTCCATGTCAGAGCGGGAGAGCAAACGGCAGCTGGAAGAAATCTGGCGGAACCGGTTGAATGATGCTGAACACGTATATGGCATTGCTCTTGCCAATATTCAAAAGATCCAGGCAGAGTACAAATCCATGCCCTCGTCCGACGGCAACTTTGCGCTTCAACAGGCGTTGAAAATGCAGGAATTAGCCAGGGACCAATACATGCACGTGCTCCAGACGTTTACACGGTTGGTTCTGTACGGCGAGAAGCCGAACGAGATTGGTGACGGTGCCGCACCGGATCATTGATGATCCGGCTGCGGGCGTTATGATACCCGGCTGAGTTCCAGTTTCCGCTGTTTCAGCCAGCGCAAGTGGCCCTGATGCTCCTGGTACAGCGTAGCGAACCCCGCCCACCAATACCCAAACACAAACAGCAGCAAGAACGGAATCGCGAAGAAGTTCGCCGTCTCGACGGCGAAGACGGACATCGCGATGAAGTAGCAGCCCACCAGGATCTCGGCGTACGGCAGCCATCCGCTGCGGCGGCGATATTTCTTCACTTCCAGGTTCACACGCCGGTCGCCCACATTGTATTTCGCCGTGCGAGCAAAGGACGTCTGCACGCCCAGCAGCGCCTCGAGCACCGCGCGGGTATTGATGATTGTCAGACCTACCCCCACCGCAATGAGCATCGGCAGCATCAGGATCGACCGCTTCCAGTGCCTCGGATACAGCTCGCGCTGCGCGATTACGTAGAAGAGCGAAATTGACCAGAAAGACGCGATGATGAGCGGCAGGTCGATAAATACCATCTGCCAGATCCCCATGTAGAACCGCACGATCATCACCGGCAGCATCAACGCCGATACTACGATCATGAGCGGGTACGAGATGTTCGGGGTCAGATGCAGAAAAGCCTCGGCCTTCACGCGCTTGGGAACGCCGGAGCGGAGGATGGCGGGCAGAAGCTTCGTCGCCACCTGCGTCAACCCCTTTGCCCAGCGCGATTGCTGAATCTGAAATCCGTGCATCTCGACCGGCAGTTCCGACGGGCAATCGAGACCCGGCAGATAAACAAAACGCCAGCCGTTCAACTGCGCGCGGTAGCTGAGATCGGAATCTTCGGTGAGAGTATCGTGCTGCCACCCGCCGGCATCGGCGATCATCGATTTGCGCAGGATTCCGGCGGTTCCGTTGAAGTTGAAGAAATAACCGGCGCGGGACCGGGCGCCGTGCTCCAGGATGAAATGGCCGTCGAGGAGCATCGCCTCTACTTCAGTCAGAAAATTATAGTCGCGGTTGAGGTAACTCCAACGCGTCTGCACGACGCCGATCTTCGGATCGCCAAAGTGGTGGATGGTCCGCAGTAGAAAATCCGCCGGCGGGCAGAAGTCCGCATCGAAAACCGCGATAAACTCGCCCGTGGCGCTTTCGAGCCCTTCCTGCAGCGCCCCGGCTTTATAACCGTGGCGGTTTGCGCGATGGTGGTATTCGATCGGGCACCCTAGCGCTCGGTAGCGCTCCACGAGTGCTTCCGCGAACGGGGCCGTGTCGTCAGTCGAATCATCCAAGACTTGAATCTGGAGCAGTTCCTTGGGGTACTCGATCTTCACTACCTCGTCGATCAGCCGCTCGACCACATAGCGCTCGTTATAAATCGGGAGCTGGACCGTGACCGGAGGCAGTTGCTCGAAACAGTGCGGAGGCTCACCGGTCGCCTTATGGCGGTATTTAAAATACGTGCGGATTACATCGAACCGGTGAATCCCGTAGATCGAAAGAATCACCAGTACCGTGAAATACGGCACCAGGATCGCCCAATCAAACCAACCCAGTTGATGGATACCGGAGAACGTATCGTCAAACAGCCCACGCATCAGGCGAGCGGTGGGAGAAACCGCCAACAATGCTAAAGGCAATGTAGTGTTCATAGCGAGCGCCCGTAGCCTGACTTGCGAGCAGACAGGGCGGCAAGAACCGTGGCCGAGAGTAATATCGTAACAGATCGTAGCAGATATCTCAGGGATGGGTTATTACGTCGGACGCGCCGTTACACGATTTTTGACGTCCCATCGGCACTCGATCGTAAATTAGAAGCAGAGGGAATCATGGAACCGAGAATCGATTACCGCAAACACGCAACCACGTCAGGGTACAAGCCCTGACCGCGCTGGAGCAGCATATTCGCAAGAGCGGCCTCGAAACGAAGTTATTGGAGCTGGTCCGAATGCGCGCCTCGCAGTTGAACGGATGCGCGTACTGTCTCGACATGCACAGCAAAGATGCCCGGGCGGAAGGCGAAACCGAGCAGCGCCTTTACGGGCTGAGCGCGTGGCGTGAGGCGCCCTACTATACGGACCGGGAGCGCGCCGCTCTCGAGTGGACTGAAGCCGTCACGCTGGTTTCGCGCGATCAGGTGCCGGACGAAGTTTATGAGCAGGTTCGTCGTCAGTTCAGCGAAGACGAACTGGTGAATCTGACGCTGGCAGTGGTCGCGATCAACGGTTGGAACCGTTTGGCGATCTCGTTCCGGGCCGTGCCGGGTACGTATCAGAGACAGCAGCGGGCGACTGGGTAGCGCCAGGTCGGAGACCCCGATTGCGGGCCGTTCCGGCTGCCCCACGCTTATCGAGGAGCCAGGGTGGGGTCGGCGCCCTGCCACGACACATCGGCGGTGGGCCCGTAAATCGCCGGAACCGGCTTGTCGAGAAGCCGCAGATACACCGTTAATTGCGTACGGTGATGCGCGGTGTGCAAAATCCGCCGCCAGAAAATCCAGATGCGCTGACGGTCGACGTCGAAGAAGCGAGCGGGCGTCAGCCACCAGGCCTCATCCTGGCGCGCGAGGAACGCGAGTCGCGGGCGCGCCATTTCGACCAGGCGCTCTCCATACGCGGTGGCGTTCAGCACGTCGCCGGCGGGCGGCTCCGGCGAACTCAGAAATTCCCCAAAGAAGCGGCGCTGCGAGAGCAACTCGTGCTTCATGATGTCTCGGACCGTGGCGGATTTCGGCCGCGGCCGGAAATCCAGCTCGGCCTCGGAGAACTGCGCCCATGTCGAATAGACCTTGTTGACTTCCGAAGCGTAGGTATCGAGCGCGTGCTGCAACAGGGGCACAGCGGCACGCGGAATGTCAGACTCGGCGATCGCACTGAACTCGTATGTCATTTCTTAGCCGCCACCTCGATCACGGCGTCCCACGTAAATTCAGCCAGCTTTTCCAGTGCCCGGACGGAGATATTTTCGTCGTCGGCATGAGCGCCTCCGAGCGGGCCATCGCCGGCCGGGCTGATCGGCCCGGTACCGTACGCCTGGACGCCGCGTGCCCGGAGTTGCGCAGTATCGGTGGCGCCCGTCAGCATGCTGGGCAGAGCCGGCGCCGCAAACATCCGCCGGCTGACCTTCTCGAGCGCGCGAAACATTTCGGTGTCCGTGCCCGACGGCGGCGCGGCCGGGCGCTCCGAACTCTGGGCCGGAACGATCTCGATTTCCGGGTCGTTGATCACGCGCCTCAGCTCGGCCAGAAAACGAGTCATGTCTTCGTCCGGTAGCGCCCGAATATCCAGATACGCTTCGCCCTCGGAAGGGATCACGTTGGCGCGAAAGCCGGCTTTCAGAATGGTCGGCACCACCGACGTGCGAAGAATCGAATAGTGGCCGGGCTCGTGCTCGCGGAAATAGCGATCGACTCCGGGAGCGTGCGCCGGATCGAGAATGGCGCGATAGCGGGCCGCCTCGGACGGCGTGCTGATGGCCGCCAGTCGCTCGAAATACTCGCGGGTCGCGGAATTCAGCCGCATCGGCGTCTGCCACGTTCCAGCGCGCGCTACGGCAGTCGCCAGGTGTGTCACGGCGTTCTGCGTGAGCGGGCGGGAACCGTGCCCCGAAGGCCCGCGCGCCACCAGACGAATCCCGTGAGGAACTTTTTCGGTGACGCTGATCAGCACGTCATGGACTTTGCCGCCCTCCTCGACGGCGGTGCCCCCTTCGGCCAGGGCGTATTCGGCTTCGATCTCCGGCCAATGCTGCTTGACCATGTATTCGATCCCGACGCCGGTGGTGCCTTCTTCGCCCGCTTCGGCTAGAAATATGACATCGCGATCGAGCTTCACATGCAGGCGGTTGAGCAGCAGCATCACCATCATGCCGGCCACCACGTGCGGCTTGTCGTCCACCGAGCCACGCCCGTAGATAAGACCGCCCTTGCGCACGGCCGCGAACGGATCGACGCTCCAATTTTCGCGCTGCACGCCGACGACGTCGGTGTGCCCCATGATCAGGATGGGCTTCTTGGAGCCATTGCCTTTAACACGCGCGACGAGGTTGGCGCGCGCCGGTTCGAACGCGTAGAGGGTCGCGGGGATCCCCTCGTTCTCCAGCACCTTCTGGATGAACTCGGCCGCGCGGGTTTCATTGCCCGGAGGGTTGCTGGTATCAATCTTTAGCAGCGCCGTGAAGTGCTCGACAATTTCCGGGCTGAGCTTCGTCCACTCGACCGGGTATCGCTCCTGCGCGGCGGCTGCGAGGGCGAGCACCGCAGCCAGAGCGAACCGCTTCATAGAGGTATGTTCCCATGCTTTTTGCGCGGCATGGTATCGACTTTGTTTTCGAGCATCCGGAGAGCGCGGATAATCCGCGGGCGGGTTTCGCGCGGCTCGATGACATCGTCCACGAAACCATGCTCGGCGGCGATGAACGGGTTGGCGAAACGATCCCGGAACTCGCCGACCTTGGCCGCCCGCTCCCCGGGAGCCAAATCCCGGTACAGGATATTCACCGCTCCTTCGGCGCCCATCACCGCGATCTCGGCGCTCGGCCAGGCGAGATTGATATCGGTGCGGATGTGCTTGGATCCCATGACGCAGTACGCACCGCCATAGGCTTTGCGCGTGATGATGGTCACCTTCGGAACCGTGGCTTCGGCAAACGCAAACAGCAGCTTGGCGCCGTGCCGGATAATGCCGCCGAACTCCTGGTCGGTGCCGGGGAGGAATCCGGGAACATCTTCAAACGTGACGAGCGGGATGTTGAACGCATCGCAGAAGCGTACGAAACGCGCGCCTTTGTCGGAAGAATTGATGTCCAGGCAGCCGGCGAGAAAGGCGGGCTGGTTAGCCACGATGCCCACGGAGCGGCCGTCCATGCGGCCGAATCCGATGACGAGGTTCTTGGCCCAGTGCTCGTGTACTTCGAAAAACTCGCCGTCGTCGACCACACGGCGAATCACGTCTTTCATGTCGTAGGGCAGGTTCGATTCAGCGGGAACCAGGGTATCGAGCGCGGGGTCCATGCGATCGGCTGGATCGCTGGTGGACCGGCGCGGCGGGTCTTCCCGGTTGTTTTGCGGAAGGTACGAGAGCAGGGCCCGGACCATGCGCAGGCACTCGGCGTCATCGGCCGCGATGAAGTGACCGACACCGCTCACCGAATTGTGAGTCATGGAGCCGCCCAGCTTCTCCTTGGTGACGTCTTCATGGGTCACGGTCTTGATGACGTCCGGCCCGGTCACGAACATGTAGCTGGTGTGGTCGACCATGAAGATGAAATCGGTGATGGCGGGCGAGTAGACGGCCCCACCCGCGCACGGCCCCATGACGGCGGAGATTTGGGGGATCACGCCGCTCGCGAGCGTATTGCGTAAGAAAATATCGGCGTAGCCCGCCAGCGAGAGCACGCCTTCCTGAATACGGGCGCCGCCGGAATCGTTCAGCCCGACCACGGGCGCGCCGGTCTTCATGGCGAGATCCATGATCTTGCAGATTTTCTCGGCATTGGCGCCGGAGAGCGATCCGCCGAAAACCGTGAAATCCTGCGCGAAAACGTAGACGAGCCGGCCTTCGACCCGCCCGTAGCCGGTGACGAAGCCGTCGCCGGGAATGATCTGCGCGTCCATACCGAAGTCGCGGCAGCGGTGTGTGACTAGCTTATCGAGTTCCTCGAAGGAGTTCTCGTCGAGCAGCAGCTCGATTCTCTCGCGCGCGGAGAGCTTGCCTTCCTTGTGCTGGCGGCCCTGGCGCTCGGGGCCGCCGCCCTGCTCGGCCGCGGCGTGCCGGCGGCGCACTTCCTCGAGGCGGTTCATCCGCACCATTGTATCTGGGGCGGCGGTAAGATAAGCCCATGGTTCGTCGCGCAGCGATGGGAACCGCAAGAACCTGTCTACTATTCCTCGCCGTGACCTGCGCCGCCGGCCAACCGGATTTCCGGAAAGCCGTTTGGGGAATGACTCAGGCACAGGTGAAAGCCATGGAATCCGGCACGCCCGACACCTCCAGCGAGAACGACGGCGAACGGAACATCCAATACCGCGGTGTCCGCTTGGGCGGACTTGCCGGCCGCGCCATCTATGTTTTTGTCAACGACCGGCTGGTCCGCGCCAAGTACCTGTTTGAGACGGAACACACGGAGCTTAACGACTTCATCCGCGATTTCAGAAGTGTCGAGCCGCTGCTTGTCGAAAAATATGGCAAGCCGGCAATGGACCGAGCGATCTGGGAGGATGATTCCACCCAGCTCGAACCCAAGAGCTACCTCGATCAGGACCGCGCGACAGCGGGTAGCATTCTTCCCTCCGACCCGCTGGTAGGTTTGGCTGTTTCACTCGGCCACCTGAGGGTCTTCACACAGTGGAACGCGTCGCGAACCAAGATCACGCATTCTCTGACGGGCCAGGACCGCCGCATCGCGCACCAGGTGGAGTACCGAGATATCACAACGCGATAAGCGGGACTATCGCGTCGCGGCCGCCGCGGCCTGGGTCTCCGCTCGCAGCTTTTGAAGCGCTTCCAGAGTCTGCCGCCACTGCTTCTTGTCCTTCTTTAACGCGAAAGGGCGTCCCGGATCCCGGTAATAGGTCAGGACCTCGTCCCGCAATTCCGGATCGACGCTCTCCGGAGGCTTCCCGGCCAGCTTGATCGCCAGTTGCGCGTACGCCCGGTCAGCCAGTGAGTATTCAGCCGGCCGGGTCGGCCCGCCGGTGTCCAAATCCAAGTTCTCAAGCACCAGCGTGCCCGCTCCGGTCTCCGCCAGCAGCCTCCGGTATTCATTCAGCGTCTGTTCGAAGCTCGTTTCGAACAAGCGCTCCGTCTGCCCGGTCGGAGCTTTGAAAGCGAGGGCGCGCAAAGGCCCGATCTTCGGGATGATCCGAATGAAAAAAGCCAGCACGGCCGAGCCGAGGCCGGGATGCTCATATTTTCCGCCCCACTCCTTCCGGTAGCTTGCTTGTGACAGGTTATAGATGAAAGCGCGCCGCGTGATTCCCGGACGCGTCTTCATGAGTTCGTCCTTCTTCAACTGCCAGGCAACCCGCGTCGCTTTCGGAATGAGAGAACTGGCCCTGTGGCGGTACGTCGCGAGTGCGCGATCCTCATCTTTGACAACGTCGGTCACCTGCAAAGAATAAGTATCGGCAAATGCCCGCTCGAGAGAATCTTTGGGAACGCGAAAGCCGATGAAATCGTGATAGGCCTGCGGAGCGTAATTGCCGCGCGCCACCTGCAGGACGTCGAAACTGAATTCCACCTGGATATGCGCGATCGGATCATCGGCGTAGGTCACCGTGTGTCCGAACTTTCGCTCGAGTTTGGGATACTCGATGGGAACCGAGCGATTCACCGCCACCAGGTGGCCCTTGGTATCGGCGGCGTAGTGAGCCAGCGCGCCCAAGGAGAAAGCGTATTCGTCAACGGTGCGGGCTTCGCGGATCAGGTTGATCACGAAGCCGCCGGTCCGGACATAGTGCGCCATGTCGCTGAACAACTTATTTCCAAAGCTGTAGTAGCCCATATCCTGGACGATGCAGCCCGCATATGCGCTGGCATGAGCTTCCTTCAGTTCCGCGTCGCTAGCTTGCGGAAATTTCTTGAGCAAGAGCGGCTTGATGTTCTGTTCCCAGGCGGTATCGATAATAGCCTCGTGGGTGAGCACCGAATAGCCTCTCAACGGAGCGCAGAGAAGGGTGAACAAGAAAAAACGTGAAACCCAGAGAGGCGGCGGACTCATTCGAAAGTTCCCGAACTGGTTGCGGCCGCCGTGAGCGGCAGCATCACCGGGTCGCTAACGGCGCTGCCGACGGTCACGACCACCGGCTGCGGGCCCGGCGCCAGCTTCGTCGGCACGGTGAAGTTGATTTGAATCACGCCTACCAGGCCCGTAGCGTTCCCGGCAAACTCGATTTCGACGGGTTCGCCGCCCACCGTCACGCTGACCGGCAGGCGCGGCCGCGGCAGGCTGGTTATCCCGGCGAAAGATGAAGGAGTGGCGCCGGTCGCCAGCGAGGGCGTAAGGTCGCCGGCCCCGCTGACGAACATCGTCATGATGTCTCCCGGCCGTGCGGAATTGGTGGTTCCGCTGGTATTGTCGATGAAGAAGTTGTAAATGCCGGGCGCGGTAACCGCGACTGGAAATGAGTACGACGCGACCTGCCCGTTGTTGTTCACCGCCAGCACAGCCGAACCCGAGCCCGTTTCGTACGGAATCTGGATCTCGATCTCTCCGGGTGCGACCGCATAAACGGGCGCACTGATACCGTTCACCGTTGCCGAAACGCCGGCGAGGCTGAACGGCACGGGGATGCGGCTCGTGCGCAGCGTCGACGCTGCGAGACCGGCCCCCTCGATCGCCATCGGCATTCCCGGCGCAAATCCCGTCTTTCCAGTAGCCACGCTTTTCACGCCGGAGATCGTCAGGTTCGCCGATCCACCGACGATCATCGTGACGGGAACACTGATCGCGGCCGGGCTCGAATTCTGCGCCTCGAAAGAGACGACGGCCCGGTACACGCCGTTCGCCAGTCCCATCGCCGACGCGAGAAGCGATGCTTCTCCAGAGTCGCTGCGGGTCACCTGCAGCCAGTTCGTCGTTCGATTTGCAGGCAGCACGTTTGCGGTCCAATCGGGAGTGCTTCCATTGAAAGTCAGATGAACGGACACGGCGCTCGGGTGTCCGAATACATCAAAGGGGATCTGCACTGCCTCCGGAGACACCGAGAAACTCAGCGGCGCGGCCATCGGCAGCGCAAGGGTTGTGGAAACGCTGGCTGTAACCGGCGTGCCCAGTTCGCTCATGCCGGTGAGTTGAAATTGGATGGGACCCGGCGGTGTAGCGCCATCCCAGCACAGGTTCGCGTGCAACATGCCGTAAGGCGCCAGCCGCGTGGTGCCGAACAGGGGCTGGATGCGGCTGGTGAGATCGGTGCTGCCTGCAGTCAGACCGATCAATTGAACCAGGAAGCCCCCGGTCTCCTGAATCGTGAGCTGCTGGGCCCACTGGCAGGAAGGATCCGCGGCAAGATTTTGCGCGACGGTCGAAGGAGCGCTGGAGAGCGTCATCGAGGGCGCCAGAACCGGTCCGGAGTTCGGAACAAACGGCACCGTCAGTTGCGCGGTCCAGGGCTGTCCGTTGGCGTCCTGTCCCGCGAAAGAGAATTGGCGCTGAACCGGGGTGTTGAGGCCTGAAGCCGCCAGCGCCGCGGAGATGGTCCCTTTCGGAGCGAGGTACGTGCTGTTCCACAAACTGAGATTCTGCTGGATTCCGTCGATGACAAAAGTCGTTAGCGTTGCGCCGAGGCCGGCCTTTTCCGAAAGCCCGACTGTGTACGGCCAATAGGCTCCGGCCTGCGGCACCGGGTTCGGCGTGACAAAGGGCACGATGAGCGGGCCGAACTCCGGCACTTTCAACGTAATGTTGGCGCTCCCGGCGGATCCGGCGAACACGGCATCGCCACCGTAGACGGCGGTCACAGTTCCATTTCCAACCGCCAGGGCGGAGGCTGAAACCGTTACGCTCGCGGTGCTCGAGGGCGTTAACGCCGCGATCCCGACGTTCGTATCGTTCGTCATGAACGTGACAGCTCCAGTCGGCGCTCCGGCTTTGCCGGTGACACGGGCGGCCAGTTGCACCGTGTCGGCCAGCGAGACGGTCGCCGGCGAAATGGTTAGCAGCGTGGTGGTTTCGGCGCCGGTTGTCCATTCGGTCACGAGGTGATAGGCATCCACCGAACCAAGCCCGGTTGCCAGATCGTATCCAGGAGCGGCCGCGTACCCCATCCCCGCTTCCGTGCAACCGGGGCTGCCTTGCTCGCAAGGGAGGCGATTGTCGCCGGCAGTGATGTCGTGGAAAGCGTTCGGCGAGCTCTGGGCCAGCCGGTACAGCGCCGGATTGATGTTCCCGAGGCCAGGCTGGGATTGCGATGTTTTGGCCAACAAATATTGGTTTAGGAGCACCAATATCCCGGCGAACGCCGGACTCGCAGCCGACGTGCCTCCGACGTGAATCGGCATCCCCCCGAGATACACGATGTAAGCGTAATGTTGCGGTGATGATGCCAGCGCCAGGTCGGGCGTGTCGCGCGCGTTGTCGTTGGGGACTCCCGGACCAGTTTGCCACGCGGGTTTGCTGAACAGGACACTGGGACCCCCGCCCGAGGCGGAAAGATCGTTGCGAAGCGCCGACGTGTTCCAGACTCGCTCCGGAACGTACGCCAGTGCGGATCCTCCAGTGCCGCTGTTGATGGAACTCCAAAAATTCTCGGCCGTGCCGTCGTCAAACTCGGTACCACCCACGCCCGTGATTTCCGGTATGCCGGCGGGAAAGCTCGCGCTCGGTCCTTTAGAGACTTGCGGCGTGGGCGCGGAAAGATCGCACGTACCCGCACCCCAATCGCCGGAGGCCGCCACCCACGTGATCCCTTGCGCATTGGCTTGCTGTGCGACCGCACGAAGCCCAACCGAATTGTACGCTTCGCAACCTCCGTAGCTGAAGCTGATGATGGGCGCCACGTTCTGGTCGACCGCGTATTGAACGGCCGTGGTCACGCTGCTCGAATAAACATAAACGATCGTCGCCTGCCGCGCCACAGCGCCGGCCCACTGAAGATCGAGGTTCGATTCGATAACGCCGCTATTGAACCCCGGGTCGGGGCCGACCAGAACGAGCTGCGGATCGCTCGGCGGCAATCCGAAGTTCTGGCGGAACTGCCGGACATCGGTGAGATCAATGCCGGATCGCCCGATCACCGCGATCTTCTGCCCAGCGCCGGCAATTCCGGCTTGATAGAGCGGCGTCACATTGTAGATGGTCGCGAAGTCATCGGGTGCGAGATATCTCGACGAACCACTCGTGAATTGCGGCGCCAACAGACTGGCCGGCAGCCGCTCGGTCTGGTACAGAGGTTGAAGGTCGAAGTCATCCAGACCTTCCACGCCGCTCACTACTTCGTCGAAAGCCGCCGGAATCGAAAGATCGGTCGCGTTGGCATAATGCGACTCACCATTGACTTCATAGCGGTGAATGGCGGTATGAAACGCGCGGTCCACCTGCTCCACGGTGCCGCTGAAAGTGATGAAAGTGCGGCCGCGCGCGACATCGTGCACCTGCATCCCTTCCGATTTCAGCCATGAAACGAGCGTGGCAAGATCGTCCGCGCTCAGGCCGAAGCGTTCACCGAATTGTTCGGGAGTCAACCAGCGCTGATAGTTGGGCGAGGAAGGCGTCGCTTGATCGACGAGGAATTGCTCCAGAGCGGGCGCTGGTTTGAGCCGCAGCGTGGCGTAACGCAAGACTGTCGATCGGGCAAGCAGCCCGCGGTCGAATTGGGGCCGCGCCTGAGCAGGAAGATGGCGCTTGAGGATGCTGAGCCGGCTCGAATCGACAGCGCGCGTAATGCGGTTCTCCGCCGCATAAGACATCGTGCTAAACCAGACAATCCACCCAATCTGGCGCAGTGTACGCATCGACGCGAATTGATCGTAACAGCGACGCTACGAAATCGGTCGGAACTTTCCGTCACGAAGGAGATGATACTTACGTCCGCGCCATAAGATCGTGTTGCCAAAGAAAGCAAAAATCCATAACGGGAAGCCGAGGAGATCCTGGGCTGGCAGGAGCCACCAGCGCGCGGCTACCACTGGGTCACGAAGAATACGAATAGCAGTGGCCTGAGCGGCTACCGCGCGGAAGGCTGCTGTAACAACCAGCACCGGCCACCATGCCGGCACCACTATGCAAAAAAGCACGGCAAGGGGCAACGGATTCGTGAACACCTGACCGAGGTATCCCAAGGGCCGCGACCGTCGCGTGCTGCGGTTCCATCGCAGCCGGTGTTTCAGGTTCTCCAGCACGGGCTGGCTGCCGATGTGATGTTCGATGACATACGACGAAAGAATCACGCGCCAGCCGAGCTCGGCCACCAGATTTCCTAAAACGAAATCTTCGGCAAGATAATCTTTCAACGCCTGAAATCCGCCGATATCGGCAAGCACCTGCCGACGGGCGGTAATAGTCGGACCCAGAGCAAATCGCATTCCGTCGAGCAGCCGCGCCACCATGACACCTGCCAGGAACTCGGTGTTCAACCCGATCGCTTCCAATACCGACCAGAAACTGGGGCCAGGCACGGCGCGATAAGGACACGTCACGAGACCGGCTTTGGGATCCTGGAACTCCGCGGCCAAGGTTGCCAGCAGGTTGGGCATGACACGCACATCGCTATCCGCCATGACCAGCAGGTCGTAACGCGCCGCTGCGGACATTCGCTCGAGGCTAAAAACTTTGGCGTTGGGATAAGGGGGCTCGCCAGTCACAATCAATCGCGACGGAATCGCCGGAAACGCGGCGCGCAGTCGTTCGACGACTTGAATTGCGGGGTCATCCTCGCTACGCACCGCAAATAGAAGCTCGAAAACCGGGTATTTCTGTTCGAAGAACGTGCGCAGATTCTGTTCGAGGTCCCGATCGACTCCGGAGAGCGGCTTGAGAATGCTGATTGGCGGAAACTCTTCCGTTGTCTCCGGCGGCCGCTCCGCGCGATAGTTTTCTGCGGCAATGACGACGAGGACGCAGTAGACAAGTGATCCCGCCACCAGTCCCAGCAGCATCAGCGCCAGCACCCTCTCACTGTATCGCGCGGTACGCCCGGCGTCTGGCCGGGTTAGAATAGACAGAATTATTCCAGCGACTTCTTACAGGAGGTTTGGCGATGCGAACGGGTTTGCAGATGCTGTTAGGCAGCTGCGTTCTGTTCGCCGCGCAAGTCCAAGCCCAAACTCCCGAGCAGCCGGCCGGGCCTCCCACGCCCGCTCCGGAAATGACGACTCAGAGCGCGGCGCCCACCTTCAGCACGCGCGTCAACCTCGTGATGGTGCCGGTGGTGGTTCGCGACAGCAAGGGCCGCGCCGTCGGGAGCCTCAAGGAAGAAGATTTCCAACTTTTCGATAAAGGCAAACCGCAGCTCATCACGCGCTTCTCTATCGAGCGGGCCGGGGTGGCGCCCGCGGGCAGTGCGCCCGAGGCGAGTCTCGGCGTCACACCGGCCGACGGACGAGGCGCGGCGGCTCCCGACCGCTTCCTGGCTTATTTTTTCGACGATGTCCACCTGAACGCAGCGGACTTGATCCAGATGCGGGCCGCCACCGAGCGTCACCTGGCCGAAATCAAGGAACCCAACCGGCGCGTGGCCATCTTTTCCAGTTCCGGGCGCGTCACACTCGATTTCACCGATGACCTCGATAAAGTGCATGAAACGCTGCTCCGGCTTCAGCCGCTCGCCGACTCAAGCGAACGCGACGAATGCCCGCCTGTGGGTTACTACCTGGCGGACAAGATCCGCAACAAAAACGACACTCAGGCACAAAACGCGATGGTGCTGGAAGCGATCGCGTGCCTCCACCTGGACCCGACCGATCAAAACTCCGTGCAGATTGCACAGAGCGCCGTAAATGCGGCGGTGTCGCGCATGCTCAGCGTGGGACCGCATGAATCGCGCCTTGCATTGATCGTTCTGAAGGATGTGGTGCGGCGGCTGTCCGCCGCGCCGGGCAGCCGGATGATTCTTTTGCTCTCGCCGGGTTTCTTTCTCACTACCGACCTGCGTCCGGATGAGACGGAACTTATGGATCGGGCGATCCGCGCGAATGTTACGATCAACTCGCTTGACGCCCGTGGACTCTACACAATCATTCCCGGGGGAGATGCCAGTCAGCGCGGCGTAAGCACGGCTGCGGCTACCGCCGTTCTCACTTCTGTCGAACACGAGAGGGCAACCGCGGAGGCCGATGTGATGGCGGAGCTCGCGGATGCGACGGGCGGCACGTTTTTTCACAACGACAACGGGCTGCAACAGGGCTTGAAGCAACTGGCGGCGCAGCCGGAGTTCGTCTACGTTTTGGGATTCTCGCCGCAGAATTTAAAGTTCGACGGCAGCTTTCATGCGGTTAAGGTTGCAGTCAGAAATTCGAAGATATACCAATTGCAGGCGCGCCGCGGCTATTACGCGCCGAATCACGCGGCCGATCCCGAGCTGGAAGCTAAGCAGGAAGTCCAGGAGGCGTTCTTTTCACGCGAAGAGATTCAAGAAATCCCTGTGGACCTGCACACGCAATTCTTTAAATCGACCGATGTGAATGCGCGGCTGACGGTTCTGGCCAAAGTCGACGTGCGGCAAATCCAGTTTCGAAAAGTGGAAGATCGAAACAATAACCGGCTGACGGTTATTGCCGGAGTATTCGACCGGAACGGCAATTTCGTTACCGGTGTTCAGCAGACTGTCGACATGCGGCTGCGTGATGCCACGCTGGCCAAAGCGCAGAGTGCCGGGATTACCCTTCGTTCCAACCTGGATTTGACGCCGGGGACCTACGCGATCCGGGTCGTGGTAAGGGACGCCGAGGGCAGGCAGATGGCGGCGCGCAACGGCGTCGTCGAGATTCCGTATTAGCAGGAGGTGGTGAGTGAAATTCCGCATCGTGATGTGCGCGGCGGCCGTTCTCGCCGCCGGCCGCGTGCCGGCTCAGCCGGCGAAGGCGCCGGCTTCGGGAGTGGTCATCCGGACCGAAAGCAAGCTGGTCCTGGTGGACACGGTCGTAACGGACAAGAAAGGGAACATCGTTCGCGATCTCGAAGCCAAGGACTTTCGAGTCTCCGAAGACGGCAAAGAGCAGCCGATCACGAGCTTCTCATTCGAAGCCGACCCCACGTCGCCCGCGTACTCGGAGAAACGCAACACGGTTCTGTTCTTCGACGCAACAACCATGAACATCGGCAACATGGCGACCGCGAGAACCGCGTTGCTGAAGTTCCTGGATTCCGACGCCGCCCGAAATCATCGCGTTGCCGTGGTCAGCTACAGCGGCACCTTCCGGGTCGTTCAAAACTTTACGGAAGATTTCAACCGGGTCAAGAAAGCGCTGGATAGCGTTGGGCCTTTCGCGGTCAACACTGCAGTGGATAAGGCGCCGCCACCTGGCTCGAGGCCGCAAGCGCAAAATCGCCAGGGACGGACGCTGTCCGGCGGAGTGGCCGGAATGAACCTCGACGGCCGGACTCTGGTGCTCGTCCTGACTGACTTCTTGCGCGCGCTGAACGGTGTGAACGGCCGCAAGGCGCTGGTCTTGTTTTCGGGAGGAGTCTATCTCCCGAGTGAGCAGCTCACTCGCGTGAGCCAGGCTGCCGAGGCGGCCAGTCGGTCTAACGTGGCAATCTATCCGATCGAGATTCGAGAACTGACCTCACCCCCCGTGGCGGAGGATACAACGACGCGAGTGCAGCTCGCGGGAATCAGCCCGGCGGCGCTTCGCAGAATGCCGATTGCCCTCGCCCTTCGTGTCATGCCCGGCGTTGCGTTCTTCCAGCGTGGTGGCGGGGGTGGCGGAGCGCCCGGTGGCGGAGCGCCGGGAGGTGGAGCGCCGGGAGGCGGCGCCCCTGGTGGCGGGGCTCCCGGTGGCGGAGCGCGAGGCGGCGCCGGCGCCGGGCCTGGCGGAGGGTTTCCGTCCGGCAACTCGAATACCGGTAATAATCCGGGGAACCCGAATACTCCTGCGGGGAGAGATACGAATTTTCCCGGAAACGAGCTTGCCAACACCCTGACCGATGTCCTGTACCAACTGGCCGATGAGACCGGCGGCTTCGTGACGCGTGACATACAGAATCCGGAAGAGGCCCTCGAACGAATCGGTCATGAGGCGAACGAGCACTATCTGCTTGGCTATGTACCGCCCGATTCGGACGAAGGTAGTTGTCACACACTGAGAGTCAAGCTTTTGCGCGGCGGCGGTCTGAAACAGCGCTCGCGAACCGACTACTGCAAGGTGAAGTCTCGCGACATGCTGTCCGGCAAGCCCGTGGAGAAGGTGCTGGAAAGCCGCGCCACCGCCTCTCAACCCGGCACCGTCGCGGCCGCTATGCAAGCCCCGTTTTTCTACACTTCGACGAATGTGGCGCGCGTGAACCTGGCGATGGACATCGCCACCGACACGATTAAGGTAGAGAAGCAAAAAGGCAAGCTCGGCGCCACCATCGACGTTCTGGGCATCGCCTACCGGCCCGACGGAAGCATCGGCGCCCGTTTCAGCGATAGCGTGAAACTGGAATTCACGGATAAAAAGGACGCGGAAGCACTCAAGCAGAGACCGCTCCATTATCAAAACGAGTTTGACATCGCGTCAGGCGAATACACACTGAAGATCGCGTTCAATACCAGCGGAGAGAATTTCGGCAGAGTTGAACTGCCCCTCAAGGTAGACGCGTATGATCCGGAGAAGTTCAGCATGAGCGGTCTGGCGCTGAGTAAAGACATTCGTCCCGCGGCCGGCATCGGGCTGAATCTGGGCTCCACGTTGCCCGGAGAACACACGCCTTTGGTTTCCGGTGACGTGCAGCTGTTGCCGACAGGCACGAACCGCTTCCGCAAGGGAGAGACGGCGGCCTTCTATTTCGAGGTATATGAGCCGCTGCTGGCTGCCGCGCCGGCAACTCCGCCGGCCGTCGGCATTCAAATCCGCATTCTCGATCGCAAAACCGGCGAGCAGCAGTTTGACACCGGCATCATGCGCGTGGATCTCTCGACGGTCCAGGCGCCACCGATGATTCCGGTGGCCAACCGCCTGCCCCTTGACAGGCTCATGGCCGGTTCGTACGTGCTCGAGTTGAATGCCATCGATACGGCGAACCAGACGTTCAAGCGCACCGCGGAATTCGAAGTCGAATAGACTCGCTCCGGCGCTCGGCCCGCCATATTTCCGAGCCGGTAGTAGGATAAAGCCAGAACGATGAAAAATGTCATCGTGGGCACCGCGGGACATATCGACCACGGCAAGACGGCGCTGGTCAAAGCCCTCACCGGCATCGATGCGGACCGGCTGGCGGAGGAAAAGCGGCGCGGCATCACGATCGACCTGGGATTCGCCCACCTGCAACTGACCCCGGCGCTGCGCCTGGGCTTCGTCGACGTGCCCGGGCACGAGCGGTTCGTCAAGAACATGCTGGCGGGCGTCGGGGGCATTGACCTGGTGCTGTTCGTGATCGCCGCCGATGAATCGATCAAACCTCAGACTCGCGAGCACTTCGACATTTGCCGCCTGCTGGGCATCCCGCGCGGCGTGATCGCGCTGACCAAAGCCGACCAGTCGGGACCAGACCTCCTCGAACTGGCCCGTCTCGAGACCGAAGAGCTGGTGACGGGTTCTTTTCTGGAAGGCGCGCCCATTGTGCCGGTCAGCTCGGTTACCGGCGCGGGTCTGGACGATCTGCGGCGCGAGCTGGCGCGCGTCGCGGCCGAAGTTCCCGAGAAGAATGCGTCCGGATATTTTCGATTGCCGGTTGACCGGGTGTTTTCCGTGAAGGGATTCGGCACGGTGGTCACCGGGACTCTGATCTCGGGTTCGGTGGCGAAGAACGATGAAGTGGAAGTCTACCCCGGCGGCCGGAAGCTGCGGGTACGCGGTGTTCAGGTCCATGATGCACCGGTGGAGCGCGCGGTGGCCGGGCAGCGCACCGCGATCAACCTGCCGGACATCGATCCCGCCGAGCTGGCGCGCGGCGATGTCCTTTCCGAAACCGCACGCTTTCGCGCCGTCACGCGGATCGATTGCCGGCTCGATCTGCTCGCCTCCGCGAAACCGCTCAAAAATCGCGCCCCCGTCCATTTCCATTCGGGAACCGCCGAGATTCAGGCCGAAGTGCGGCTTACCGGCACACCGGCGCTGCAGCCCGGCCAATCGTCGTACGCGCAACTGGTGCTTCGGCAACCTGGTTTGCTTTTGCCCGGAGACCGGTTCATCGTTCGGATGTTTTCTCCGGTCGTGACGATTGGCGGAGGCGTTGTGCTGGACAACGGCGAGCGGCGATACCGCTCGGGAGAGAACCTCGTTGAGCGGCTGCGTTCGCTCGAGCGCGCCGACCTAGCCGGACGCATCGCTCTGCTGGTGAAGGAAGCCCCGTTCGGTTTGGGAGTGGCCGATCTGGTGCAACGGACCGGTGTTCGCGAAGCCGAGGTCATCGCCGCCGCCGGTCGCGCCGGGCTAGTCACGATACCGCAGCCGCAATCCTGGTTTGCCGACCGCGGCTGGTTTCAGCAAGCGCGCCAGCGCCTGGTCAAAGCCGTTCA
Organism: Bryobacteraceae bacterium; assembly: GCA_036406715.1. Classification (GTDB taxonomy): domain Bacteria; phylum Acidobacteriota; class Terriglobia; order Bryobacterales; family Bryobacteraceae; genus PSRJ01. The sequence goes on along the minus strand of DASXAK010000256.1, from coordinate 11,390 downwards.
TCAGTTCCACCGTGAAAATCCGCTGGTTCCCGGCATTGCCAGGCAGGATCTGCGGGCTCGCGAGTTGCCCGATGTTCAGCTGTTCTTGCTGGACGCCCTGCTCTCCCAGGCAGCGGATCTCGTGGTCGAGGGCGAAATGGTGCGAGCGCGCAGCCATCGCGTGGTGCTGCAAGCCGACGAGACCGCCGCACGGGCCGCCATTGAGCGCGCCTTCGAAGACGCGGGCCTGGCCACTCCGGCTGTCCCTGAGGTGCTGGCGCAGTCGGGCGTCGAGCCGGCACGTGCCCGATCCCTGCTCCAGATCCTGTTGCGCGAACGGCAGCTCGTGCGCGTCACCGACGATCTGGTCTTTCACCGCTCTGCGATCGAGAGCCTCCGGCGCCTGCTCGCGGAGCGCCGATCGCAGCGATTTAATGTATCTGCATTCAAGGAATGGACCGGCGTCTCGCGAAAATACGCGATTCCCCTGCTCGAATATCTCGATCGGGAGCGTGTCACTCGCCGGGAAGGCGACGAACGCCGGGTGCTATAGCCCTATTTCACGTTGATGGTGCCGCGGCAGCTCGGCGCGTTGCAGTAGCACGGGATCTTGTCGATCTTTTTCGAGAACAGATAATCGACCGTCAGTTCCTCGCCCGGTTCGATGTCGCGCTTGCTCCAGTACAGGATGTGCCCCCTGTAGATGGAGCTGCGCAGATTGGGTTCGCAGCAGTGGTTGATGATCTCGGCGCCGCTTCCGCCGACCGCCCCGTCGATCGTCCAGTAGTTGTCGAGCGTGAAAAGGTAGGTTAGGGAATTGTCCCCCCGGCGCGCGGTCTCGCGCCGACTGATCCTTTCGCCCGTATACTCAATGACCTTCCGCCGCTCGGGGATATGTTCTTCCGCGTAGACTCCGCGTTTATGGATTCTCGAGCGCCGGATCGACAAGAGAAAAGGGGTGTAGCGGCGATCTATGACTGGAGACCGGACAAGAGCAGTAGCCATGCAAGGGATGCTTCTCGCATTCTACCGGAAGTGATTGAAATCCGGAAGTCCCCCGAGAAGGTCGTCCCGGCGGCCCGATAAAAAAATCCGATCCTTCCTATAGAAACGTTGCGTTTGGTACAGCCCGATTCCGTACCCGACAATGGATCTGGATCGCCTTGTCTGCGAATGGTTTCCATGATGAAACTCAACTATAAGCTCTGTCTGCTCAGTTTTCTATTCGCGCCGGCTGCAATTTGGGCGCAGACCGCTACGGATCTCCAGTCGAGGTTGACCGCCCTCGAAGCGGCGGCTAAGTCGGCGCAAAGCGCTGGCGACAACGCCTGGATGCTAACCAGCTCGGCCCTCGTGCTGATGATGACCGGCCCGGGGCTGGCTTTATTCTATGGCGGCTTGGTCCGTCGCAAGAATGTTCTCGCCACCATGATGCAAAGCTTCATCCTCATGGCGGTGATCACGGTAATTTGGGCTGTCGTGGGTTATAGCTTGGCATTTGGCGGCGATTCTTCGTTCATCGGTGATTTCCGGTTTGCGCTGTTGAATAACGTCGGCAGCGCCCCCAACTCCGACTATGCGGCCACGATCCCGCACCAAACGTTCATGGTCTATCAGCTCATGTTCGCGATCATCACGCCGGCTCTGATTTGCGGCGCGTTCGCCGAGCGGATGAAGTTCAGCGCCATGCTGCTGTTCATGACGTTATGGTCGCTGCTCGTCTACTTTCCGCAGGCCCACATGGTCTGGGGCAAGGGCGGCTTCCTGAATGCCGCTCTGGGCGGGAAGGTCCCGTGCTTCGACTTTGCCGGCGGCACCGTCGTCCATATCACCTCGGGCGTTTCCGCGCTGGTGTGCGCGCTCTATCTCGGTAAGCGGCTCGGGTTCCCGAGCGATTCGATGAAGCCGCACAGTCTGGTGATCAGTTTCATCGGGGCCTGTTTGTTGTGGGTGGGCTGGTTCGGATTTAACGCGGGAAGCGCTCTGTCCGCTTCAGGGCTCGCCTCGAGCGCCTTTGTCGCGACGCATTTCGGGGCCGCGGCGGCCGCGCTCGGATGGGTGATTGCCGAGTGGTTTCATAACGGGAAGCCCAGTGTCCTTGGTGGCATCTCGGGTTGCGTCGCCGGACTGGTCGCGATCACCCCGGCCTCCGGCTTCGTCACGCCGTTCCCGGCGCTGCTGATCGGTTTCGCGGCCGGCATCGTGTGCTTCTGGATGGTCGCTACCGTGAAGGCGAAGTTCGGGTATGACGACTCGCTCGACGCCTTCGGCGTCCACGGCATCGGCGGCACGTTGGGGGCGCTGCTCACCGGCGTATTCGCCACCAATGCGGTGAATGATAGCTTCAAGGACGCGTCGGGCAAAGTGTTGCCGCTCGGCTGGGTGGACGGCCATCCGTCGCAGGTACTCAATCAGGCCGTGGGATGCGCCATCGCCTGGGGCCTCGCGATCGTGGGCACGCTCATCATCCTCAAGATCTGCGATGTGCTGATCGGTGTCCGCGTTCGAAACGAGCAGGAGATCCAGGGGCTGGACGTCAGCCTGCACGGAGAAGAGGGATATATTTTCGAGTCTTAAACCCGCTCCCGGCGGTCGCGGTTCCGTGGGAAGCGGTCAGGCGGCACCGAAACCGCGCTGGCGAACGGCGCCTCCGGAAGTTAGGATGAGGCCATGAAGAAGATCGAAGCGATCATCCAGCCGTTCAAACTGGACGAAGTGAAAGAAGCCTTGAAGGGCATCGGAATTGACGGAATGACGATCAGCGAGGTTCGCGGTCACGGGCGCCAGAAGGGACACAAAGAGGTGTACCGCGGACAGGAATATAACGTGGACCTGCTGCCCAAGGTGAAGCTCGAAATGGTGGTCTCCTCCACCCGCTCCGAGGAGGTCATCAAGACGCTGGCCAGCGCCGCGCGCACCGGCAAGATCGGTGACGGAAAAATTTTCGTCTATGACGTGGCCGAAGCCATCCGCATCCGGAACGATGATCGTGGAGAAAGCGCGCTCTAGCCTCGGGACGATCCAACAGGCGTTTCTGACCACGGGTGACTCGCTCACCGCCTTGGCCGAGCGTACGGCCCAGGTCGACGCCGTCGTGAGTGAAGCCGCCTCCAGGTTGCTGTTTCCCGCGGCGCAATCCGGATTGGCCGTGTTGGCGGTGGGTGGATATGGCCGTCGCCATCTGTTTCCCTACTCGGATGTCGACCTGTTGTTGTTGTTCGAATCCGAAAGGCTGGCGCTCAGCAGCCGCGAGCCGATTTCAGCGTTTCTCCAGAGTTTGTGGGATGCCGGCCTGCGCGTCAGCCATTCGGTCCGAACTCCCGCCGAATGCACCGAGGTCCACAACGACAACATCGAGCTCAACGTCAGCCTCCTGGATCAGCGCTACCTGTCGGGAGACCGGATACTCTATGCGAAGCTGGCGGACAAGCTGCCGCGATTTATCACGGCCAACCGCGATTCGCTGACTCGGAACCTTTCCCAGCTCACACGCGAACGCCACACGAAATTCGCCAACACTTTTTATCACCTGGAACCGAATGTCAAGGAAACTCCCGGCAGCCTGCGCGATTATCAGCTCCTGTGCTGGCTGACGCAGATGCGGGAAACCGAGCCCGCGCACCTCGGTCAGGCCGAACTCGGTCCCGAGCTGAACAAGGCATTTCGCTTCCTCGCACGCATGCGCTGTTATCTGCACGCGCGCTCCGGCCGCGATAACAACGTGCTTTCGTTCGAAATGCAGGACGCCATGGCAGACCAGTGGCGCGACGGAGATCCCGCTCAGTGGATGCGCGAGTATTACCAACATGCCCGCACCACCTACCGCGCCGCCTTGCACCAGCTCGAGGCTACCGAAGCACAATCGAGCTCGTTATTCGCGCAGTTTCGCGACTGGCGATCACGGCTCTCCAACGCCGATTTCAGCGTGCACCGCGAGCGCGCTCATTTTCGCTCGCCGCTCCAGCTCGAAGCCGAACCGGGCCTCGCGCTGAAATTGTTCGAATTTGTCGCGCGCCACGGCATACGGCCCTCGTTTGAGGCCGTCCAGAAAGTCGAATCACGCCGTGAACCGTTGCGTGAGTACTTCTCCGAACCCCGGGCGCTCTGGCCGTCTCTGATTCCCATCCTGACCTTGCCGCACGCCCCCGAGGCGTTGAGCGCCATGCATGAGACCGGCGCGATCAGAGCCATTTTTCCCGAGCTGGACGGCATCGAGTGTCTCGTGGTCAGAGACTTCTATCACCGTTACACGGTCGATGAGCATACTCTGGTGGCCATCCAGTCCCTCTGGGGCCTAGGGCAGGCCGCCGATCCGGCTCTCAAGCCTTTCTGTGATCTCTGGGCCGAAATCTCTCCGGCGGCCACACTCGTCTTTGCGATCCTGTTTCACGACTCCGGCAAGGGCACCGGCGAAGACCATGTCGTAGCGTCCCTCCGGCTCGCCGAATCCGCGATGAAGCGCATCCGAATGCCGGCTCAGGAACAGGAAATGGTCCGATTCTTGATCGGAAAGCACCTGGCGCTTTCCTCGGCGATGCAGTCTCGCGACGTGTTCGATCCCCAGGCCATCCGCGATATCGCCCACCAGGTGGAAACTGTCGAGCGCCTGAAGGCCCTCACACTCCTCACCTATGCCGATGTTAGTGCCGTCAATCCCACGGTCATGACCCCCTGGCGGGCTCAGCGCCTTTGGCAGCTCTATCTTTCCGTATACAACGAGCTGACCCGCGAACTCGAGACCGAACGCATCGAAAGCGACTCAAACGCTTCACCCGAACGACAGGAGTTCCTGCAGGGTTTTCCCACTCGTTACCTCCGCACGCACACCGAGGTGGAAATCGACCACCACATGGTCCTCGAAGAGCGAAGCCGCAAGCGCGGCGTGGCCGTCGATATTCAGAAGATCGAGACCGCCTATCAACTAACCCTGGTCACTGCCTCCGACCGCCCGGGCCTGTTTGCGGCCGTGGCGGGAACGCTCTCCAGCTTCGGCATGAACATTCTCAAGGCGGAGGCGTTTTCCAATCGCCGCGGGCTGATTCTCGACACATTTACCTTCGCCGACCCGTCCCGCACGCTGGAGCTGAATCCCACCGAAGTCGATCGCCTGACCGTGATGGTGGAGCGAGTGATTACGGGCAGAATGGATGTCCGTGAATTGTTGCGCAACCGCCCGAAACCCGTGCTTCCCAGCCGGCACGCGCGAATTCCCGCAACCGTCTCATTTGACAATGACGCAAGCGGCACGGCCACTCTGGTTGAAATTGTCGCCGAAGACCGGCCGGGCCTTCTCTATGACCTCGCCTCCGCCATCGCGGAAACGGGTGGCAATATCGAAGTGGTTCTCATCGATACCCAGGCGCACAAGGCCATTGACGTGTTCTACGTAACTGCGTCCGGCCGCAAGCTCGATCGGCAGGGCCAATCCCGCCTGGATACCGCGCTTCGGCAAGCGGTCCAGCCCGCGCAAGCGCTCACGTAATTTTCCTAACAACGGCTCCGGCTTTGTACGATTCCATACGGCGTCTGTGGAAACTCGTCTGCTAAGCTCCTGTCTACGGACACGCTCCCGTACCCGCAGCGCCGATGAGTTCTCACGCCGAAAATTCGATCCCATCCCCAGAACGGCAGATTTCGACTGGCCTTGAAGGGCTGGATGCCATCCTGTGCGGAGGGTTTCCTGAAGATCACCTGTACTTGATCGAGGGTGATCCGGGTACCGGCAAAACCACGTTCGCGCTGCAGTTCCTTCTCGAAGGCCACCGCCGTGGTGAACCGGTTCTGTACATCGCTCTTTCCGAGTCGGAGCGGGAGCTAAGAATGATAAGCCGTTCGCACGGCTGGAATCTCGAAAACGTTCACATCGTGGAAGTGATGCCGGCTCCAGAAAGCCTGATGCCGGAGGATCAGTACACCGTTTTTCATCCCGGAGATGTCGAGCTGGGGACCACTCTCAAAGGAATCCTCGAAACCGTCAAAGAGATCAAGCCGACGCGGGTCGTGTTCGATTCTCTTTCCGAGATCCGCTTGCTGGCTCGCGATTCTTCTCGGTTCCGGAGGCAGATGCTCGGCCTCAAGCAGTTTTTCACCAGCCGGCACTGCACCGCGCTGCTTTTGGACGACCGTCCGCAGAACAACAACTCCGATACCACCGTATTGAGCATCGTGCATGGGGTGATCCGCCTCGAGCGCATGAGCCGCGAGTATGGCTCGAAGCGGCGCCGTCTGGAGGTGGTGAAGCTCCGCGGTTTGAAATTTCACGACGGCTATCACGACTACAACATTCGCACCGGCGGGCTGGTGGTCTATCCGAGGTTGGTCGCTGTGAATCACCAGCCGGCCGGACCTGCCGAGGGATCACTCAGCGGCGTTGCCCAGATCGATGATTTGCTGGGCGGCGGGCTTGATCGTGGGACCAGCACGCTGCTGGTCGGCCCGGCTGGCTGCGGGAAATCGAGTATTGCGATTCAATATGCGGCTGCCGCCGCGGAACGCGGGGAATTCGTGGGAGTCTACTTGTTTGACGAGGGGCTGACCACATTGTTCAAACGATCGCGCGCCCTGGGGCAGGATCTCGAGAAGTATATCGCTGGGGACCGGATGATGGTGCAACAACTGGATCCGGCGGAAATCGCTCCCGGCGACTTCATCGATCAGATTCGCCGCACCATTGCCGAACGCGGGCTCCGTGTCCTGGTGATTGACAGCCTCAATGGGTTTCTCAATGCGATGCCGGGAGAACAGCTCCTGACAGTCCAGTTGCATGAGTTGCTGTCATTTCTGAACCAGCGCGGCGTAGTCACGATACTCGTGATGGCCCAGTACGGCATTCTGGGCAGCGCCCTCGACTCGCCGGTGGACCTCAGCTATCTCGCCGATACCGTGGTGTTATTGCGGTACTTCGAGTCGGGCGGGAAGGTTCATAAGGCCATCTCGGTCGTAAAAAAGCGCGGCGGTGCGCACGAAGACACCGTTCGGGAACTGAAGGTTGGACCGGGCTGTATCATGGTGGGTGAGCCCCTGACTCGCTTCCACGGGGTGCTGTCCGGAGTTCCAACGTATACCGGAGATGCCGAACGGCTCATGAACACCGATGATTCCCGCCAACGATAAGAACCGAGAGCGAGTACTGGTGCTTGCTCCTACCGGGCGGGATGGAACACTGATCACAGAAGCGGTATCGCCCCACGGTTTGACTACCGAAATTTGCGCCGATGCCGCCGGGGTCGCGGCCGAGCTGCCGAAAGGCGCCGGTGTGGTGCTGATTGCCGAAGAGGCCCTTACACCTGAGTCGATCGGCCTTCTGCGCCAGGCGTTCGGAAGTCAGCCGCCCTGGTCCGACCTGCCGATTCTGGTCCTCTCTATCGCGGGAGAATCGACTCCCTTGGTTGAGCACAGCCTGAAGCGGTGGACGGCGCTCGGCAACGTGACCGTCATCGAGCGGCCGGTACGCCCCGCCACCTTGGTCAGCGTCATCACGGCGGCCCTGCGCGCCCGCCGCCGTCAATATGAAGTCCAACGCCTCTTCGATAACCTGCTGGTTGCCGAAGAGCGTCTGCGATCGATGATCGAGAGCGCCCAGGACTACGCCATCATTAACCTGAATCTGGCGGGCGAAGTCACTTATTGGAACGCCGGCGCCGAGCGGCTGCTGGGATATGCGGAAACCGCCATTTTCGGCCGGTTGATCGACATCGTCTTTTCCGAGGAAGACCGCCGGTCCGGTGTCCCCGCCGGCGAGCGAGACACCGCGCTGCGAACAGGGCACGCTGAAACCGAGGGCTGGCGCGTGCGGCAAGATGGCTCGCGGTTCTGGGCCAGCGGTGTCGTCAGCCCGACGCGGGATGCCGCCGGTCGCGTGATTGGTTTTGTGAAAGTGCTGCGCGACATGACCGCGCAAAAACGCTCCGAAGAACGTCTGGCTGAACAGGCTCGGGCCCTGCAGCGCTCCAACGATGATCTGCAGCGCTTCGCCTATGTGGCCTCTCACGACCTTCAGGAGCCCCTGCGTGCCATTGGAAGCTATAGCCAGCTGCTGGTGAGAAAAGCCGAAGGCCGGCTCGACGAAGACTCCGAGCAGTTCGTTCGCTTCATCGTCGAAGGCGTGGAGCGCATGCGCACCTTGATCCACGACCTGCTTGAGTTTTCGCGCCTCACGAGCAGCGAGCCGGAGCCGCCCGAGCGCGTCGATTGCAACGCAGTCCTGGGTCTCGCGCTCCAGCACCTTCAGTCGAGAATCGCGGCGAGCGGCGCCAAGATCCGATTTGACCGGATGCCCGTCGTCCTCGGCAACGAGAGCCGGCTGCTGCAGGTTTTTCAGAATCTAATTGGCAACGCATTGAAGTACTGCGATACTACGCCCGAAATCTCGATCTCTGTGGTTCGCGAACACGACTTCTGGCGAATTGTGATCCGCGATAACGGCATTGGCATCGCGCCGGAGCATCACGAGGAAATCTTCGGCCTCTTCCGCCGCCTGCATAGCCGCGCGAAATATCCTGGAACCGGCATCGGCCTTGCCACGTGCAAGCGGATCGTCGAGCAGCTTGGCGGCCGCATCTGGGTGAAATCGAGTCCCGGCGCCGGATCGGAGTTTTCCGTCACGCTGCCCGCTGCCGAAGCCGATGTCTCCCCGCAAGCGAAGGCCGCACGTGTCTTCGTTCCCGAGTAGTTTGCCCTCTTACCAGCCGGCATCGAATTCGCGCAGGCAATGCCAACAGCGGTACTTTCCGTTTACCGGGCGCGAAATAGACCGGTGGATCAATCGGCAGCGGTACATGGCGAGCGTCTGGAGCGTGTTCCGTAGAGACTCGCTTATCGCAATACGCGGGTTCTTTGGTGTTTCCAGGCATATTGCCTCGGCAGTGGCTTTCGTCATGTGATCCTCCGATCACGGGAGCGCGAGTGGATTGAAATCCCCCGTAGCCTACGAAGATTATTCCCCAACACCTTATCCATGGGTAGTACCGAAGGTACTATCCGGCGGCAACGGCCGGCGTAACTGACGAGAGACAAATGCAAAACAGATTTGCGTACTCGCACCCACGCCCGGCCCCGGCTGTTTATTCCAGCCCCGCATTCCGGCTCATATCCGGTATTTCCCGCGCCTCGAATTGGCTATTCAATTCGGGCGCGATTTGAAATTGCAATTTGATACAGTGTTGTCTTAAATGCAGATCGACAGCGCCAGCCGCCCTGGGACCGTCGAGTCGCGGCTGCTGGTCGAGATGAACAGGGCCGCGGCGGAATACGCGCAGGCCGAAGGCAAAGAGCGCCGTTCTCTTCTGAAGGAATACCTCGTAACGCTCAATCACTTCACGGATCGAATTCTGGAAGATTTGGCGCGTGCAGATACTGTGCATCCCAAATCATGGAGCTACCGGTGTCACGCCGCTCAGCGCGATCGCCTTTTTTGAGACGCAGGTAATCCCACTCTATTCAAGTTGCACGAAGGTTGGCTTGTGCAGGAGGCTCGACTCGTCCGCAATGATGAATTTCGGCAGCCAGGCCGGCCCATGGCCGGTGATCAGGCGTATCGGGCCGGCATTTTCGGGAATACGGAACACCCGCGAGGTCGCTACGGACTCCCCCGGCGAGAGCCGGACATCGAGCGGCACGCCGGAACGGTCGGCTTCGGGAGCGTACCGGTTGCCCTGTCTGTCGATTAGGTAAATCCACGCGCCTTTGGCCCTTTGTGAAACGCGCTGCGCCTGGCTAAACACGCGAAGCGAGACATTGTATTCGACGTCAGGCGGAGAAGGCATGCGGCTGACCTGGTCAACGCTCAGACACCAGTCGTCGAAGCACCAGGGCTCCCGAAGATGCAGAACGCGCTGCGGCGCAAGCGCGCCTGCGGTTGCCACAATCGCGACATAACAGAGTGCCGCGAGGCTGAAAATCCGCATGATCCGCAGCGCCAGCCGCCCTCGCCCCCGCAGCGCCGCTGTCAGCGCGGCGCCCCACGTAGCGGCCGATACTGCCGCCAGGAGCAGAAACAGCAGATCGAAGATGGTGATCGCGATTCTCCTGTTCTGAACTGTAGTGTACTTTTCGATGTAAAGTCAAGAGCCAGGCTCGAAAAAGCTCAGGGCGTTGTCGCCCTGACGCACGCGCCGCGTCTCCCGGAGCAATCCGTGGCGCTCGCTCAGAGCGAAGCGCACCGAGTGCTGAACCACGACCAGCGCCGGGGGCCTCTGCGAAAGCACCTCTAGCGCTTCCCCGTATTCGCGTTCCCGATCATAGGGCGGATCCAGAAATACCAGTTCCGCCTCGTATTGCGGAAGCGTAAGCAACACGCGACCGGGAACTACGGTCGCCCGCGATTCCAACCCGAGCGCCGACAGGTTCTCGCGTAGGACCGCTAGCGCCGCGCGATCCCGTTCCAGAAAAAACGCGTGCCGCGCGCCCCGGCTGAGCGCCTCAATGCCGACGGCCCCGGTTCCGGCATAGGCATCGAGAAAACTCGCGTCCGCGATGCGCGGCGCCAGAATATCGAACAGCGTTTCGCGCAAGCGGTCGGGCGTGGGCCTGGTCGCGACGCCCGGCACCCCTTTCAACCGCCGCGAACGAAGCTCCCCCGCGATTACCCGCATCAGCCCACCGTCACCAGCCCGTACCGGCGCTGCCAGTGATCGCGGATGTACTGCACGGCGCGGCTCAGCTCCTCGCGCGCGGGCGGATTCTCCACGAAGCTCCCCGCCTCGCGCCGCGCCAGCTCCAGGATTTCAGTGTCGCGGAGTATGTTGGCCACGCGGAGCGAAGGCAGCCCCGATTGCTTGGTGCCGAAGAACTCGCCGGGACCGCGCAGCTTCAGATCTATTTCCGAAATGTAGAATCCATCATTCGATTCCACCAGCGTGCGGATGCGCTCTCGGGCGGCATCATTCATTTTCTCGGTCACCAGGATGCAGTAGCTCTGAGCCGCGCCGCGCCCCACTCGCCCTCGAAGCTGATGGAGCTGAGCCAGGCCGAAGCGCTCCGCCTGTTCCACTAGCATCACGGTGGCGTTTGGAACATCCACGCCGACTTCAATGACGGTGGTTGAGACCAAAATCTTGAGGCTTCCCTCCTTGAACCGCTGCATCACCGATTCCTTCTCCTCACCGCTCAGCCGGCCATGCATCAGCCCAACCGGGATGGCGGGGTAGACCTCGCGCGACAGGTGCTCGTACATCTTCTGCGCCGCCTTCATTGCCTGGCTCTCGGATTCCTCGATCACCGGATAGACCACGTACGCCTGCCGGCCTTCGTCGATCTGCCGTTTGAGAAAGCTATACACCTGCTCGACGCGGTCCGCAGTGGCATGCTTGGTGACGATCGGCTTGCGGCCGGGCGGCAGCTCGTCAATCACCGATACGTCCAGATCGCCATAGAGGGTCATCGCCAGCGTGCGCGGAATCGGCGTCGCGGTC
>DASXAK010000255.1:0-1730 GCA_036406715.1 Bryobacteraceae bacterium | reverse complement strand
CTCAAATCCTCAAATCCTCAAATCCTTAAATCCTTAAATCTTAATGTCTTCCCTCGAGTCCCCTTCACCGTTTGTCGCGCATTGGATTCGAATGGTCTCCAATCAGGTTTCGTCGTCACGTCGCGCGCTGGACGTGGCTATGGGGCGGGGACGCCATGCGTTCCTGCTTGCTGCAGAAGGATTCCGCACCTTCGGCGTCGACAGCAGGCTCGAGGTGATTGTCGACGCGGTTCGGCAGGCACGTGCCGCCGGCGTCGAACTGCATGCCTGGTGCGCCGATCTGACCATGCCCGCGCTGCCAAGGGGACGGTTCGATCTGGTCGTCGTCACACGCTACCTCGAGCGCGACCTGTGCCCCGTCTTGGTCGAATCCATCGCACCTGGTGGATTTCTTCTCTATGAAACGTTCACAGAGCTTCAGAAAGGCCGCGGACGCGGACCACAGTCACCGGAACATCTGCTGAGAATCGGCGAACTGCGTACGCGCTTTGCGGAGCTGGACGAAATCTTCTACGAGGAACTGACTGACCCGGCTGACGATGCGCTGGCGCGTCTGGCGGCGCGCAAGCGCAGAAGCCCTTCGTAGTGCTTCTGGGGCAGCGATACCTTCCCCGGCCCGCCACCACCGTGCGCATCGTCCGCGTGGTAGTCGGAGCCGCCGCTGACGCCAAGACGCAGTGTTTTCGCGATACCGAGGTAATGCCCGGTCGTGAAATCGTCGTGATCGCTGTGATAGACCTCGAGCGCATCGAGGCCGTTGCTGGCATATCCCGGCAGCCACTCGTCATGCTTCATCAATCCCGGGTGCGCCAACGAGGCGATGCCGCCGGCCTGGTGAATGCGTTCGAAGACCTCTTCGGGCGCTGCGCCAGCACGCGCGACGAAGGCAGGACGGCCGCGAGATAACCAGCGATTGAAGGCTTCAGCAACGCTGGGAACGTGGCCACCGCTGACGAGCGCTCTGGCAATCCACGGGCGACCTACGGACTTCGACGAATCGGTGAGCGCGGGCGCCAGAATGGCGTCGGCGTCAAGCACGATATCGTGGGACGCCAGGCGGCCGATCATCTCGCGGACGCGGTTGACCCGCCGCAATCGCTGCTCGGCGAGAAACGCCAGAAGCCCTGCCGAGTTCGTCTGCACGAAGTACCCCAGCACGTGGATGTCGGCACCGTCCGCGACGGCTGTCACTTCGATGCCCGGTACGAACGTGATTTTTGCGCTGGCACAGGCCTCGGACGCGGCCCGGCATCCAGCGATCGTATCGTGATCGGTCACCGCGAGCACACGCACGCCCGCCGCAGCGGCCCGGGCCACCAGTTCTTCCGGCGTGCACCGGCCGTCGGACGCCGTGGTGTGAGTGTGGAGATCGATCACCGCGCCGCACGCGCAGCGGCGCGCTTCTTGGTGCGGCGAGCCGATAATCGTTCGCGGAGCGCCCGATATTCCGCGATCAGCAGATCTCGATGGGCGCCTTCTTCTTCGGCGAATTCCAGAAAGATCTGTTTGCCCTCGGAGTCTTCGAAGCGCTCGCCGTACTTTTTGAAGAATTTGTGGGAATCGCGCTCGCAGCGGATGCCAATGAGCAACGCCTGCAGATCATCCACGCCGGCGCCGAGTTTTTCGGTTCCTTCTGCGAAGATCCCGTTCGCGGCGCCCTTGAAAAACAGAAAGGTCGGGCGCGACTCGAGCAGCGGATCCTGGGCGATCAGCTCGCGATATCTCCGTTC
>DASXAK010000254.1:0-4815 GCA_036406715.1 Bryobacteraceae bacterium | reverse complement strand
TCCCGGCCACCAGCTTCTTGGGCTTGACCGCGAACACATACGTGCCGATCTCGTCGACCTTCTCCTTACCGAGGTAGTTGACATCGTATTCCGGTATTTCCTCGGTAGTCATGACGAAGGGCTGCACGTTGCGAAGGTCTTGGATATCGGAGGGCGTCAATACGATCTGCTGGAGGGTCTGAACGGGCGCGTAGACTACCTTCTCCATGCGCTTGCCTTCGGGAGTGAAAATGATGTCTTCCACCTCCTCCCACTTGTGGCCCGTGGGATTTCCGCCTCCGTCCAGTTCTTCCATTTTGACGCTCTGGCGATAGGTGTAGTTATTGCGCGCATCGGAGAATTCCTTCTCCTTAGCGGCGAACTTTTGTATGATTTGTTGCGGATTGACCGACGAATCGATCGTGTCGGCGGCCCAGACCGGCAGGCACACCGCCGCCGCGACTGATAATACAAATCCTCGCATGGTCCCCTCACACATATGACGAACCTACTTGCCCAGCAGTTTCTTGGCAATGGTCATTAGTTGGATGTTGCTGGTGCCCTCGTAGATCCGGCCGATTTTCGCGTCCCGATACAGCTTCTCGACCGGATAATCCTTAGTAAATCCTACCCCGCCATGGACTTCGATGGCTTTCGAGGCCGTTTGCTCGGCGATCTCCGAAGCGAAATACTTGGCCATCGCGGCTTCGGTGGTGAAGGGCCGGCCGGCATCCTTTAACCGCGCGGCGTTATAGACCATCAGCCGCGCCGCCTCCAGATTCACCGCCATTTTCGCCAGGTCGAACTGCACTCCCTGGAACTCGCCGATCGGCTTCCCGAACTGCTTCCGCTCTTTCGAGTAGGCAGTGGCATGGTCAAGCGCTCCTCGAGCCAACCCCACCATCTGCGCTCCGATCGCAATCCGCCCTTCGTTCAGCGTCTCAATCGCAATCTTGTAGCCCTGGCCGACTTCGCCCAGCACGTTCTCGCGCGGCACCCGGCAGCTATCGAGAATGAGCTCACAGGTCGATGAGGCCCGGATCCCCAGCTTGTCTTCCTTCTTCCCAACCTGAAACCCAGGGAATCCACGCTCGATCAGAAACGCGGTCACGCCCCGGTACCCAGCCGCCGGATTGGCATTGGCGAACAGTAGAAAGAGCCCGGCTTCGGCGGCGTTGGTGATCCACAGCTTGCGTCCCGTGATCAGAAAGTGGTCGCCGCGGTCCTCGGCGCGCGTGGCCATCGCAAACGCGTCGGAACCCGATCCCGCCTCGGAGAGCGCGTACGCAGCCACGGTATCGGCCGCCAGCCGCGGCAGGTATCGCGCCTTCTGTTCCGCCGTTGCCCAGCGCAGCAACGCGTTAATCGAAAGCGTATTTTGAACGTCGACAATCACGCCCGCCGCCGGATCCACTGCCGATAGCTCTTCTACTGCCAGGACCGCCTGGAAGAAGGTACCACCCTGCCCGCCGAATTCCTCCGGGATCTCAATTCCCATCAGTCCTATCTGGAAGAATTGCGCCAGGATCTCCTTGCGGAAGACGCCGGCTTCATCCATCGCGCGCACGTGTGGCGCGATCTGCTCCCGTGCAAACTGCCGGACTGTCGATTGGAACAGTGCCTCGTCTTCGGTGAGGACCGTCAGCGGTTGCGGCGCCGTATCGGCGCGGTTTTGCGTCCCAGCCGCCATGTAGAGCAGCTTACCCCACCGTCGCTAGTTCGCGCCACTGGCGGCCTTGAGACTGCGCCACGCCCGGATGCGTGATCTGCCCGTGATACGTGTTAACGCCGGCGCTGAGAGCCGGGAATTTCGTGCAGGCGCGCTCTAAGCCGTTCTTGGCCAATTCGAGCAGGTAGGGAAACGTTGCGTTGGTGAGCGCAAAGGTCGATGTGTGCGGAACCGCCGCCGGCATGTTCGACACGCAGTAGTGAATCACTCCGTCGATTACGTAAATCGGTTCCGTGTGGGTGGTTGCATGCGAGGTCTCGAAGCAACCGCCCTGGTCGATCGCCACATCCACGATCACCGCGCCGCGCTTCATGGTGGCGATCATCTGCCGTCGCACCAGTTTCGGCGCCGAAGCGCCGGGAATCAGCACCGATCCGATCACCAGGTCGGCGGTTCGCATGTTTTCCCCGATCGTCCACGAATTGGATGCCAGCGTGATCACCTGTCCGCCAAAAATATCGTCCAGATGCCGAAGGCGGTTCAGGTTGCGATCGATGATCGTCACGTGGGCGCCCATCCCGACCGCCACTTTGGCCGCGTTGACCCCCACGACTCCACCGCCCAAAACCACCACATAGGCTGGCGCCACCCCCGGCACGCCTCCCAGCAGCACCCCGCGACCTCCGTTCGGCCGTTCCAGGTACTGCGCGCCCACCTGCACCGCCATCCGGCCCGCCACCTCGCTCATCGGTGTCAGCAGCGGCAGCGATCCGTCTGCCTCGACGATGGTTTCATACGCCACCCCGCTCACCTTGCTCGCCAGCAGCCGGTCGGTCAATTCCGGCAGCGGCGCCAGGTGAAGATAGGTGAACAGAATCAAGCCCGGCCGGAAGAATCCATATTCGGCCGGTTGGGGTTCCTTGACCTTCACAATCAGGTCGGCTTTCCGCCACACGTCCGCCGCGCTCTGCGCGATGGCCGCCCCGGCCTGCATGTATTCGCGATCGGTGATCGAACTGCCCTCACCGGCCCCGGTTTCGACGATCACCTCATGTTCTGCCTCTCGCAAGGCAGCGACGCCGCTCGGCACCAGCCCCACGCGCGTCTCATGATCCTTGATCTCTTTCGGAACCCCGATGACCATCCGCCGTCACCTCCAACCCCAATTTAACACCACGCACAAGAGGTGGCATAAAATCTCCACAGACCGCCCACGGATGGGTATCCAAGCCCAGTGGATTGTGTTTATCTTGTGCGTGTCAAGACGTATATCGATCGCGTCGAGAAGAACCATTCCGCGCTTCTCGAACGCGCTGCCTTGGCTTATCTCGCCCACCTCGAGCGGGAAGCCCGCGATCGGCGAGATCTGGAGATCATTAATCGCCAATGCGGATCGGCTGAACGAGGAAGCGACCGACACGCTCGGTTACCAGAAACTGCCGTGAACCGCGGCAAACTTTACTGGTGCGCAAACCGGGATCGCAGGCATGACGGGCTCAGCACTCAAGTTCGCATCGGCACCGCCGAAGGATTGAAGACCGAATCCAGCATTCACTGCGACGAACTCGTGAGTCTTCCGAAATCCGTCCTGACGCATTATGTGGGCTCCCTGAAGACCGCCGCTCTGGATCAGTTGAATCGAGCCCTGATGGTTTCGCCAGGTTTGGAGGAGAAGCCGGTTTCGCAAGACTAGACGCAGGCTGTGGCCACGTTTCTTACCGCTTCCGCTTCGGCACCAGCCGCACCCGTTTGGTCTGGGAAATCGCTCCTTGGGTCAGCGCGTCGTTGACGATCTCGGTCTGCTCTTGTTGATGGCGCTTTCCGGAACCGGATGCCGTACTGGCGCTCTCCGGCCGCCCCACGTAGCGCATCTCGCGCCGGGAGGCGTCCAAAAGCGGCTCGAAATGCTCCGCGATGAACCGCCAGGCGCCCATGTTGCGCGGTTCTTCCTGCGCCCAGACGACCTCGGCGGTCGCCGGATACCGCGCCAGCAGATCGCGCGCCTGCGCCGCCGCGAACGGATAAAGCTGCTCCACCCGGATCAACGCCACGTGCTCGGCCTGCCGTTGTTCGCGTGCCGCCAGCAGATCGTAATAGATCTTTCCCGAACAGAAGATCACACGCGAGACTCGGGAAGGGTCCTTCGACGGCTCGTCGCCCATCAGTTCGCGAAACCCGCCGCCCGTAAACTCCTCGATCTTCGAAACCGCGCGCGGATGCCGCAGCAGACTCTTCGGCGTGAAGATCACCAGTGGCTTGCGCGTGCCGCGCCGGTCTGGCCCGCCGTACATCTGCCGCCGGAGCAGATGGAAATATTGCGCCGGCGTCGTGCAGTTGGCCACCTGCAGGTTGTTCTCGGCGCAGAGTGTCAAGTAACGCTCGATGCGCGCGCTCGAGTGCTCCGGCCCCTGCCCTTCGTATCCGTGCGGCAGCAGCATCACGAGGCCGCTCGGCTGCCCCCATTTCGATTCCGCGCTGGCGATGAACTGGTCGATCATAATCTGCGCGCCGTTCGCGAAATCGCCGAACTGCGCTTCCCAAATCACCAGCGTGAGCGGGTCTGCGACGCTATAGCCGAATTCGAACCCCAGCACCGCGAACTCGCTTAGCGAGCTGTCGTAGACGTCGAAACGCGCCTGGTCGGGCGCGATGTGCTGCATCGGAATATAACCGTGGCCGTCCTCGGAGTCGTAAAACGCCAGGTGTCGCTGGCTGAACGTCCCTCGCCCGGAATCCTGCCCGCTTAGTCGTACCGGCGTGCCTTCGAGCACCAGCGTTCCGAACGCCAGAGCCTCGCCGAACGCCCAGTCCACCGGGCCGCCCTGGGCCAGCGCCTCGCGGCGCCGCTCCACGAACGAACGCAGTTTCGGGTGCAGGTGAAAGCTCTCCGGAAAACTCGTGATCGCCCGCACCACCCGCTCGACCACCTGGTGGTTCACCGCCGTGCGCGGCGTCACGCCCGTAACGTCCTCATGCGGAACCGCGCTCAGTTCCTGCACTTCATACTGCTCGGCGTGCTTTTGCGCGGCGTCGAATGCCTCGGAAAGCCGCTGCGCCGCGGCCTTCCGCAACGCCGCCACGTCTTCAGCCGCGATCACGCCCTCGCGCACCAGCCGCTCGCCGTAGAGCGTCGCCACCGGCGGATGCTCCTTGATCTTCCGGTACAG
>DASXAK010000253.1:0-5756 GCA_036406715.1 Bryobacteraceae bacterium | reverse complement strand
ACGTCGGGCGTATCGCAATCCAAGAGCACGATTCCGTACGGGCACCGCTGGAACGTTTCCAAGGCCTCTTCACCCGATTCCAAAGCATCTACTTCATAGCCTGATTTCTCGAGCGCCCGAACCAGCACTTTGCGATGCAGCGGATTGCCCTCCACCACCAGGGCGCGCCGGCTGGCGGGCGCGGGTTCGGTGGAAGCCGGCTCCGGTGCGGCCGGGCGCACCGGCAGAACGTTCGCCGATTTGCCGGGCTCGGCGGGCGCCGGCTCCGGCCGCGGCTTGTGCCCGGCTGCCCGGTCAATCTCTCCGAGAAGCTGATCCACGCGCTTCCTCAGCCGCCGCCGGACATCGTCGGCTTTCGCCGTCACTTCCGGATCTCGTGTCACGGCCGGCCTCCTTTGTCATCCCCAAACCGGTAGAAACGGTTGATCGCCAGGATTTGCCGGCGGATCAGCTCATTTTCTTCCGACTCGAATTGCGCGCTGAGGGCCGCCGGTGAGCCGCCGTGCGGGGTCAGGTCGAACAGATAGTCGCGGTAATTGACGCCGTCGGCCACATACAGTCGGCGGCCTTCGTCGCTGAGTATCCCGTACACCGCGGCATAGCTCGAAGCCAGCAGGTATGCCGCGCGTGGATCGCGCTGGCGGCGCTCAGCCGGGGTCTCGGTGAAAAGCGGCGATCCGAACAGCTCATTCTTCTGAACCGGCCGGTGCCCGAGCAGGTAATACAAACTGGGCGTAATGTCGGTGGAAAAGGCGAGGCCGGCCGGATCGGCCGCCACCTTCGCCCGCAGAGCCTCCGGCAGATGCACGATCAGCGGAATGCGCACGATTTCCGGGAACAGCGTATACGCGTGGCCCCAGCGGCCGTCCTCGCCGAGCGAATCGCCGTGATCAGCGGTCAGCACGATGATGCTGCGCTCATACAGCCCGCGCGTTTTGAGAAATTGGATGAATTGCCCGAACGCCGTGTCCACGAGCCTCAGTCGCGACGCATACGGTGCATACACGCCTGCATAACTTTCTCCGGCCGGCGCCGACGCGCCCTCCCGCTGGATCACCGAAATGTGTATGTTTTGTGGCTGCGTATAAACGAAGATCGGCGCAGCGTCCGGGCTCCGGTGCTCAATCGCGTCCTGCAGCTTCGCGAGCGTTTTTGAGAAGTCGAGCGTCATTGTCGATTCCGGCGGGTCAAGTTCCACTGCCGCCGGCGACGGCGTGAGCAGGCTTTCCAAAATCGCATCCCGGCTCAGAAACATCTGGTAGCGCTCTGTCGAAACGAGCTTCTCCAGCCCATTCATCGGCGCGAATGGCGTGATGTACTGCTTGTGCAGCAGCATCGCGCCCGACCAGATCGCAGGCTCCGACAGCCCCGTGCCGCCATAACGCGTGAAGGCGTTCGTGAACACCGTGCTCTCCTGCGCAAAGGCCGCGATCGAAGGCGTGAATTGGACCGCCGGATTGTAGGGCGACAGATAGTCGCGCCGCAGGCTGTCAATCGTGAAAATGAAAACGTGCGGAACCAGGCCCTCGGATCTCGTCAGCGAAGAGACGAAATCCACCGGCACAGGGTCTACGTGCACCGAAGCCGCGATATTGGTATTGCGGCTGAGAAATTGAAAGAAGGTTCCGTCCTCGTGCTTCGGCGGCGCCAGAATCTGGCGCGCCAGCAGAAACGAGGCATCATAGCCGGCCCACTGCTCCAGCACGGGCCCGGCAGGCACCGCCGCTTCCAGTCCCTTATAAGCTCCGGCGAAAACCAGCGGCACCGCCAGCCAGGCTATATTTGCTGGCTTCGTGGGGCGGGTCTCCGACCTGCCGGCCCGACGGCGCATTCCATAGAACGCCGCAAACGTCGCCATCCAGATCCCCACTGCCGCGAGTTTTTGCAGTAGATAATTCCAATCAAACGACGGCAATCGAAATGCCGCCACCCCGCCCACCACGGCGATCACCACAACCCACGCCGCTCCGGAACGCCAGGACCGGGCCAGCCCCAGCAGCACCGGTCGAACCGCTGCGCCAATCCCATCCCCGACCGGTTGTCCGGCGGCCAGCCACAACGCGATTCCTGCGTTCCCCATCGCCAGCGTTCCCGCCAGCATGATCGAAACCGCCAGTTCGGTCCGGCCATATAATCCGACCGCCGGCCAGACCACCTTCCGCAACATCGTCGCGAGCCCTGCCGCGAGCAGCACGTGATACAGCCAGAATTCGATCTGCGCCGCGTTCGTGAACAGCCCTGCCACACCGCTGATGCACTCGATCACCAGAAACATTCCGAGGAACAGCAGCAGGTGCGCCAGCAGGCTCCAGCCGATCGCCGTAGCCTCCTGCGGCTGGTTCAGTCCCGCCGGATGCCGCAGGAGCAAAATTCCGGCGTACAGTGCCGTCACGAACACACCGCTGCAGCCTGCCAGAAAAGCGGAGCCCGACGGCGCTCGCTTTTCACTCCATTCGACCTGGCCGTGAAAGCAGGCAATATCGACCGCCCCGAGCCATGCCACCGGAACCAGCATCACCAGAGACCAGATCAAGCTCCGGTTGTTGTTCCCGAGCGTGGCGAGCACCGGATGCGCCGTGAGGATTCCCGCGAGCGCAATTTCAAAAATGACAAAACCGGCGGCCAGCCAGCGCGCGATGCCGCCGCGCCGGATTGGCGCAACCATCAAAGCCACCCCCGCCAGTAACGCCGCCAGGTTCCACAAAGGATGCACCTCGTCGAACTTATCCAGCCAGGGGAGCAGGTGGCCTGTGTGGATCTGGTGATACGTGAACGGCAAATAGGCCAGCAGGCAATCGATCGCCGTGAGCAGGCTGAATCCCGCGAAAAACACGCGCACCACCAGCGCGACCGTCCTATTCACGGGCGGCCCTCCGCAGCAGATCGAGCCGCTGGGCGGCTTGCAGGTTGCTTTTGTCCAGCGCCACCGCTTTCTGATAGTGTTCGATCGCCTGGCTCAGGTTCGCGTCCTGCTCATCCAGATTGGCCAGCGCGAGATGCAGATCGGCATAGCCGTCGGCTACGCGCACGCCGCGTTCGAGGTAGTTCCGTGCCGCCGCGCGGTCGCCCTTCCGCACGCAAGCCAGGCCCAGCACCAGCAGCGCATCGGCATTGTTCGGTGATTCGACCAGCGCGCCCGCCGCCAGCCGCCGCGCTTCATCCGGTTTCCCTTGCCGCAGGCGCATGCGCGCCAGCCCGATCGCGAGGTCCGAGTACGTCGGATTGGCGGCGGCTCCGCGCGCATATAGCTCCGCCGCGCGATCCGTTTGGCCATCCCGTTCCAGCGCCCGGGCCAGATAAAAGATCTGGTCGGAGCTCTCGGGCTCGATCGCCAGGCATTTTTCAAACGCGGTGATCGCCTCTTTCGCCAGCCCCTGCTTTTCGTATGCTTCGCCAATCTGCGGGCACCCTTCGATCGGACGCGGCGCGTGCAACAGGAACTGCTCCCACATCGCCGCCTCTTCGCGAAACTTGCCGAGGTGATCGTAAATTTCCGCAAGCTGGCCGATGTAAATGTGACTCTCCGGATAGGCGTTGTGCAGCTTCATGGTGGGCGGCAACGCGCGCGCCCACTTGCCGTAGCGGCGCATCACCGCGGCTTCGTCCTGAAGCTCGCGCGATTTCTCGGGATCGAGCCCCGTCTTCGCTCCCGGAACCGGCATCCGGTACAGCCCCCAATAGAACGCACCGAGCGCCAGCGCGGCCACCGCAAGCCGCACGGGCTGAGCATTCGGATTGGGGCGCAGAAACATAGTTAGAACCGGTAATACATCGTGAAGTCGGCCAGGTAGTGGTGCAGCCCCGAGATCCCGATGCGATCTTCATAGGCGTATCCAAAGTGACCCAGCACCATGAACCGCCGCCCCAGCCTCTGGTTGATTTCGGTGGCGAACGACATCGATTTCAAAATCTGGATATCGGTGAGGTCGTAGACTTCGGTCGGCGACGAGCCGTATCCGACTCGCACTCCGAAATAGTTCGTGCTGGAATCTCCGAGATACCGGCGCGCCAGAAACTGTCCCGAGCGGGATGTGCCGACAATTCCCGGCGTCAAATAGGTCCGGCCCGTCAGCATCCAGTCGCCGTAGTATTTCGTCAACGCCGCCGTGTAAATGCGAATGTTGCCGCCAAAATGCAGTTGGCGGATGCCGCCGGTCGCTTCCCATCCGTGTCCGAGGCTCTGGTAGAGATCCGCCGCCAGCCGCGTCTGCGGATACAGATTGGTATCCGGCGAATAGCCCACGTTCAGATACGCGTAGGTGCCGCGGCGAATGTGCGGATACGCGTCGAGTTCCACCATCTGGCTGGTGGACGAAAACCGGTTCGCGCGGTCGAAGCGGGCGATGACTGAGCCGATACCGGTTTCGCGGCTGAGCTGGACCTGTTCCTCCTGCCACGGCGTACGCCCGTCGCTGAACCACTCGGTCGAATGATCGAAGCTCGCTTGGAATTTGCGCAGCGAATCCCCGAGCCCGATCTTCATTTCCGCCGCCTTCTGATTGCCGGGATCCACCGTGAGCAGATGCTCGACGACATCGAGCGCTTCGCGGTTGCGATGCATCGCGCGCAGCGCCTTGGCGCGCGCCAGCAGCAGATCCGGATCGGTCGGGTTGCGGCGCAGCGCGTCGCGCGCCAGTTCCTCGGCGCGCTCCGGATGATCCGACCACATCTCGAGATTGATCAGGGCAGGCAGCGCGTCGCCGTGATCCCGATGCCCCGCGAGAACCATCTCCAGATCGCGGCGCGCTTCGTCATAGTGACCGTCCCAGGAAAGAATCACGCCGCGCAGCACACGCGCATCGCTATCGGTCGGCCTTTCCTCTAGCCGCTGATTGAGCAGTTCGATGGCTTCGGGACGATGCCCCGTCGTGGCCAGCCTGCGTGCCTTCGCCACCAGCCCTTCGGGTTCCACGTTGGCGCTGTCGATCAGGTTTTCCGTCCCCGCGTGGCAGGCCGGCAAGAAGACCCATGCCAACATCACCGCCGTCAGCGCGTGCGGCGCAACGCGGGCCACCCACCTCCCGGATATCGTTATCAAGGCGCTCATCCTTCCTACCTGCTTGATTTTCCAATGCCGCGCTGTCTCTCAAATAGTCCTGAAAGTACGGGTTTCGTTAGACCCATATACCCGGATATCGCTGCTATCCGAAGGCAGTAAGACACTCCGACTCCGGCAGAGACAGCTCTGGCCTCCTACGTCTCTTATCGGTCGGATCAGTGGTTTTCCTTAACACCTTTTCCGGAGCGGGCTAACTGAAGTAAATACTTTTCCAGCCGCCGATGAACCCAGATCACTTCTTCTTGTTCAATCTGCGTTCATCGGCGGCTCGTGCGTCGATCTTTTGGGAGCGCTAAACTGGACAACGATCATGCGGCTCGACTCCGGGAAACTCCTCGGGATTCTCATCTTCGCGGCGGTCGCTCTGCGCGGACAGGAGCCTGTCTGCAATCTGTTTAAAGACTTGAAAGCGGCCGATGGCCGTCAGCTCATTGTGACTGGCGAGCTGATTATCTCGAAGGATTTCGCTGAAATTGGCGCGAACGATTGCGATAACGAATACGTCTCCGACCAAGTCGTTTGGCCGACAGCGCTGCGACTGCGGCCTTCGGCGATGGTTCCGGCAAAGCAGCTTACTCGTTTGCGGGACGCTGCCAAAGAAGCCGATCGTCTGCGGCGCGAAGGCAAAACGGTTAGTGCGTCAGCGTCGTTCACTGGCCGGGTCCACTTGGACGAGACTGGGGACTTACCCGCCGAA
>DASXAK010000252.1:0-62851 GCA_036406715.1 Bryobacteraceae bacterium | reverse complement strand
ACTCGATCACTCCCTCAGTTCCACCATCAAGCTCTCCTGGTACTTCGATCGGCAGCTCTTCAATGGAAACAATGCAAACGGGGTCACCACCGCATACAATGCCCCCAACCCGACCGCCAACCGGAGCTTTACCACGCGCGTCAATTACGATCACACGATTCGGCCCACCCTTCTGCTGCACGTGGGAATTGGTTACCTTCAGTCGTATCAGCCGACGGACTATCCGGATTTCGATGCGAACGGTCTCGGCATGCAGGGATATTTCGTCAACAACCGCTTCCCCTCGATCGGCGGATTCTTCGATGGCATCGCGTCGGTGACGAACATCTCCGCCGGCCTGCAAAACTTCATTAGCGGCGGGTACGGCGGACCGAATTTTGGTGGAATCGGTCCGGCCTTCATTTCCTTCCTGTGGGAGGAGAAGTCGACGGCCAATACCAATTTGACCTGGGTCAAGGGCAATCACTCCTTCAAATTTGGCGGAGAATTCATTAACGACGGATATCCCGAGCGCAGCCAATGGCGGGCCAACGGAGCCTTCGGCATTTCCAACGCTCAAACCGCCGATCCGTGGCAGAATAACCTACCTTTCAACTTTACGAATCCCTCCGGTTTCAGCTATGCCAGCTTTATGTTGGGCCTGGTGGACGACGTCGAGATCAGTCCGAAGACCTTTACGAAGACAGGCAATCACTCCTTGGGGATCTACGCGCAGGATAGCTGGAAGGTCACGCGCAGACTGACGCTGGATTACGGCTTGCGGTACGACTTCCAGACCTATTTGAAGGAACAGCACGGCCGCATGCCGATTGCCGGCTTAACGACGCCGAATCCGACAGTAGGAGGCCTCCCGGGCGCCGTCATCTACGGAGCCACCTGCAACTGCGAGTTGTCCCATAACTACCCTTATGCATTCGGACCTCGCATTGGAGTCGCCTATCAGATCAACGAAAAGACCGTGCTGCGCGCGGGCGCGGGCGTCACGTATGGGGCGGTGCAGTCTCCGCAGGGATTGCAGTACAGCCTCGCGGATTACTATACCTTCAACGCCCCCGGTTATGGAGTCTCTCCCGCCCCCAATGGATTCGCGGTGAACCCCTTCCCGAATGTCGTGTGGCCGAACTATGATCCGGGCAAAATACCGATTCCGACCGGCGGGGTGCTGCCGCCCTCGTCGCCGAACACCATCTTCGGCCCGAGTGCCCGGCCGCCGCGGACTCTGCAGTGGAGCGTTGGCCTGCAGCGCGAAGTGCAAAAAGACCTCGTGGTGGAAGCTACTTATGTGGGCAATCGCGGAGTCTGGTGGTCCGCCGAAGGCCTCGACCAATACCAATGTAATTGCTTGAACGACCAGATTCTGGCGCACTATGGGCTTAACCGGAACAATCAGAGCGACCTCGATTTACTAACCAGCTTGATCAGCTCTCCGGCTGCGGTGGCTCGTGGATTTAGAATCCCGTATGCCGGTTTTCCGTCGAATCAAACGGTCGCCCAAGCCATCCGCCCGTTCCCGCAGTGGGCCAACGGCGGCCCGACCTCATTCCTCGGGCCCCCTATGGGTAAGACGTGGTATGACGCTCTGCAGACCAAAGCGACTAAGCGCTTCTCTCACGGGTTATCGGCGCAGGCCTCGTTCGTCTGGTCCAAAGCCACGGACATCGGCGCCGGCTCAGAGGCTCCGATCTTCCTCACCTACAATCCGGTCATCTCAGACATCTTCAGCTATGGCAGCGCCAAGCAGCTCAACCAGCTGACGCCGCCGCTCGAATTAGTTCTTTCCGGCACGTACCAGACGCCGAAACTGAACCTCGACGGCAAAGGGATGCATGCCGTGTCGCAGGTTCTGCGCGATTGGCAGCTCGGGTGGTTGTTCCGCTATCAGAACGGCGCTTTGATTGAAGTCCCGTCGTCTGCGAATCAGCTCGAGACCCAGTTATTACGACAGGGTGGTTTCAACGGATCTCCGGTTAACCCCACCAACCTCGTTCCCGGTGTGAATCCGCTAAAGGTGGATCCCAACTGCGGATGCTTCGATCCGCAGAAAACGCTCGTGTTCAACCCCGCGGCCTTCAAAGATCCGTTGCCGGGCCAATGGGGGACCTCGGCTCCGTTCTACAGCAACCTCCGCTGGCAGCGGCAGCCCGCCGAATCGATGAGCTTCGGCCGGAACTTCCGTTTTGGGCATGAAGGCAAGTACAACCTCTTCATCCGCGCCGAATTCCAGAACATCTGGAACCGGCTCTTCCTCCAGCCGCCCGAGACCGGCAACCAGCATGCACCGAATGGCGCGGTGGTCACCACTGCCACCGCCCCGACGACCGATGCGAACGGCGTCTACACGGGCGGCTTGGGCTACATCCAAACGGTCGCCGGGAAGACCGCCGTGCCCGTGCGGTCCGGCCAGATCGTCGCGCGCTTTATCTTCTAAATTGTTCGCCCGATGCCGTCTGTGTCAGCAGCAGCCGGCATCGGGCTCGCCTTCGTTCCTCAGCCCGGCGTTTGACACTCAGCCCCCGAGCGCGATAGCATCCGCCGAGGCAGCGGAAAATGAAACATTCTCTCCCCAGATGGCTCCTCGCGTTCGTCCTGAGCGGCATCACTGCCCAGTCTGTCTCCGCCAAAGTCCTGGAGCAAAGCGTCAGCATCGCCGGCCTGCTGCTTCATTACACCGTCATCCTGCCCAAAGATTACGACCCCGGCAAAGCCTATCCTGCCGTGCTGGCATTTCCTCCGGGCGGGCAGGGTCAGGACATGGTTTTCGTCACCCTCTCGCGGAACTGGGCGCCTGAAGCGCAACGCCGCGGCTACATCGTGGTGATCCCGACCGCGCCCGGCGGACACCTCTTTTCCGAGCAGGGCGCCCGAGTCTTTCCCGAATTTCTGGAAAAGCTGCTCGCGGACTACAAAATCCGCGATCGCAAGTTCTACGTCGCCGGCATGTCAAACGGCGGCATCAGCGCCTTCCACATCGCGGCCTCGTATCCACAATATTTTTCATCCGTGACCGGTTTTCCGGGTTACCTTCCCGACGCAACCGAAAACCGGGTGAAGGCCCTCGCCCATATGTGCATCTACATGCACGTCGGAGAATTCGATACCGGTTGGCTCAAGTCCATGCAAGACCAGGCCGCCGCTTTCCGCGCCCGTGGATACACCGTCCAGATGACGGTCGAAAAGGGCGAAAATCATGTAATCGGCGCGCTCACGGGGGAGGGCGCTGTTCGGCTCTTTGAGGAGATGGAAGCGGCTCAAAAAGGCTGCGGAAAATAACTATGCGTATTCGCAATCTCGTGATTCTCACGGCGCTCTGTATCGCCCAGGCGTCTGCTCAACAGGCCACCTTGTTTGAAGGCGCCCGGCTCATCATTGGCGATGGCACCCCGCCGATCGAGAACTCCGCCTTCGTGGTGGCCGGCGATCGGATCGCCCAGGTCGGAAAGAAAGGTGAAGTTCGCGCGCCCGCCGGCGCCACCCGCGTCGATCTCACCGGCAAGACCGTCATGCCGGCGCTGGTCGATACCCACACCCATCTCGGCTGGGACATCCTCCGCACCGGCCAGATGGGCGCCGACACTTACACGCGAGAAAACCTGGTCGATCACCTCCGCCGCGAAGCTTATTACGGAATTGCCGCGGTGCAGAGCATGGGAATCGATCGCGGAGACATCGCCTATCAACTTCGCGCGCATCCGGTACCCGACGGCGCTCTGTTTCGAGTCGCCGGCCGCGGCATGGCTTTGCCGAACGCCGGCCCGGGACGTGAATACTGGAAGCCGGTCGCCTACGGAGTGGCCAACGAGAACGAAGCCCGCGCCGCTGTGCGCGAGCTCGCCGCCAAGAAAGTCGATCTCGTCAAGATCTGGGTCGACGATCGCAACGGCACAGTCCCCAAGCTCCCGCCCGCCATCTATCGCGCCATTATCGACGAGGCGCACAAGAACAACCTTCGTGTCGCTGCCCACATCTTTTATCTCGCCGACGCCAAGGAACTGCTCCGCTCCGGCATCGATATCTTCGCTCACATCGTTCGCGACCGCGACATCGACGACGAGCTGATGATGCTCTTCAAGCAACATCCGAACGTGGCCGTCATCACCACCCTGCCCGAGCGCGAAACCACCGAGGCCGATATCCGGTTCGCCGCCGAGGCGCTGCCGCCCGCGCAAGTCAAGCACATGCGCGAGGCGCTCGCGGCCGTCAAGCCCGACGCCGCCCAGAAAGCGCGCGACGCATACGGCATTCAAGCGCGCAACCTCAAGCGCTTGAACGCTGCCGGAGTGCCGATCGCTTTCGGTACCGATTCCAGCACCGACGTCGGCTGGAACGACCACCAGGAATTGACCGACATGGTGGCCGCCGGGATGACGCCCGCGCAGGTGATCGTCGCCGCGACCAAAAACGCGGCTGGACTTCTGAAGCTCGATCAGCTCGGCACGATCACGACCGGCAAAAGCGCCGATTTCCTGGTGCTCGATGCCAATCCGCTCGACAACATCGACAACACGCGCCGCATCAGCCGCGTCTATCTCCGCGGCAAAGAGCTCGATCGCGCCGCCATGCGCGCTGAATTTACGAAGTAACGCCGGCCTTCTTGTCACCGAGAGTCATCGGCCGCAAGTCGCCCAGCATCGTCGGAATCAACTCCGTCACGGTCGGATGAATGTGTACTGCACGCTGGATCACTGTGTATGGCGCCTTGGCATACATCACGTCCAGAATCGAGTGGATCGCCTCGTCACCCGACGTCCCGAGAATCGAAGCGCCGAGGATCGTCTTCGACTCCGCATCCGCCAGAATCTTCATGAAACCCTGAGATTCGCCCTTTTCGACCGCCCGCCCCACCTTCGTCATCGGCCGCGTGGCGACCAACGCCGCCCTGCCGGATTTCCGCACCTCGGCCTCCGTCATCCCCGCGCGCCCCAGCGGTGGATCGATATACAACGCATACGCCGGAATCCGGTCGCTCACCTTACGCGGGTCTCCATCCAGCAGGTTGGCCGCGACAATCTCAAAGTCGTTGTACGACGTGTGCGTAAACGCGCCTCTCCCGTTGCACTCGCCGATCGCCCAGATTCCCGGCACATTCGTCCGCAAGTAGTCGTCCACCTGGATAAATCCACGCTCGTCGCGCTGCACGCCCGCCTTGTCGAGCCCGAGATCATCGGTGTTCGGTTTCCGCCCCACGGCCAGCAGCAGATGCGAGCCGCGGACCGCGGGCGCGCCTTGCGTGCAATCCACGCGTGCCACCACTTCCCCGCCCTCGTTGGCCATGGCAATGCATTTCGCATTGAGCCGCACCGCAATCCCCTCGCCTTCCAAGATCTCCTGAATCGCCGCCGAGACGTCTTCGTCTTCGCGCCCAACCAGCCGAGGCCCCATCTCGATCACCGTGACCTCGCTGCCAAAGCGGCGGAACATCTGCCCGAACTCCAGCCCGATATAGCTTCCGCCCACAATCACGAGATGACGCGGCAGAAAATCCACCTCCATCATCGACGAGTTCGTCAGGTACGGCACTTGATCCAGCCCCGGCATGGGTGGAACCACCGCGCGCCCGCCGACGTTGATGAAGATCTTGTCCGCCGACAGCCGTTCCTCCCCGATCGCAATCTCACGCGGTCCTTCGAAGCGCGCCGTGCCTTGATAGACGGTGACGTTCGGAGTGCTCCGCAGCCAGCTCTCGACGCCCGTCCGGCTCTTCATAAAGATTTCGTCTTTGCGAGCCTTGACGCGGCGCATGTCCACCGCAACCGGCCCGCCGAGAGTCACGCCGTACTCCGCCGCGCGCCGCGCCATGTGCGCTGCGTACGCGCTTGCCACCATGGTCTTCGTCGGAATGCAGCCGGTATTCACGCAGGTCCCGCCGAAGAACTTTCGTTCGACGATCGCCACCCGCATTCCTGTATTCGCCAGCTTCACGGCCAGCGACGGGCCGGCCTGACCGGCGCCGATCACGATCGCATCGAATCGATCCGCCATACACCCTCCTGACGCTTATCCCGCTTCCGGGAGCGGACAAAACGCGCCCTCGGAAAACCCTTCTGCCCCGACGGCAAACGCGCGGTTGAAGCGTGAGCGATAATTCTCCCACGCGATCGCCGTCGTCAGCTCCGTCAACTGCGGCTCGCTGAATTGCTGCCGCAGTTCCGCGAACAGCGCATCATCCACCGCGGCCGGCGTCCGTGTCAGCGCGACGGCCAGCCGCAAAACCAGCCGCTGCGGCGTATCGAACGCCGCGCTCGAATCGAAACAGGCCAGATCCCGCAACTGCGCCTCGCTGATTCCCGCCTTTCTGCCCACGGCAGAATGTAGATCGATTCAAAACGGGCACCCGACCATGACCGCGACTTTCAGTTGCGCCAGTTCCTTGAGTACCGGCGAAACCGTTCGCGCCGGCGCGCACACCCCATCCATCCATGTCGTCGCCAGCAGGGTCGATGTGTGATAGGCGGCCAGCGTCTTGGATTTGGGAACCTGCCCGATCCGCTTCTTCAGCGCCCGGTAAACCAGCCTGGCAATCCAATTTGCTTCCGCGTTGCTCACGCCGCGCACGCGTTCCATGTCAACCAGAATAAACCAGGCCTCTTCTGTGTCACCATCGTTTGGATGCGGAGAATGTTCGCGAACCCACTGGCCATCCTGTTCGTGCTCTCCGCGGCCGCGCTGTTCGTTCACGGATATCACCTGGGCGTGGACGACGCGGAGATCTATCTGCCGGCCATCAAGAAAGCCGCCGATCCAGCGCTGTTTCCGTTTGCGTCCGAATTCTTCATGTCGCATGCGCACCTCTCGTTTTTTCCAAACCTGGTGGGGGGATTCGCGCGTCTGACCCGCATACCCGCCGATACCGCCATCTTTTTGTGCCAGGCAGCCGGCATCTATCTGCTCCTGCTCGCCGGCTGGCGGCTCGCCTGCGTCTGTTTCGAACATGCACCCGCACGCTGGGCCGGCGTGAGCCTGCTGGCAGCGGCTTTCAGTGTCCCCGTCGCCGGCACTTCTCTGGTCATCCAGGATCCCTACGTCACCGCCCGGACTCTCTCCGCCCCCGCAACCCTGTTCGCCGTGGCCTGCTACCTTTCCCACAAGCCGATCCGTGCGGCCGGGTGGCTGGTCTTCACGGCCCTGATTCACCCGCAGATGAGCGTTTATGGCGCGGTGCTGCTCGTCTGTCTTGCGGCGCCCGCGATCGGGCCGCGTGCCCGTTTCGCGCTGGCGCTTCCGTTTCTCTGGGACTTTCATCCCGCCACCGGCCCCGCGCGCGAAGCGCTTCTGTCGCGAACGTACTTTTTCGTGACGAAGTGGGCCTGGTACGAGTGGGTCGGTGTCTTCGCCCCTCTCGCTATTTTGTCGTGGTTCTCCTTCCGTCCACTTCGCGGAACCACTACGGCCTTCCAGCGGCTCGCGCGAACTCTCGTCCCCTTCGGACTGCTCTTCACCGCTGCGAGCCTGGTGCTCGCGCTTGTACCCAACCTCGAAAACTTCACGCGCCTGCAGCCCATGCGGTCCTTCCATCTCGTCTACATGATCTTCTTCGTTCTGCTCGGCGGAGGTCTCGGCGAATACGTCCTCGGCGGACACGCCTGGCGCTGGGCGGCGGTTTTTGTCCCCGTCGCGGTTGGGATCTGGGCTCTACAGGCTGCGTCCTACCCGTTCAGCCCTCGCGTCGAATGGCCCGGCACGGTCGGAGGCGGCAATTGGGGCGTCTCGTTTTTGTGGATCCGCGGCCACACGCCCAAGGACGCCGTCTTCGCCCTCGACCCGAACTATTTGGCCGTGCCCGAGGACGATCAGCATGGATTCCGTGCGCTCGCCGAGCGTAGCGTCCTGGCCGATAACCTCAAAGACAGCGGCGCCGTCTCGCTATTCCCACAACTGGCCGCGGATTGGAAAGCCGAAGTGCTCGCGCAGACGGGTTGGCAGCACTTTCGGTTGGCCGATTTCGAACACCTCGCGCAGCAGTATCCGGTCACCTGGATCGTCGCGCGACGGCCCGCTCCTGCCGGTCTTACGTGTCCCTATGAAAACCAGGAGCTGGCGGTGTGCCGGATCAGCGCACGTTAGAGCCCGAACATCGGGAAATATTTCTCGGGCAGCCGCGTCCGCCGAAACTCGCGGTCGACAATCAGGTGC
This sequence comes from Bryobacteraceae bacterium, assembly GCA_036406715.1. Classification (GTDB taxonomy): domain Bacteria; phylum Acidobacteriota; class Terriglobia; order Bryobacterales; family Bryobacteraceae; genus PSRJ01. The sequence continues at coordinate 54,721 of DASXAK010000252.1, read as the reverse complement.
CGCGTATATCCCGACGCCAACCGGCGCCCATCCTCGGCTGCCGTCATCTCGTAGGCGAACTTAATGAGCCGCGGATTGGCGTCCTCAATCCACGTCCGGACGATCACTTCATCGTCGAAACGCGCGGCCGAGGAGTAGCGGCAGTTGGCCTCCGTCACCGCCATCAGCAAGCCGTCCTCCCGCTCCATGTCGCGGTAGTTAAATCCGCACGCCTTGCACAACTCGACCCGGCCCACTTCCATCCAGACCAGGTAGTTGGCGTAATAGACGACGCCCATCTGGTCGGTTTCGGCATAACGCACGCGGATGCGCGTCTCGGCGGCGGGTTTCATGAACCCGCATTGTACCCCGCGCGGCGGTTACGGCCGCCACCAGCTTTCCATCGAGCCGCGAAAGCGCGAATAGAAATAGGACATCACGAGCAGCAGCACCCCTAGGATCGCGAACGCTGTCATCCGGTAGAACTGCCCGAGCAGCCAGACATCGTACAGATAGAGCTTGAGCACAACCAGCCCGATCAACGCCATACCGATGACGCGCGTGACCGCGCTCCGCCGGGAGACGCCGGCGGCGACCAGCATCACGGCGTACGCCGCCACCAACACCGAAATCGAAGTGCTGGTGACGCTGCGCAGGTTTTGCGGCTCGGCCGTCCGTTGCGCCCATCCCGCCACCTCCAGGCCGAGGCCCCAAAGCAGCACTCCGTGGCCTCCGACGTAAGCGCACAGCGCAAACCGTGGATAGCTGCGGCTCCACCATGCCGCCGCCCAGACGCTCACTGCCGCCGTAAGATACACCAGGAACCGGGCATTGGCCAGTAGCGCGTATGATCCGACTGCCGCGTACATGCGGCTATCCACGAAGACCAGCCGCAGCAGAACCAGAAGGAAGACGGCGCCGCCAGTATAGACGACGGCCTGCCGGCGAAGCCGGCTGCCAATCCATGTTAGAGCCGCGGCTTCCAACGCCCAAGCCAGCGTTACCCGGTACCCCACCAGTTGAATAGGAGCAGCCAGCACCAGCAGCGCACAGGCAACTCCGGCTGCCAGCATTCCGCCTCGCGGGTCCCGTACCCAGAGCAGGCGGGCCGCCCCCGCGGTCATCAGCGCCGCCGAGACTGCGAATAAGCCCTCATAGCCGCCGTAGTTCGTTTCCAGGAGCGAGTACCCCGCCCCGAAATACAGCGCTGCATTGAGCGCGAGCACCAGCAGTTCCTGCAAACGCAGGTTCCCCCCGCGCCAGGCCCGCCAGAGCAGCCAGCCCAAGAACACCAGGAATCCGGCGGTGAGAGCGAGGAACGGAAGTGCCGGCGACGCCGCAGAACTGCCGCTGCGCCAGAATGCGTACGCGATCCAGAAACCGGCGAACGAGGCACTCACCCCGGCTGCCCAGTTCCGCCATTCCGCGACGGCCAGGCCAGCAGCCGCGATCGCCAGAATCAGCGCCAGCACTCCCGGCGCTGGCGACCACATTGACGCCAACACGATTCCGGCCCACACCTGTGCCGCGACGGATACCGGCAGCAGCGGGGCCATCGCAAACTGCGCGTAGTAGAGGCAGACGAAGACCGTCGAAATCCAGTGAGGGCCCTGCATCTGGGTGGCGAACAAAATCACGGTTCCGGCGAACGCCAGGGCTTCCAGCCAGCGCCAGCCGCGTACCCTTACGGCCGCAGCCGACCCGAGATTCAGCACCAGGACGTACGCGAGCACAAACCAAGTGCCGGCATCACTTCGCAGCAGCAGAGGCGTTGCATAGCCGACGGCGAGGCCGAGCACCGCTATCGCCAGGCTTTCATATCGGACGGCCAGTGCACCGGCCGCGGCGGTGGTTAACAACATCAACGCGAACGCCGCCGGCCGCGGGACCAAGTGATAGAGCGTGAATGCGGCCCAGAAAGACAGGTAGAGGAACGCAATTCCCGCCGCGGTCAGCGCTAGCCCAAACGTTCGCTGCCCGCTTTTCCACAGGCGCTCGCCAAATACCAACGCCACGGCGCCCGAAACCAGTCCCAAACCGATCCGCGCCGTTTCGGTAATCCAATGGTTCTCAAACGCGTATTCGAAGAAGAACGCCAGTGCGAGAACCACCGTGATGACGCCGATCCGGCTGAGCCACGTCAGCCCAAACGCGGTTTCGATCCCGGATTTTGGGCTGGGGTCCGTCGGCGGGGGAGCAGCGATCGGAAGAGCAGGTGGGGCATCCGCCGGCGCCGGCCGCGGTACTTTGAGGACCTCTTCGAGCCGCTCCAGACGCCGTTCGAGGTCGGTTTGCCGCCTCACCATTCCGGCCAGCGCGTTGGTGATCGCGTCCAGCCGCTCCTGATCGTCGGGAGTCAACTCTGCCAGTTTATCGTCTGTCACAGTCCGCGTCATTTTCGCAACGGGGAGTGGCTTGGAAGCGTCTGTTAGACTGGACGTTATCGCCCAATCCATGCGCCTGCGGGTACTATTTTTCGGGATCTTGAAGGATGTGGTCGGACGGCCCTCGGACGAAATCGATGTTCCGGAGGGCGCCGGTTTGGGCGACGTCTTTGAGCGCTATGCCGCGGCCCATCCCCGGCTCCACGAAATGGCGTCGAGCATCGTGGCGGCGCGCAACCAGGAATTCGCCGATCCGGCGACGGTTTTAGCCGACGGCGACGAAGTCGCGTTTCTGCCCCCGGTCAGCGGCGGTTCCGACCCGGAGTCGGCGGAGATCGAATCGGCCGGCCACTATTTCGCGCTCACACGCTGCCCCATCGCAACCCGCAAAGTGATTGACCGCATCCTGACCGGCGGCGACGGCGCCGTCGTCACATTTGAAGGCGTGGTCCGCAACAACACCAAGGGGCGACCTACTCTGTTCCTCGACTATGAGTGCTACGAAGCGATGGCGCTCAAAATGATGGCGAAAATCGGCTGTGAAATCGCCTCCTCCCACGCCGTAACGCGCATCGCGATGGTTCACCGGCTGGGCCGCATGCTGATCGGCGAAGCCAGCGTGGCGGTGATCGTCACCGCACCCCACCGCAAAGCGGCTTTCGACGCGGCGCTGGAAGGCATTAACCGTCTCAAGAAGCTGGTGCCCATCTGGAAGAAGGAGCACTTCGCCGATGGCGAGGTGTGGGTGGAAGGAGAGTGGGACCGCAATGCGCCGGTTGTGGGCTAGCCTCCTGGTTGCGTCCGCGGCGCTCGTCGCCGGAGTCTCGGCGCAGGAGTCTCCGGTCATCCGGGTCAATGTCAATCTGGTGCGGATTGTCGCCACCGCCAAGACCAATTCCGGGCAACTGGTCGGCTCGCTTCGCAAAGATGATTTTCAGGTGTTCGACAATGGCGCCGCGCAGGAAGTGGCAATTTTCGAACGGCAAACCGACCAGCCGCTCTCGGTGGCCCTGATGGTCGACACCAGCGGTTCCACCAACAAGGAGCTGAAGTACGAGACCGACTCCGCCGCCCGCTTCCTGAAAGCGCTGCTCTCGGAAGGCAATTCCGGGGACATGGTCGCACTCTACACCTTCAACTGGCAAATCGTCCGGGAGCACTACTTCACCCATAGCTACACGTCGCTGACGAATTCGCTGAAGACTCTCCACGGCGAGGCCGGCACTTCCCTCTATGACGCCGTCTTCCTGGCGGCGCGCGATCTCGAGGACCGCGAAGGCCGCAAAGTGATGATCATCGTGACCGATGGCGGGGATACCACCAGTTCCAAGTCGCTCAAACAGGCGCTGGAAGCCGTGCAACTGGCCGACGGCGTGATCTATCCGGTGGTGGTGATGCCGATCACCAACGATGCCGGCCGCAACATCGGCGGAGAGAACGCGCTCACCTTCATGGCGCAAGGCACCGGAGGCCGCACTTTCCTTCCGGCAGTCGGGCCGGAACTCGATCGCGCCTTTTCCGAGATCATCGATGAGCTGCGCACTCAATATCTGCTCGGGTTTTATCCCAAGAACGTGCCTCTGACCAAGGACCGGTTTCACCGGCTGGAGGTAAAAGTCAGCCGCCCCGATTTGCGGGTCTCGTCGCGCAACGGCTATTATGGGGAGGCCGAGGGCGCTACCGACGCGTCCGGTGCACGCATTTCGGTTACTCCCGAAAGCAGAAAAAAGCGTCAGGAGAAGTGAGTACGCCACAACACGCCAGCGGAAAAGCGCGAGCCCCCGAGCACACCTTCGAAGAGGCGAAATACCTCAAGCAACTGATCGAGCAAGGCACTCCGGTGCGCGTCAAAATGCTCGACGGCGAAGAAGTGATCGGCGTGGTCGAGTATTACGATCAATCCTTTATCCGGTTGACCCGCGAGGGCGCGCCGAATCTCTTCATTTTCAAACACGACATCAAATATCTCCAGGAAGAGAGCTGATCCGCTCATTCCGCAGATGCAATACCTGGAAACCGCGGTTGAAATTGCCCGCGAGGCGGGCGCGCTTCTGGCGAACTATTTCGAGCGCCGCGTCGGGTTCGAATTAAAGGGCGAGTTCGACCTGATTACGGAAGCCGACCGCCGTTCCGAAAAGCTGGTGGTCGACAAGCTCCGCCTGTATTTCCCGACGCATGGAATTGTCGCCGAAGAAGGCGGCGGTTGCGAAGGCTCTTCCGAATACCGCTGGTATGTCGACCCGCTCGACGGAACCACCAATTTCGCCCACGGATTTCCGGCCTTCAATGTTTCGCTCGGTCTCGCCCGCTCCGGCGAAATGATCGCGGGCGTGATCTACGACCCGGTGCGGCAGGAGATGTTCACCGCCGAGCGCGGGGCCGGCGCCTATTTGAATCACCGGCCGATTCGGGTCTCACGGACGCAGCGCCTCTCCGATAGCCTCGCGTCCACGGGCTTTCCCAGCCGCAAGCGGCATCACAACGTCAACATCCACTTCTATTACCAGCTCGCGATGGCGTCCCACGGCGTGCGCCGCACCGGCTCGGCCGCTCTCGATCTGGCCTATGTCGCCTGCGGCCGGCTCGATTTCTTTTGGGAATTTGGCTTGAAGTCCTGGGACCAGGCCGCCGGCACGTTGCTGGTCACGGAGGCCGGAGGAAAGACATCGGACATGAACGGCCAGCCGCTGAGCGTTACGCAATCCGACCACATGCTGGCCGATAACGGCCTGGTGCATGACGAAGTGCTCCGCATGTTCCAGCAGATCTTCAGCGGGCACGCACCGGTAGCGCTGCCGGAGTTGCCGGGGAGTTAGAGGCCCCTGGGTGCTTCGCACCCGCGCAAGCCGGAGGCATGCGCCACTTAGTGCGTCAGGTCGTAGATGAAGTAATTCACTGCGATCTGATAGGCGAGCCGGGCGAACTTCTCCGGGTACCGCGGGTCGTCGGACCACTCCCAGGCGTCTCCGAGGTCCATGTTGTGACAGATCGCCACCATCAGGCGACCCTTGTCATCGTAGATGCCGCGCCAGTGTGGAATCATTCCGGTCTGGCCGGCTTCATAGGTCCGGCCGCTGTAATTGTATTGCCAGCCGGGAACCTGAAACCGGTCTTGCAGATCGTACACCGTGTGAAAGATCGGATCGGAGTTCTCGATATCCACGATGGGACGGTCCGGAAACACCCGGTGCATGCTCGCCAGAAACACCTGCCACTCGCTGGGGACATTCCGGTAGGGCTGGTCGCCGTGAAAGTCGTCGACCATCAGGAAGCCGCCGCGAAGCAGAAACTCGCGGAGCCGGGCCGCCTGGTCATCGGGAAGCGCCCAATGCCCGACCTCGACCGCGTACATCATCGGCCAGTTATAGACATCGCCGCTGCCGTCCAGATCGACCACCTGCTCGACCGATCGGGTGTCGATGCGCGTCAGCCGGCGGATGCCCTGGAGCAGATGCCGGTCTGAGCGCGGATAGTCGATGGTCCAATTCAAATCCTCGCCACGAAAGTTCGGCCCGTAAACACTCGGATACCGCAGACGAGCGCGTGTCCACTCCGTTTTTGCGTTCCAGTCGGGTGGAAGGGGAAAATCGTCGTACTCGGCGGCATTGTATTGCTGAAAAGGCCGCTGCGCGCGCAATGCTCCGAAGACGCCCAGTGCGACGGCTAACAGCAGCAGTGCCGAACGGTATCGCATGCGCAGTCGAACTGTACTCAGTGTATAACGGGCCGCCTCCCGGTGCCGTGTGATATAGTCTCGCGTGGCCAGTTCCATGTCTTGGTGAACTGGTAAAGGGATCATTATGCCGAACTATGACGGCTTTTCGGAAAGAGAGAAGGGCTTCTTAACGCAGGCTTTCGCACAGATGCGAGTGGCATCCGCCAAGGCCAGAGCGGCACTACTGGGCGGAAATCTGACCGCCTACCGCAAGTGGTTCGAGGCGAACGGAACCACGCAAGTCATGAAAGTGGGGAGCATCGTCAAAGAAGTGGACGATGCCATCCTCGGCCGTCCCATTACTTTCGCTAAGCTCGACCGCCCCGGCGTGAACGTGAAGACCAGCGGGCTGTGTGCATACGTATGGATGCTGCGATCCGGGCAGTTCACCCATCATGTGGGAAGCGGAATGCGCATTCTGGTGGTGTGGAAGACGCACGCCGGTGAAGATGCTTCCTACCTGAGTGAAACCATGTACCACGAGCTCACCCACAAGGTGGGCAGCACGACCGATGTCGTCTACGACCGCGACCAATGTCTCCAATTGGCGAAAGACCGGCCGCAGGATGCCGCGCGCAACGCCGAGAATTACAATCGCTTTCTGAGCGAATTTTTCTGACGGATCGCGCCCGCTAGGTTTCCGCTACCACCGGGTTGATCAGCTCTCCGATTCCCTGCACGCGAATCCGGCACTCATCTCCCGGCCGCAGCCAGCGCCGCGGTGTGCGCGCGAACCCCACGCCGGCAGGAGTTCCGGTCGCAATGATATCGCCGGGCTCCAGCGTGAAAACGCTCGAGAGATGGGCGATCAGGCGTGGAACACCGAAGATCATATTGCTCGTATTGGAGTTCTGCATCACCTCGCCGTTCAAGTCCAACGAGATCGACAGATTATGCGGGTCGGGGATCTCGTCGGTCGTCACGATGGCCGGGCCGATTGGCGCGAACGTATCGAACGACTTCCCGATCATCCATTGCGAAGTCGCGGATTGAAAATCGCGCGCGCTCACGTCATTGGTGATCGTATAACCGAATACGTGCTCCCGCCACGCACTTTCCGGAATGTGCCGCCCGCCTCTGCCGATGACCACTGCCAGTTCCGCTTCGTAGTCCGGCTTCGTGGAATTCCTGGGAAGCACGATCGGATGCCGGTGGCCGGTGACCGCAGTCTGGAATTTCGAGAAGACGGTGGGCACGTCGGGGATCGGGTTGTTGCCTTCCGCCGCGTGGTCGCGGTAGTTGAGACCGATGCAGATGAGCTTCGGAGGACGTGGAATCGGCGACAGCAGCGTGACCGAGCCGCTATCGAAGCGCTCTCCGCCGGGCGGGTGATAAATCCATCGACGAACCCGGTCCATCGCATCGGCGCCGCCCGCGATCACCTGGATCAGGCTCGTGAATCCCGCATCGCGAATGCCAATGATGTCGTCGTTCCACCAAACGCCCGGCTCGACATAGCCCTCTCGTTGGAAAGTGACAAATCGCAAGGAGTCTCTCCGCGCGAAGCACCCGTATTTTACCAGGGATGATGGAAGTAGACTGATAACATGCGTGCGATTGTCACCCTTTTGCTGGCCGCCCACACGGCGTGGGCCGCCGGAACCGCGGCGAACCTGGCGCGCGCTATCCGGGAAATCGGTCTCGATCGCAACGAGTGTTACCGAGTCCGCGATCTCACGTTGGTAAGAGACGACATTCGGATCTATCTGACCGACGGCTACTTGATCTTCAGTAAGCCGGTGGCCGGACGGCCCATCGGCGCAATTTTCAGCGCCGACGTGGAAAACGGAGACGGCGAAGTGTTATTGCTGCCGCCGACACTGGCCGAGCGCCGCACGCTGGCCAGCTACACAGGGTCTCCCAATCTCGATGAGCACTTTCAAGCCGCGGTGCTGTTGTTCACCGGTGATCTCTACCAGGAACTCCTGCGTCAGCTTCCGAACAATCCCAGCAACCGGAAGGCGCCCGAAATCGGCGCTCTGCTGGAGGAACACTGGAGCCAGGTTTTGCGCAATGTCAGCGGCGGTTACGCGACGCGGCTGACCCTGGACCTGCTCAACCAGGCGGCTCACAAACCCGATCTGTTGAGCGCCATCATCCAAAGCCAGAAAATCGGCACATTCGATGTGATCTACGATCCGGAAAGCGCCGATCAAATCGCGGCCGGCCAGCTCGTGAACCGCAACAACCGGACCTATTTCGATGTGTGGACGCATTTTCCTTCGCGCGCGGCTCGCAACGGCTCCGCCCCGCCGCGGTTGAGCTGGAATCTGAACGATTACCGCATTCAGGCGACGGTCAGTCCGGACCTCAAGCTAAGCGCCGTCACGCGAGTCAAGCTGAAGGCGCCTGCCGACGCCGTCACGGCCGTGCCGGTCGGGATCACCTCCGACATGGATGTCAGCGAAGTCACGGTTGATGGCAAACCGGCGGAGGTGCTACAGGAGCATGCTCTGCGGAGCAGCGCGGGACGCGAAAACGAGCTCTTCCTGGTGGCGCCGCCGGAGCCTTTGAAAGCCGGGCAAGAATATGAGCTGGAGTTTCACCACGCCGGCCAGGTGATCGTGCAGACCGGGAACCGGATTTTCTATGTGACGGCGCGCGGCAACTGGTATCCTTCCTCGGGATTCTTTTGGACGAATTTCGACTTGACCTTCCGCTATCCCCGCGATCTCGAGCTGGTGACGCCGGGCGACGTAGTCGAGGACCGCACAGAAGGAGAATGGCGAATCACGCGGCGGATCCCATCCGTTCCCATCGGGATCGCGGGATTCAATCTCGGCGACTATGCACACGCGCGCGTGACGCGCGGAGAGTACGTGGTGGATGTTTGCGCCAACCGGTCGCTGGAACCCGCCCTGCAGCCGGTGCCTCGCACTCCGCCGCCGCTGCCGCCAGTTGGCCGGCGAGTCCCTCGCACTCCCACGCTTGATTTACCGGAAGCACGGCCGGCCGATCCTCTTGCCCGGCTGCGAACGCTGGCCTCCGATGTGGCTTCGACGCTCGATTTCATGGGATCCAAATTTGGACCGCCGCCGATGTCGCATCTCACCGTGTCTCCGATTCCGGGCCAATTCGGCCAGGGCTTCCCCGGCTTGATCTATCTCTCCACTCGTTCGTACCTCAACCCGGCCGAGGTGCGCTTACCGCCGTCGGACGCACTCTTTTTCGACGAACTCCTGCAGGCTCACGAGACGGCACACCAATGGTGGGGCGGGCTGATTTATGGCGCCACGTATCGCGACGATTGGCTGCTCGAAGCGCTGGCGAATTACTCCGCCCTGCTCTACCTGGAGATGCACAAGGGACCGCGTGAGATCGAACTGCTGCTGGACGGTTACCGGACAGCCCTGCTGGCCAAGAGCGAGAGCGGCAAGATCGTGGACTCGGCCGGCCCGGTCGTGCTCGGAACGCGTCTCGAAAGTTCGCTCGAGCCGCGCGCGTGGCTGGCCATCACCTACGGAAAAGGCTCCTGGATCCTCCAGATGCTGCGGCGGCGCATTGGGGACGAACGCTTCTTCGCGATGCTGAAGGAAGTGGTCCGCCGCTACAGCCGCCGGCAGATCAGCACCGAGGACTTTCAAAGCGTCGCCGCGCAGTTTCTTCCTCCTAAAGCGGAGGACCCGAAGCTGGAGGCCTTTTTTGAACAGTGGGTCTACGGGACGGGGATACCGGCGCTCAAGTTGACTTACGCCGTGAAGGGAAAAGCTCCGGCCGTGCGGGTGGTCGCGACGCTCACGCAATCCGAAGTGGGGGAGGATTTCAGCGTCCTCACACCGATAGAAATTCAGACTGGCCGCGGACAGACAATCACGCGGTGGGTGTATTCCTCCAACGAGCCTGTCAGTGTCACAGTGAATCTGAAACAGCCTCCTCTGAAAGTGACGCTAGACCCGCATTACGCGGTGCTGCGGCGGTAGTCGGCAGGCCGGAGATCTGCCCCGCTATTTGCCGGAGATTTCCGAAGAGGCGCCGTCGACTTCGTCGATCCGAATGACCAGGCTCTTTCGCTTATCCAGTTCGGTGTCGGGCATATCGAAACGGATGGCCACCATCCGGTCCTGCGTCTGGTGCGGCCCGATCTTGTCGCGAAGGGTGAGCGGGGGATTGTATTTCTGCCCGAGCAGCGGGACACCCGCGAACAGGCGTTCGGCATCGGAAGCCGAAATCGTCATCCCGTCGGACTTGTCTCCGGAGGCATCTTCCAGAGCCACGTTAATATCCCGCACTTCGAAGGGGTAGTCGGCGGGATTCGTGACACGGAAATCGATTACCAGGACCGAGCTGTGGGCATCCAGCGGCGCGGTGCGAACCTTTAGAAATTTTCCGGTGACTTCGATGTGAGCGCCGCGCTGGGTGTAGAACACCGCGGCCACGGCAATGGCGAGCGCCACCAGGCCAAGCCCGAAACCGATGACGAATGGGTTTTTCACGGAGCCCACAATCGATTGTAATAGAACCTATGGAGTGGATGACCGAACACGGCCGCAAAATCGTGTTGCGGGAAGACGATATCACGCGAGTGGCCGCCGACGCCATCGTCAACGCCGCCAATTCCGCGCTGGCCGGCGGCGGAGGGGTGGACGGCGCCATTCATCGGGCCGGCGGCCCGGAAATCATGCGTGAGTTGGACGGCATCCGCGCGCAAATCGGGCGCTGCGCGGCCGGCGATGCCGTCGCGACCGGGGCCGGGAGGCTGCCCGCGAAGTACGTGTTTCATGCGGTCGGACCCGTCTACCGCGATGGCCATCATGGGGAACCCGAGAGGCTGGCCTCGTGCTACCGCAGATGCCTGGAACTGGCCGAGGAGCGCGATGTCGCCATCATCAGCTTTCCGGCTATCAGCACGGGAGTGTACGGATATCCGCTTGAGAAGGCCGCGGACATCGCGCTGCGGGAAACCGCGGAGCATCTGCGGCGCGTGCAGTGCAAAGTGCGGGAAGCCATCTTCGTCCTGTTCGGCCGAGCGGCCTACGATGCGTTCGCGGAGGGGTTGAGGCGGCTGGAGCGGTGATCGCTCGGCCCCCCGGCGGACAAGCCTTTAGGCCGTTACGCGCTATAATCGCTGGGGATGGACGTCTACGAGGAACTGGTCCGTTTACGTAGCCTGGGGCAAAAGTGTGCCATCGCGACCATTGTCGAGGTGCGCGGCTCGATTCCCAGCTACGAAAGCGCCAAAATCCTGGTTCGCGAAGACGGCTCGATGATCGGAACCATCGGAGGCGGGTGCGTCGAAGCGGAAGTCTGGACCGCCGCGCGGGAAGTGATCGAGACCGAGAAACCCAAACACCTGACGTTCAACCTCGGCCAGGACGCCGCGTATGACAATGGGCTCATCTGCGGCGGGCAGCTTGATGTGTTCGTCGAGCCGGTGATGCCGCTGCCGCGTGCGTTTATTTTTGGCGCAGGCCACATTTCGAAGAGCCTCTCCAAAGTGGCGACTCTGGCGGGCTTCGGAACCGTGATCGTCGACAACCGCGAGAGCTTCGCCAACCGCGAGCGGTTTCCGGAGGCCGTCGACATTCACGCGGCCGAGTACGAGGACGTATTCCCCAAGCTGCCGATTAACGAGACCAGCTACCTCATCATCGTCACACGCGGGCACCGCGACGACATGCGTGTGCTGAAGCTGGCGTTGGAGACTTCGGCGCGCTACATCTCGATGATCGGCAGCAAGCGGAAAGTGATCAACGTCATCCGCGAACTGGAGAAGGAAGGCATTTCGCCCGCGGCGTTCGAACGGATCCACGCCCCGATGGGACTGGACATCGGAGCTATCTCGCCGGAAGAGATCGCCATCTCGGTCGCGGCGGAGATGATCGCGGTCCGGCGGAACGCCGGGTCGAACTGGCGCTCGCTGTCCCTGTCGGTGTTCGCCGACGAGAAGCTGCGAGCCGTCCTGGCCAAGTGAGCGCCGCCGGGCTAATTCTCGCGGCCGGCGAATCGCGGCGGATGGGTTTCCCCAAAGCGCTCCTCGCTTACCGCAACGAAACCTTTCTCGATACTCTGATCGGTCTGTTCGCCACGCGCTGTGACCCGGTGGTGGTGGTGCTGGGTTCCGGCGCCGAACAGATTCGCGCGCGCGTGCGGCGGACGGCCACGTTCGCTTTCAATCCCGATTACGCGCTCGGCATGACGACCTCGCTGCAATGCGGCTTGCGGGCCTTGCCCCCCGATGCCGAGGGCGTGCTGTTCACACTGGTGGATCACCCGGCGGTCTCGGGCGCGACGCTGGATTTGCTCCTCTCGGCGCCTCGCCCTCTGGTGCGCATCCCGCGCTACGGCGGTGAACGCGGCCACCCCATCTGGTTCTCCCGCGAGCTGATCCCCGAATTCCTGGCGATTCCGCCCGGCGGCGCCGCCAACCAGGTTGTGCGCGCGCATCGCGCCGAAACGGAATTTCTCGATCTGGATGACCCCGGCATTGTCGCCGACATCGATGACCCGGAGGCCTATCGCCAGCTCACCGGAGCCACGGTATGAGAATCCGCTGGCGCCTGCTGCTGAAACTGCTCGGCCTCGGAATTATCTTGATCATGGCTGCCGGCCTGATCGCACCATTCCTCACCGCCGATCAGTTCGGAAAGCGCTTGCAAGCCTCGCTCGAAGGCGCGCTCGGGCGGCGCGTGAAATTCGGGAAGGTACACTACAACCTCTTCACGGGGCCTGGATTTTCCGTCTCGGATGTGACCATCTACGAGGATCCGGCAATCGGCGCCGAACCGATCGCCTACATCCAGGATCCCGGCAGCCTCCAAGTGGTGCCGAGCCTGTGGGCGCTCCTGAGAGGCCATTTCGAGATCGCTTCCATCCGGCTCGACGGCGCCAGCCTGAACCTCAGCAAGTCGGGCCCAGCATCGGAATGGGGCCGCTGGAATTTCGCCGCGCTGGTCAACCGGTCCGTGATGCGCACGATTCCCGCGATCCACGTGCGGAATGGCCGCATCAATTTCAAGTTTGGTGATACGAAATCGGTGTTCTACCTCATGAACACGGATCTGGATATCGCACCGCCGGGTTCGCTCGGCGGAGGCTGGACGGTATCGTGCGAGGCGCAAGCCGCGCGCACGGACCGACCGGCGCTGGGTCTTGGCGGTTTTACGCTCGGAGGGAAGTGGTACGTCGCGCCGGAGCGCGTCGATCTGAACCTGCAGCTCGATCGCGCCGCGCTCGGCGATCTGACGGCGTTGCTGCGCGGCCAGGCCGGCGGCATTCACGGCACCATTTCGTCGCGCCTGCACCTGGCCGGCCCGATCGACGGCATCGGCATTCTGGGCCGCCTCACCATCGAGGACGTGCACCGCTGGGACCTGCTGCCTCCCAAGGGAGCCGGCTGGCCCCTGGACATTCGCGGCCGCCTCAACCTGACTTCGCAGCAGCTCGAATTGCAATCGACTTCCTCGGTGGTGCCGGTGACGGTCCACTTTCGCGCGAGCGATTACCTCGCCCGGCCGCATTGGGCGGTGACCGTCAACTGGAACCGCTTTCCGGCCGCTCCGGTTTTGGAACTGGCCCGGCATATGGGTGCGCAGTTGCCTCCCAAACTGCAGCTCGGCGGAACCATCGATGGGGCCATCGGCTACTCCGGTGAGGGCAGCTTCCAAGGACAGCTTGCGTTGCACGACACCGCGGTCACGATCCCGGACTCGCCCCCGGTACGCTTCGATCAGGCTTACTTGTTGGTGGATCACGGGCACGTGCGGCTTTCACCGGCGGTCGTCCACACTTCCGACCAGGACGAAGCCCGCATCGAGGGCGACTACGCGATGGACGAAAACACGCTGAACCTGGCCATCTCGACCGACTCGATGAAAGTCGAATCGCTGCGAGCCCAGGTCGCGCTGGCTGCCGTGCCGTGGTTGGAGCAGGTGAGCACCGGGGAGTGGCAGGGACAGCTTCGGTATCATCGCACGGCCGAGAACGCGGAGTGGAACGGCGCGCTCGCAATCGCCGGCGCCCGTATTTCCGTTCCCGGTTTGGCCGACCCCCTCGAGATTGCCTCGGCCCGTGTGCGGATTGACGGTCCCCGCGTGGTCTTGGATCGCCTGGACGCGCAGGCCGGCAAGATCGCACTCGCGGGCGAATACCGTTACGATCCGGAGGCCGTCCGGCCGCACCGCCTGCGGCTTCACGCAGTACAGCTCGATGCGGCCGATCTGGAAGACGAGCTGGCACCGGTGCTCCGCCACAGTCCCGGGCTGATCGCGCGCGCCCTCGGACGCAGCGCTGTCCCCGATTATCTCCGTCAACTGAAGCTCGAAGGTTCGCTGCAGATCGATACTCTGCAGTTGGGCAGCGCGCGGCTCGACAATTTGCGGGCGCGCCTGCTGTGGGACGTCACTCGCGTGGATCTGACCGCAATCCAGGCGCACATGGAGCATGCCAGTGTGGCGGGCGCGCTGGAGGTGAACCTCCGGGGCCGAAGTCCTGCTTACACCTTCACCGGGAAGCTGAGCGGGCTCGGTTGGCAATCGGGCACGCTCGACGCCGAAGGCACGCTCGAAACATCGGGCACCGCCTCGCAATTGCTCGCGAACCTGAAATCCGACGGAACCTTCAACGGAACGGGCTTGGATTTTGGCACGCTCGCGCCGTGGCGTTCGGCCTCCGGAACGTATGCGCTGAGCTGGATCCAGGCCTCTCCGCGCATCCGCTTGAGCGATCTCCGCCTCCGAACGGAGGACGAAACGTATACCGGCCGCGGCGCGACACAGGAAGACGGACGGCTCCTGATTGTGCTCACGAATGGCGCACGCGAAATGCGCATGACGGGCACGCTCGCCTCGGTGCGTGTGGACGATACGCCTCGCCCCTGACTGCCCGCATCAACGAGCGGCGCTGACTTCTTCCGGAGCAGTTCTGAGCTCCGGAAATATCTTCGCCCACAGCGCCACCACGACAATCGTTCCGATGCCGCCAATCACGACGGCGGCAACCGTCCCGAACCACTGCGCGGTGATGCCGGACTCGAATTGCCCGAACTCATTCGATGCGCCGATGAACATGGTATTCACGGCGCTGACGCGGCCGCGCATGTGGTCCGGCGTGCCCAGCTGCACCATGGTCGAACGCACCACCACGCTGACCATATCGGTGGCGCCGGTGACGGCGAGCGCCACGAGCGACAAGGTGAAATTGTGCGAGACGCCGAACACGATGGTGAACAGCCCAAATCCGAAAACGCACCACAGCATCACGACGCCCTGGTTGCGGCCAAGTGGCCGATGGGCCAGAGCCACGGCAGTGACAACCGCGCCCAAGCCCGGCGCGCAGCGTAAAATTCCCAGGCCGGTTGCGCCGACTTTCAAAATATCGCTCGCATAAACCGGTAGTAGCGCCGTGGCGCCACCGAGAAGGACCGCAAACAGATCGAGTGAAATCGCTCCCAGGATCAGCTTGTTACTCCACAAATAGTGAAAGCCCTCCAGGATCATCGCCAGCGAGGCCGGCGTGCGGGGACGCGGCGCCGTTTGAAGCTGAATGCGCGCCATCATGACCAGGGAGGCAAGATAGGAAACCACAGCTATCGCGTAAACCGGGGCCGGGCTGCTCGTGAACCCGTACAGCAATCCGCCGGCGATGGGGCCGAGAATATTTGCCGTCCGAAACGACGACGCGCTCCAGGCGACCGCGTTGGCGAAATGCTTTTCGTCCACGAGAATCGGCAGCAGGGCTTGCGAGGCCGGCTGGCTGAAGGCGCGCGCCGTTCCGTTGAGCAGCAGGACGAGGTAGATGGGATAAACCTGGCTGAGGCCGTGAATCGTAAACACCAGCAGGAGCATCGAAGCAATAGAAAACGCGCCCAGGCAGGCCAGCAGAATGGTCCGGCGGGGGATGCGGTCAGCGGCATGACCAGCCACGAGGAAGAGCAGAATTCCGGGAAGAAACTGGGCCAGTCCAACCAGGCCCAAGTCGAGCGGCCGATGTGTCAGCTCGAAAACCTGCCAGCCTACCGCCACCGCCAGCATTTCCGACGACAGTACCGACAGCACACGAAACCCGAGATAGAACCGGAAATTGGGATAACGGAACGCCGCCCGGGCGTCGGTGTTTTCCATGCGGCTTTACCTGCCAGTGTCCCATACTCAGGCGGAAGCCGCCGCGCACCGCAGAGCGTACCGCGCCGGAGCCGCGCAAAATGCATACAATAGGGGAACTCGAAGATGGCGCTGGACATCACGCAACGGGAACGCGAAGGGGTGGTCATCCTGGACATGAAGGGCCGGCTTAAAGCCGGGGATGAAGCCACAGCCTTCCGCGACAAAATCGCGGAAGTGGTCCAGGGCGGCGTGCA
The DNA here is from genome assembly GCA_036406715.1 of Bryobacteraceae bacterium. GTDB lineage: Bacteria > Acidobacteriota > Terriglobia > Bryobacterales > Bryobacteraceae > PSRJ01. The sequence goes on along the minus strand of DASXAK010000252.1, from coordinate 38,349 downwards.
GCAACTGGTGGCCAACCTGGAAGGGGTCGATTACATCGACAGTACGGGCCTGGGCGCATTGGTTGTGTCGGCCATGAGCCTGCGAAAAAACAGCGGCAACATGAAGCTTCTCAAGCTCAACCGCCGGAATATCGAGTTGCTGGTCATGACCAAGCTGGCGACGGTGTTCGAGATCTTCAACGACGAACAGGATGCCGTCAACAGCTATTACCCCGACCGCAAGATCAAGACCTTCGACATCCTGGATTTCGTGCAGCAGATGAAAAAGAGCGAGTAGGCCCCATGAGCCACGGACACCACCGGAAACTGCTCCAGGCAGGCGCCCGTATTGGTGACTTCAAGCTGAAACGTCTGGATGGTGGCGAGGTGACCCTGGGAGAGATGACGGCCCAAGGTCCCGTCGTGCTGGCCTTTTTCAAGGTGAACTGCCCGGTTTGCCAGCTCACATTTCCGTACCTGGAGCGTATCCAGTCGCCCGGCCAGCTTCCGGTGTACGGCATCTCGCAAAACTGCCCGGAAGACACGCAGGATTTCAACCGGCACTTCGGTATCACGTTTCCGACCCTTCTCGACACGGAAGGCAGCGGTTTTCCAGTAAGCAATGCCTTCGGCATCTCTTCGGTGCCGACGCTGTTCGTGGTGGAAGCCGATGGCGTCATTTCGCACGTTAGCGAAGGATGGCACAAAGCGGAAATTTCGCAATTGGGCGCACGGATCGGAATCAACCCTTTTCGATCTGGCGACTCGGTTCCGGAAGCCAAATCCGGTTGAGGTTCTCGCAATTAGGCCCCCGTGCGGGGTCACGCTAAGATAGAAAAAGACCGATGGCTGAAAAAATCAATATCCTAAGCACTGCGGGTGCGATCGCAAAGGGCCTGGGCATCACCTTCAAGGAGATGATGTCTCCGACCGTGACGGAGAACTATCCAGACGAGCCGCCCAAATTCATGGAGCGCTTCCGCGGCACTCACGTGCTGCAGCGGGATGAGAACGGGCTGGAGAAATGCGTCGCGTGCTTCCTGTGCGCGGCGGCGTGCCCGGCCGACTGCATTTATATCGAAGCCGCGGAAAACACCGATACGCTCCGGATTTCGGGCGGCGAGCGCTACGCCAAGGTCTACAACATCGATTACAACCGCTGCATTTTTTGCGGCTATTGCGTCGAGGCCTGCCCGACTGACGCCATCACCCATGGCCACGGGTTCGAGAGCGCCAGCTACAACACGTCCACTCTCATCAAGCGCAAAGAGGACATGCTGGCCCCGATCCAGCCGGGCGCGCACCCGCCGGTAATGACGAACAGCGACGAACCAGCCGCGGCGCACTAGATGCGCAGGACGGTGTTCTCGGCGTTGATGATCGCCGCACCTTTGTTATCGCAACCCGCCACGGAACCCGCGGCGACGCCCATCGATTCTCCACCGTCCGTGCAAGAGGCGATTCTTAACGCACCGGTCGCAGAGGTATGGAAAGTCTGGTCGACGAGCGCGGGTTACAAGCATCTGGGCGTGGCGCAAGCGGATGTCGATCTCCGCATTGGCGGCCTCATTCGGTCGCACTATAGCGCCAAAGGCGCGCTCGGTGACGAGGAAACGATCGAGAACCGCATTCTTGCCTTCGAGCCGCAGCGGATGATTGCGTTCCGCATCGAGCGTCCACCCAAGTCTTTCCCGTTCAAAGAGGCATGGAAGACCACCTGGACGGTCGTTACGTTTACCGACCTGGGCGATGGCCGTACGAAGGTTCGCGGCGCCACTATGGGATACGGGAACGACGAAGAGTCGGCGACAATGCGGAAATTCTTTGACGCCGGCAATGCTTCGACGCTCAAGGTTCTCCAGAACTATTTCGACTCCCTTACGGCGAAGAAGTAGTGTCCGCAGGTCGGAGACCTGCGCCACCTGCCGCTCAGGGCCTGGCTCGATTCCTGCGTATCGAATCACCATCCAACTCGATGGACTGCGCGAACTGGACCAGATTTCCGTCCGGGTCCCGGACAATGAAATCCTCCGCTCCCCAAGGCTGTTTTTTCAGCCGCTGGGCCATGGGAGCGCCGACGCTCAAGTACTCCGAGTACAGCGCCTTCACGTTTTCGACGGGAATGCTCGCGGACAGCAAATCGTCCTCACCGTCTCGAATGACAACCGGCGCGTGAACGAACCGCAGGTTGAGACAGGCGCCGTCCCTTTGAACGAGCGCATAAAAGACAGGTTTCCCGTATTTGAACACGACCGTGAAGCCGAGCTTCGCAACGAAGAAGCGACAAGATGCCTCCACATCCGACACAAACAACTGAGGGTGCGCCCCCATCAGTTGGGGCTCGTTTCCAGGGCGGCGCTCGTCTGGTCGCAAGGAGCCAAGATCGGCGGCCCGGACAGCCTGCCAACTCTCGAATCCGAGTTCTCGTGCGATCAGTTCTTGCGCGTCGCTGAGAGCGAAGCGCGTAGAAAGAATCGTGGCATCGTCGACGTCGCGGAAGCGAGGCAAACCGGCCCGGATGCGCTGGGCAACCGGATAGTAGCGTTCGCGGTGCCAGCGGACGATCTGTTTGGCCTGCTTTTTGAGATTATCCAGGTGAAGCATGGGCATCCTCCAGAATTCTCGGAAGGCATTGCCCTTTCGGTATCTGCTGATGCCGCCGCGCCCTTACGCGTATCGATTATCATACAATCCCGGCGAGCCGTGTGTCAGCGACAAGCCAATTGTCGCCGGCAGAGGCTGGCGCGGGACGTCTCCGGTCTGTTCTAAAACGCGATCCGGCCTTGAAATTCGATGACCCGTCCCGCCATCGATGCGGACGAGCGTCCGAAGTTCGGATTCTCAATCGTGGTGCTGTCGGTGCCGAACAAGAACGGCATGAGATTCAGCTTGTTGAATATGTTGAACGCGTTCGCGCGCAACTGCAGGTTAACTTTTTCGGTGATCGCGATGTTCTTCGCCACGGCGGCATCCACACCGAAAAACCGCGGCCCGCGAAATGAATTGCGCCCGATGCCGGGCTGCCCCTTGTCGGTGATGTCGAAATAAGATGACCCGCCCAGCGGGAAATTGGATCCTGTGATGAACGCGTCGTTGGAGTAGTCCTGCCGCGCGCCCCCGAAATATTGCGTCGGCCGGGTCGGGCTGATCGTGTCGGCGTTCCTCACCTGCACAGAGGTAATCCTGCCGGTCACCGGCGTCCACGGAAATCCAGTGTGGAAGGTGAGGATGCTCGAGAGCTCCCAGCCGCCGAACGCCCGCCCCATCCAGTTTCCCCTCCATCCTGCTGGCATCGGGAGTTGCCACAGCCCGGAAAGATTCACGTGATGCGTCGCGTCGTAGTCAGACGGACCTCGTTCCGTCGCCGGAAACGCCGGATTGGTCTGGTTGCTCGAACTGCCCGGCCCTTCGGTCGAAAGCTGGTCGATGCTCTTGCTCCAGGTGTAAACGCCGTCGATCTGAAAGCCGTGCGACAGCCGTTTGTGGAGCGCGAGGTTGAGCGAGTTGTAGCTCGAGTTGACGTCGGGCGTCGGAAAATAGATGGCGTTGAAGTTCTTGTCGCTGCCCGTGTCGTACAGAAAATTCTGATTCACCAGCCGGATGCCCTTGCGGCCCTGGCTTCCCTGATAACCCACCACGCCCGTCATATTGCCGGGCAGCGTGCCTTGTACTTCAAAAGAAAACAGGTATGCCGTCGGGTTGGGCATACGCGACGGGGATCCGTAAATCTCCACCGAGCGGTTTAAGACCGAACCGGTTGCGGGATCGATTCCCACCGCCAGCGCCGCGTTCGGCGCGTAGCTGGTGGCCAGCCGGCTGCCGCCCAACTCGTATTGAATCGTGCCACCGGCGAATGGGCCGCTGCCAGTGGGATTGGCCGGATCCGATGCCGCGCCGCCGCAGCACAGGCTGAAGCGCGCTGTGTACGGCGGATTCGCACGGCCGTTGATGAACAGAACGTCGTCGAGCCGGTTGTATGCAATGCCGGCCCCCGCGCGCACCACCACACGATTGTTCAGCTCCGACGGGCTCCACGCCAGCCCCACCTTGGGCGAGAACTCGTGCGGATTGGCGTCGAACAGGTTGTCGAGCGCTGGCACAACGCGCCCGGCCGTGATTTCCTGTCCCGGAGACCCGAGTGCGAAATTGCTGACCTGGTCGTGCGCCTCCCGGATTGGGCCGAAGTACTCATACCGGAGGCCGAGATTCACGGTCAGGTTCGGCCGCACCTTCCAGTCATTCTGGCTGTACGCACCCCAATAATGTGTGCGGAAATATCGCTGGATCTGCGGCAGACCGCCGGTGCGCGGGTCAGCCACGAGCCCTTCGAATACCGGCGCGTCATTGGCGAGATTGAACGGTCCGACAAACGAGTAGTCCGGGCGCGCGCCTCCGATGTAATAGCTGTTGTCCTGCTCCCAGCGCGTCTCCACGCCAAACTTATGCGTCCATCGCCCGCGCACCCAGATCACGCTGTCGCGGGTCTCGTACGTGTTCTGCGCGAATTTCGCCGGGCTGGTATCGCTCGAGACCGGCCCGAAGCGAATCCGCTGGCCGCCCGGCAGCGGAAGACCTTCGACCTCGACGCGTGGGATTCCGAAATTCACTGACGTATCGTTCACGCTATCTTCCGCGAAGCGCGTGAGATTCGATCGCAGCTCGTTGACCAGCGTGCTGGAGAAGGTGTGGACATAGATCGCGGTCACGAGCGTATTCAGCGGCTTGAAAGGCACATCGCTCGACGGCCGCGACTGACTATCCGGATCCGCGCTGACCGTGGAGAGCGCCGTCAGATACATGCTGCCCGCGATCTGGTCGCGCGGGGACGCGTAGTAGTCGATGCGCCCGTTGTACTGGTTCCCGCGCAGGCTCTGCGGCAGTTGGATCTGCGCGAACTGAAGATCGGGGATGCCGTCGAAACCACCGCCCAGCAGCGAGTTGTTCGGAATATATTGGCCGACCGTTCCGAATGGTGAGCCGATATCCAGGCCTCCGGGAAGCACTTGGCACTGGGATGCATTGTTCTTGAAGATTCCACAATCGGTCGGAAGGGCTGCGCGTATGCGCGGAGTCATACCGCCCGATCCCAGCACGGCGGCCGTCACGCTGCCCGCTCGATCGGTGGCGATCAACTGTCGGAACTCCGGCGTCTCGACCCAGGAGGTCTGGTAGTTGTTCGTGTGGTTGCGCAAGCCCTCGTACGACGCGAAAAAGAACAGCTTGTCTTTCAAAATCGGCCCACCGAAGCTGCCTCCGAATTGCCGGTACTTCTGTTCCACGCGGGTGACCGGCGCCTGGTTAAATCCACCGTACTTGTTATACGCGTTCAGGCCCGGCGTGTTGTATTTGAAAAAGCCGCTGCCGTGAAACTGATCGGTGCCGTTCTGCGAAGTGACGCGCACCTGCGCGCCGGTGTTGCGCCCGTCTTCGGCGGAAAACGAGCTGGAAAGCACCTGAATGTCTTTCACCGATTCCTGGTTCGGGGTGATCACAGCCGCGCCGCCGTAGTTCAGGCTGTTGACGCTGATGCCGTCCACCATGTAGTTGTTCGACTGCACGCGCTGTCCGGCCGCGCTGACTTGCACCTGGTTCTCGGTCTGGAAGATGGAGGCGTTGGAGCCGCCGGGGCCCGTGGTGTTCGGCAGTGAGATCGCGCCGCCCGATCCGTCGCGCCCCGCGTCGCCGATCACTCCCGGCAACGTGCGGAGCAGGTTATACGGGTCGCGCGCATATTGAGGCAGGCTCTGAACCTGGGTGCTGCTGATGGTGCCGCCGACGTTCGCATTTTCAGTTTGCAGCGCGATCGACGACTCTGCCGTCACCGTGACGCTCTGCGTGATCTCTCCCGGCTCCAGCCGAATGTCGGCGGTCAGCGGCTCCTCTGCATGCACCATCACCGGTCCCAGTGACGCTGTTTTGAACCCTTTCGCTGTGGCTTCGACCGTATAATTGCCAGGCGGTAATTCGGAGATTCGATAAACGCCCTCATCGCCCGTGACCGTCGACTGGCTGCGATTCGTTTCCAGGTTCTTGACCGTAACCTGGGCTCCCGGCACGAGCCCGCCTGATGCATCGAGAACTTTACCCGAGATGCTGGCCCGGAACTGCGCCGCCAGCGGAATCGCTAGAAGAAACACGCACCCGCGCGCTACGGGCAGAAGTCGAAACCAGGACTTTTGCATGGCACCCCCTTCGCGCAACGTAAGTTGCTCGTTGGAGCGATGATAGTCCGGCGGCAATTCTGAATAATGTGCGAAGAAACACGGCAAGTGCTCAGCTTCGTGAGTGCCGAAACCAAAACGCGTTCCGCTTCGGCGGATTCGCTAGCTACAGCGTGGCATTCGCCACTACCGCTTGCCCCAGGCAGAGCCCGCCGTCATTCGGCGGCACCTTCGCGTGCAGGTATACTTCGAGCCCGGCGCTGCGCAGCAATCGGACCGTCCTCTTCAGCAAATAGACATTCTGGAACGTTCCTCCGGACAGGCAGACAGATCGGATTTTTTCCGTCTGCGCCAGGCGCTGGCAGACTTCCGTGATCGCTTCGGCAACCGTGTTGTGAAATCGGGCCGATGCCCGGTGCGGCTCGCCGATGTCGCGCACCAACGCACGAATCGTTTCGCGAAAGTCGAGGGTATCGCCGGTCACTGCGTACGGGTAAGGCTCGATGATCTCCGGCGCTGCCTGTGATTCCAGCTCAATCGCGGCCTGGCCTTCATATGTCGTTGCGCTGCAGATTCCGAGAATCGCGGAAACCGCGTCGAACAGGCGACCGCACGAAGAAGTATCGATCGTGTTGATCCTGCGCGTCAGCATGGCTTCCACAACCTGACGCTCGTTCGCCGGAACACGGTCCAGCGTGTGCGGCGCCTCCAGTTCGGCATCTTGCAGATAGCTGAGGGCCACGCGCCATGGTTGGCGAATCGCGGTATCTCCGCCGGGTAGAGGCACGTACCGGAAGTGGAACCGGCGTTCGAAACTGGCGAGGTCGCACACCAGGACTTCCCCGCCCCAGATCTTGCCGTCGGTGCCGTAGCCTGTGCCATCCAAGGCAACCCCGATGACTTTTTCGCGCAGGCGGTTTTCGGCCATGCAGGCGGCGATGTGGGCGTGGTGGTGCTGAACGCCGATTCTCTCCACATCTGCCAACTGGAGGGCGAAACGGGTAGAGAGGTACTGAGGGTGCAAATCGTGCGCCACCGCGCGCGGCTCGATCCGGAAGAACCGCTTCATGTGAGCGAGGACTTCTTCGAAGAATTCCAGGGTTTCCAGGTTCTCTAAATCCCCGATGTGCTGGCTGAGGATGGCGTAGTGCTCCTTCGTCAGGCAAAACGTGTTTTTGAGCTCACCTCCGCAGGCCAGCACCGGGTGGACTTCGTAACCGAGGTCGATGGGAAGCGGCGCATAGCCTCGTGAACGCCGAACGGTCCGTTCGCGGTCCTCAAAAACGCGCACGACCGAATCATCGGCCCGGGTATGGATCTTCCGGTTGTGGACTAGGAAAAAATCAGCGAGCGGGTGCAGGCGTGTTGATTTTTCCTCGTTGCGGTACGCGATCGGCTCTTCGCTGACGTTCGCCGACGTCATCACCAGCGCTTCAAAGCCCGGTTCCTCGAACAGAAGGTGATGAAGCGGGGTGTAGGGCAGCATCACCCCCAGTGTTTGGGTGCCGGGCGCAACCTCGGCAGAAATACGGCTGGGACCGCGCCGATCGAGCAGCACGATCGGCCGGCGAATGCCGGTAAGGGCGCCGCGCTCGCAGTCGTTCAAGACGCAGAATTTCGCAACACTGTCGAGGCTGGGCGCCATGAGAGCGAACGGTTTCGCGGTGCGCCGCTTTCGCTCGCGCAGTTGGCGGACTGCGGCGTCGCTGGTGGCATCGCAGGCGAGGTGAAATCCGCCCAGACCTTTGATGGCGAGGATGGCTCCGGACCGGAGCGACTGGCGGGCGTGGTCGATGGCGGCGTCGCGCTCGGCGAGCATCCTTTCGCGATCCCACAACTCCACCCATGGCCCGCACCGCGGGCAGGCGTTCGGCTGGGCGTGGAATCGCCGATCGGCCGGATCGTGATACTCCCGCTCGCAGTCCGGACACTGCACAAATTCGACCATGGTGGTCTTCGGACGGTCGTATGGAATGTCCTGGATGATGGTGTAGCGGGGGCCGCAGTTGGTGCAGTTGGTGAACGGATAGCGGTACCGCCGGTTGCCAGGGTCGTACAGATCGGCGAGACAGTCCGGACAGGTGGCGATGTCTGGCGGGACGAGGACGAACTCGCCGGCAGCGTCTTTTGACTCGAGAATTCGAAAATCCGTATAATTAAAGTGTTGAAGGTCTTCTATACTGATTTCGTCGACTTGAGCCAAAGGCGGCGGGTGCCTGCGGAATTCGGCTTCAAACTCGGCCACCGAGCCGGCGGATCCTTCGACATCGATGGTGACACCCAGGGTCGAATTGCACACGTAGCCCCGAAGGTGGTGTTGGAGGGCCAAGTGGTAGACCCAGGGACGAAAGCCGACGCCCTGGACGATGCCATGAACCGTAAATTTACGCCGCAAGCCAGAACGATAAGGCAAATGCCTAGGTGAGAGCAAGTATGTGCCTCGCGATACCCGGAAAGATTGTCGAGACCAAGGAGATTGACGGGATCCGCATAGGCCGGGTGCAGTTCGGGGGCGTAACCCGGGAGGCTTATCTCGATTTTGTGCCCGAAGCCCGGCTGGGCGACTTCGTCATTGTCCATGTTGGATTTGCCATCAGCCGTGTCGATCCGGAGGAGGCTGTCCGGACATATCGTCTCCTCGAGGAAATGGGCCGGGAGGAGGCGTGAAGTACGTAGACGAGTACCGGGATCCGCGCCTCGCGAAAGCGCTCGTCGGGGAAATCCGGCGCGCGGCGACGCAGCACTGGGTCCTGATGGAAATCTGCGGCGGTCAAACCCACACGCTCGTGAAGTACGGGATCGAAGAATTGCTGCCGCCGGAGGTGGAGCTGGTGCACGGGCCGGGATGCCCGGTGTGCGTGACGCCGCTCGAAATCATCGATAAAGCCATCGCGATTGCCTCCCTGCCGGACGTTATCTTCGTCTCGTACGGCGACATGCTGCGGGTTCCGGGATCGTCGAGCGATTTGTTCCGCGGGAAGGCTTCCGGCGGCGATGTGCGGATCGCCTACTCACCGATGGAGGCGTTGCGGCTGGCCCGGGAGAATCCGGCACGCCGCGTGGTGTTTTTCGCGGTGGGATTCGAGACCACGGCGCCGGCGAATGCGATGGCGGTGTGGCAGGCGAAGCGTGAAGGGCTTCGAAATTTCTCGATGCTGGTTTCGCATGTGCTGGTTCCGCCGGCCATTCGCCTGCTGTGGGCATCGCCCGGCAACCGAGTCCAAGGCTTCATCGCGCCGGGTCACGTCTGCACCGTCATGGGCTTCACCGAGTATGAAGAACTCGCACGGGAATACAACGTGCCGATCGTGGTGGGAGGCTTTGAGCCGCTCGATTTGCTCGAAGCGATTCTGATGCTGGTGCGGCAGCTCGAGCAAGGCCAGACGAAGGTGGAGAACCAGTACGCGCGCAGCGTGACGCGTCTCGGGAACGAAGCCGCGCGGCGGCGCATGGCGGAGGTGTTCGAAATTTGCGACCGAAGCTGGCGGGGGATCGGGCCGATCGCGCAATCGGGGTATCGGCTTCGGGCGGAGTACGCGGCGCACGATGCGGAGAAGGTGTTCGGGGTTGAAACGATCACCGCCTCTGAGCCGGCGGAGTGCATCAGCGCGTTGGTTTTGCAGGGATTGAAGAAGCCGGTGGAGTGTGGGGCGTTCGCAACGCGGTGCACGCCCGAGAATCCGCTGGGGGCGCCGATGGTGTCGAGCGAAGGGGCGTGCGCGGCTTATTACCAGTACAGGCGGCATGCTTTGGTGGGGGCGGCGCGATGACTGCCTGCCCAGTCCCGCTGGCGGCGAAGGATCGCATCCTGCTTGGGCACGGGTCAGGCGGAAGGCTCAGCGCGGAATTGATTCGGGAGGTGTTTCTGCCGTTCTTCCGCAGCCCGGTTCTGAACCAGATGGACGACCAGGCGGTGGTCGAGGTGGGCGGGTCGCGGCTTGCGTTCACCACGGATTCGTTTGTGGTGAAGCCGCTGTTTTTTCGCGGCGGCAATATCGGGTCCCTCGCCGTGCACGGCACCGTGAATGACCTGGCGATGGGCGGTGCGGTTCCGTTATTTCTGAGTGCGGGGTTCATTCTTGAGGAAGGACTGGACACCGCGGTGCTGAAGCGAGTGGCCGAGGCGATGGGCCGCGCGGCGGAAGCGGTGCCGGTCGAAATCGTCACCGGCGACACTAAGGTGGTCGAGAAAGGCTGCGGCGACGCGCTGTACATCAATACGGCGGGGATCGGACTGGTGCCGGAGGGCATCCGGCTCTCGCCTTCACGGGTGCGGCCTGGGGACTGCGTTCTGCTTTCCGGCTACCTGGGCGATCACGGGATTGCCATTCTCGCGGAGCGGGAAGGCATTCGCTTCGAGACGGAACTCGCGAGCGACTCAGCGCCGCTCCATGGGCTGGTGGCGGATATGCTGGCGGTGTCGCGGGAAATCCGGTGCCTGCGCGACCCGACGCGCGGGGGGCTCTCGAGCACCCTGAACGAAATTGCGGCACGCGCCGGCGTATCCATTCAACTGGAAGAGACGGCCATTCCGGTGCGGGAAGAGGTACGCGGCGCCTGCGAGATGCTGGGACTCGATCCGCTCTATGTCGCGAACGAAGGCAAGCTGGTAGCGTTTGTCGCACCCGATGCGGCAGAGCGGATTTTGACTGCCATGCGGCGGCATCGGTTGGGACGCGATGCGGTGCTCATTGGAACGGTGAGCGAAAAACATCCCGGGCTGGTCGTGCTGCGGAGCAGCTTTGGGACCACACGGATCGTGGATATGTTGGCGGGCGATCAACTGCCGAGGATCTGCTGATGCACGAGATGAGCATTGCGGGTTCGGTGATTGACGCGGTGCGGCGGGAGGTTCCGAAACATCCCGGCGCGCACGTCAGCAAGGTCGGGTTGAGGCTGGGAGAATGGGCGGGCGTGGATACCGAGTCGCTGCGGTTCTGCCTGGAGGTGCTGACGAAAGGCACGGATCTGGAACCGCTGGACCTGGATATCGATTTCCGGCCGCGCGCCACCGACCTCGACATCGCTTACCTGGAATTGGAGGAATCAGATGGAACGGATTGCGATCGAGAAAAAGGTCCTGAGTGAAAATGACCGGATCGCGCAATCGCTGCGGAAGCGATTCGAGGAGAGCGGCCTTCTCGTATTGAACTGCATCAGTGCTCCGGGATCGGGAAAGACGTCGCTGCTCGAGCGAACCCTGGAGGCGTTTCCGCACGATATGCGCGTGGCGGTGCTCACGGGCGATATTCAGACGGACAATGACGCCCGGCGGCTCGCGCGGTTCGGATTTCCGGTAAGGCAGATTACGACGGCCGGCGCCTGCCATCTGGACGCGCGCATGGTCGAGAAGGCGCTCGAAGGCTGGGATCTCGGGCAGCTCGACCTGCTGATCATCGAGAACGTCGGAAACCTTGTGTGCCCGACCAGCTACGATTTGGGCGAACACGCGAAGATCGTGATTCTGAGCGTGACCGAGGGTGACGACAAGCCGTTGAAGTATCCGGGCGCATTTCGAAAGTCGGGCCTGATGGTGCTGAACAAGATCGATTTGTTACCACACGTGTCGTTCGATATCGAGGCGGCCAAGGCGAATGCGCGCACGATTCATCCGGGGCTGGAGATTCTGGAAACCTCGTGCACGACGAAAGCCGGGCTGGATGGGTGGTTCGGGTGGATCGAACACAAGTTGAGGCCGGCTGAAGTAAAGGCCTAGGCTTGGGCAGGCCGGAGACCTGCCCCACGTCGCGATACTATAGACAGGAAGAACCTTTTAGCGGTCTCGCAGCATCTAAGTAAGGCGGCTATGTTTCGAACAATCCGGGAACAGATCGATACTATCTTCCGCGAAGACCCCGCGGCCAAGAGCGTCATCGAGATCTTCTTCTGTTACCCCGGTTTTCACGCCATCCTGCTGCACCGGCTGGCACATCGGCTCTACTTGTGGCGGGTTCCGCTGGTGCCGCGCGTCATTTCTCAGGTCAGCCGGTTCTTCACGGGAATTGAAATCCACCCGGGGGCGCGGATCGGGCGCCGTTTCTTCATCGATCACGGCATGGGAGTGGTGATCGGCGAGACGACGGAGATCGGCGACGACGTACTGCTCTATCAGGGGGTCACGCTGGGCGGCACGGGTAATGAAACTGGAAAGCGGCATCCCACGCTGGGAAACAACGTCGTGGTGGGGACCGGCGCGAAGGTGCTCGGCAACATTCGAATCGGGAATCACGTGCGGGTGGGGGCCGGGTCAGTGGTGGTGCACCCGGTTCCGGATTACTCGACGGTGGTGGGAATTCCAGGCCGGGTGGTCCGGATGCGCGATGAGGCCGGCATGCTGGAACACGGACGGCTGCCCGATCCGACAGGGCAGGCCATGGAAGATCTCGCGCAGCGCGTGGCGGAACTGGAAGCCATGATGCGGCAGATGATCGCCGAGCAGGATCGCGAGCGGAAATCGTCGCGCTGACCCTTTTGCAGGCGGGACGCCTGCGCCACGTTCAATCGCATACACTAGGGGGATGCTTCGCAAACTGTTACCCCTGTTGTTCCTGATGAGCGTGATGGCCTTCGGGCGCGTTTACGAACTGCGCACCTACACCTGCGAACCGGGAAGGCTGGAGGCGCTGAAGGCGCGCTTCCGCGATCACACGATCCGCATCTTCAATAAGCACGGAATGGAGAGCATCGGCTACTGGGTGCCGCAGGACGAGCGATCCGGCAACACCCTGATCTATGTCCTGGCGCACCCGAGCCGTGAGGATGCTGAGAAGAACTGGAAGGCCTTCCAGGACGACCCCGAGTGGAAGAAGGTGGCGGCCGAATCCGAGAAGGATGGCAAGATCGTCCAGAAGGTGGAACGGGTCTGGATGGACCCGACCGAGTTCTCCAAGCTGAAATAGCTGATGATCCGCATCGCCAATGGCCAGGGCTTCTGGGGCGACTGGCTGGAGGCCCCCGTGCGCCTGGTCGAGCAGGGGCCGATCGATTATCTCGCGCTCGATTATCTGGCCGAGATCACGATGTCAATCCTGCAGAAGCAGAAGCAGGCGGACCCGAACCTCGGCTATGCGCGCGACTTTCCGCCGCTGATGGCGCGGATCGCCCGGCATATCCGCGAGCGCGGGGTAAAGATCATCGCCAATGCGGGAGGCGTCAATCCCGTGGCTTGCGCGCGAGAGGTGATGCGCGTCGCTCCTGGTTTAAAGGTGGCGGTGGTGACGGGGGACGACGTCTATTCGCGCATCGACGAGTTCCTTGGCAAGGGATATGAGATGCGCGATATGGATACGGGCGAGCCGCTGTCCAAGATCCGTTCGCAGATTCTCAGCGCCAATGCGTACATCGGCGCGTTTCCATTGGCGGAGGCGCTGGCGACGGGGGCGGACGTGGTGGTCGCGGGGCGCTCGACGGATACGGCGCTGACGCTCGGACCGATGATCCACCGGTTTGGGTGGAAGCCCGAAGAATACGACAAACTGGCCGCCGGCACGATCGCCGGCCACATCATCGAATGCGGCGCGCAGACCACCGGCGGCAACTGCCAGGTAGACTGGCAGACGATTCCGAATATGGCCGATATCGGATATCCGATTGTAGAGGCCGAAGCGGACGGCACGTTTGCGGTGACGAAGCATGCTTCGGCCGGCGGCCGAGTGAATGCGCACGTCGTGAAGGAACAACTGCTGTACGAACTCGGCGACCCGAAGCATTACATCACGCCCGACTGCGTGGCCGATTTCACGAGCATCCGGCTGGAGGATGCCGGACCGGAGCGCGTGCACGTCAGCGGCATCAGCGGCGGGCCGCGGCCTGCGACTTTGAAGCTGTCGATCAGCTACGCAGCCGGATGGAAAGCGATTGGCACGTTGGTCTACTCGTGGCCGCAGGCGCTGGAGAAAGCGCGGGCCGCCGATCGGATTGTTCGAGAGCGGCTGCGCAGCATTGGTTTGTCTTTCGAAGAGATCTATACGGAGTATTTTGGGGCCAATGCCTGCCTGGGACCAGCGGCGCCGGCCAACCCGGATCCGCCCGAGGTGCAGGTGCGGATCGGGGTGCGCGGGCAGGATCGCAAGGCCGTGGACCGGTTCACCCGAGAGTTAATTCCACTGGTTCTGAACGGGCCGCCCGGCGCGACCGGCTTCGGCGAGGGCCGGCCGGCGGTGCGCGAGATCGTGGCGTATTGGTCGGCGCTGGTGCCGCGGGAAGAGATCGAGACCCGGGTTGCGTTGATCTCCTAATTCGGCGTGGCGGTTGTTGAGGCCACCTGGTCCGGGAGAAACGTTTTGGCTTTATCGGGTTCGCCGAGCTCTTTGTAGATCGCCGAAAGATCCTGCCTGGCCTGTTGCAGCCACGTAACCGACGGGTTGGCCTGCTTCGAAAGGATGTCGTATCCGGCGCGGCTTTCGGCCTCGGCTTGCTGGAGATGATGCTCGCGGAGCAGGGCTCGCCCGAGCTTGATTCGGGTGATCGCCACATTCAGGTGGTCCGGCGGAAGCGTCTGGGCGTACATGGCCAAAGCCTGCCGATAGAGCGGCTCGGCGCGCGCGCTGTCATTTTGCGCCATGTAGACGCTGCCCAGGTTCGCTAATGCGATGCCGATCAGATAGTGCTTGCCGGCATAGACGGCGCGATAGATATCGATCATGCGCTGAAACGCTGCGGCGGCTTCGGCGTAGTGGCCCTCGCCCAGCGCGGCGGCACCGAGATCATTGACCGCGGAAGCCACGCGGGGATGCATTTTTCCAAAAACAGCTTCCTGGATCGCCAGGGCCCGCCGCAGCAGCGCTACGGCTTCTTCATACCGGTTCTGCTTTACTAACGCGCGCGCGATCAGCGTCAGAGTGGAAGCCGTTTTGTAATGGTCCTGGCCATAGAAGGCGAGATTGATGTCCAGCGCCTGGCGATGAAACGCCTCGGCCTCTTTGTAATGGCCCAGTTCCTGCTGAATAGCGCCGAGGTTGATCAGGTCTTCGGCGATGATGGGATGCTTTGGCCCGTAGATCTGGCGGTGGATCGCGATCAGGCGCTGGTTGAGAGATTGCGATTCGGCATAGTGGCCCGCATAGAAATGGCTGTTGGCCAATTCAAACAGGCTGTCGGCGAGATCCGCCTGGTCCGCGTCCGGAACCGACCGCAACCGGACGGCTTCTTGCAGGACGCGAATCGCCTCGTCATAGGAGCCGCGCTCTTCCAGCACTTTTCCGAGGGCGTGAGTCGCGGCCGCAACGCGACGGTCGCCGGGCGGCAGATTCCGCTGGCTCCACTGGAGGCCCTGGCGTACCAGGCGCTCGGCATCCGCCAACCGGGCCTGATCGACGCGCAACAAGCCGAGCTTTACTTCGGTATCAGCCACAGAGGCGGAATTCCCACCGAACAGCGTTTTGCGCCGGTCGAGCGCACTCGTCAAAAGCGAATCGGCCCGGTCCAACTGGCCGAGCTTCTGGCAGACTTCTCCGAGCGTTTCGTAGAGATCGGCCTGCGCCTCGGGTTCATGATCCAGACTGCCGGCTTCGGCCAGGCCGCGGTCGATCAATGCAGTCACGCGGAGATCAGTAGCCGGGCCCGCCTCCCGATCGCCGCCATTGAAAAGATTCAAGGTGAAGCGCAGCAGGCGCTGAGTTCGACCCGCTTCGGCAAGGGCTGCATTCCGCGCTACCGCGAGTCTCGCGGTGTAGAACGCGATCAAACCGGCCACCGCGACGAGTGTCAGGAAGGAAACGGCGACCGCGCGCCGGTTTCTTTGGACGAACTTCGCGACTCGATACCCGAGGCTGTCGCGGCGGGCCTCGAGCGGCTCGCCGGCGAGATAGTGGTCGATGTCGCGAATGAGCGCTTCGACCGAGACGTATCTTCGTTCCGGGGCCTGGTGCATGGCAGTCAGGCAAAGGACATCCAGATCGGCCCAGGACCGCTTACTCCCGGTAAGCCAGCTTGCGGTTGCCCGGCGTTGCGCCATCAGTTGGGAAGGCTTCTCCGGTTCCCGGCCGGTGATGAGCGCTTCGGCTTCGCCAGGCGTGCGGGTCGAAGGATCGAACGGCAGGCATTCGGTCAGGAGTTCGTAGAGGATTACGCCGAGCGCGTATACATCGGTATAGACGCCGACATACTCGCCGCGAATCCGCTCCGGCGCGGCGTAGGCCGGAGTCAGAAGGCTCAGGCCGGTGCGCGTCCGGTCCGACGGCGTGTCGCCGGGATCCAGATGCTTGGCGATTCCAAAGTCGAGCAGCTTGACGGTTCCATCCGGCTGAACCAGGATGTTCGAAGGCTTCAGATCGCGATGGATGACGGCGCGCGAGTGGGCATACTGCACGGCCTCACAGACCATGCGGAGCAGCCGGAGCCGCTCTTCGATGGAGCTGTTCTGCTGACGGCAGTATCCGGTGAGGCGGACGCCGTTGACATACTCCATGGCGAACCATGGGGTGCCATCGGGAAGCGTGTCAGCATCGTAGAGGCGGGCGATGTGGGGATGAATGAGGTGGGCGAGCGTGCGCTGCTCGCTGAAGAAGCGCTCGCGACGGAAGGGAGACATCCACGCGTCCCGCAGCACTTTCACGGCGACGTTGGTTCCGAGATCCTCGCGCTTCGCCAGATAGACGACGCCCATGCCGCCCTCTCCAAGGAGGTCGACTACCTCGTACGGGCCGAAGTTGCGGTTCGGAAGAAGCGAGGCTTCGGGTTCATCGAGCATCTCGCCGGCAAGGTGGGCGACGTCGTGATCGAGGAGCGACGAGCTGCCCGCATCCTCCTCGAGCATCGACAGCACGTCGTCCATTAACTGCCGGTCGCCGTCCGCGGCCGTTTCGAGGTAGGAAGCCCGTTGAGGAGCGGCGAGTTCGGCCGTAGCGTGGAATAGACTCTGAATCCGCTCCCAGCGTAGGCGATCCATCGGTTTATCTAGTATGTCCGATTTCGCGTCGGCTGCAACGGCGTACGCTCACGCGCCGGCCGATCCAACGTACTCGGCGTAGCCGGCCTCGATGGCGGCGATGTTCTTTTTGCTGAAGCTGATCAACCACCATCCGAAGATCATGAATGGAATGCCGGCAATCGCGAGAATCACGGTGACGGTGAAGAACGCGCCAACTCCGATACAGAGCCACCCAAGCCATTTGAGCTGCTTGGGCGAGGACATCAGTTCATTTTTCTGCGAATGGAGGACATCGGGATCGCGCGAGCCGGTAGCCTTCAGCGCTCCGATGACACTGCTCTTATCCAACTTGGTAAACGGATTTCGCGACCCGGACGGCATCAGGCCCATGTGGGGTTCTCCTTTGGATTGACGTTTGGTTTGAGGTGAGACATCCTAGTTTCCTTTCTTTCTGAATTCGCCCAGGGGACTATCGAGCGTTCCATCGTTGTTTATTTCGAAGACCAAGTCGGGGATCGCGCTGGGGCCGGCCTTGTGCAGGTAGATTTTGCCGGCCCCGGTCCAGCACTCGTATTCGTCGTCCTCGGCGAGAAGTGCTTTGCCGGAGCGGAAGACAACTGTCGCCCCGCCAAAACCACCGAGGCTGGAATAGCGGCCTTCGATCTTTCCGGCGCAGCTCGCGAGACCGGGCTTGGGAGGCTGTCCGGCCTTCGACTGTGCCGGCGCGGCGGCGGCCGCGGTGGACGGCCGCAGGTTTTGGGCAGTGGTCCACATCACCCGGTTGCCCGGGATCTTGACCTGGTATTCCATGCCGAGCGTCGTCACCACTTCGCTTTCGATCCAGCGGCCTTCAAAATTGACCTGCACTTTGTCGTGAAGCTGATAGATGCCGTGCGCCCGATCGGCGGCGGTCGGCGCGCCGGTCCGGCGTATCTCGGCGGGGTAGGTCTTGGTCGCGTCGGCGCCGAGAGCGGTATGGACACGGTAGTTGTTGCCATCGATCGCGAGGATTCGGGCTTCGGTCCAACCCAACCCCGTGAGCGCCTGGACTGTGTCGCCGACTTTGAAACCGTTGGCGTCAACCGACGGCGCCGCACTGCTGCGTGCCGGCCCTGCGGCTGCCGCTCCGGGCCCGATCCGGCATAACCGCGCCATGGCGGCCACCTGTCCGTAGGGCGCCTTGCCGCGCGACAGGGCTTGGCCGTTGTTGTAGGTTTGAACCTCGCAGGCGTCCTGCTCTTTTGAGCCGGCGCATGAGAGCACTTGAAAGCTTTGAGCGGCCGGGCATTGGTACATCGCGCCGACTTGGACGGCGGGTGCCTGGGCGGCAAGAACAGAGGGCATGGCGCCGACCGCCACGAGGGCAAACAAATTACGAATCATGTCTTCTCCTTTTCGATACCGGGCGCTGCCAGACACGTTGCGCGATTCCAGGCGCCGATGGTACGATTCCGAGATCGGCCGGACGCTTGCGCGCTCTCGTAAGGCAGTGCGCAAAACGCGAAAGAAAACCGTCATGCCGAATCGGGGATTCTGAGATGGTGGCCGAATGGGCAGGCGGCGTTCCAGGGGAGACTCCCGCTGAACGGCGGGAACTCGATTACCTGTTCAGCCTCACCTACGAAGAACTCCGGCGCCTGGCGTCCCGGGTGCGGCAGGGCGACCCGAGCTTTACGCTCAACACGACAGCATTGGTGAACGAGGCGTGGGTGAAGCTGGCCGGATCGCCGCGTTTCGCGTCCACGTCCCAGCTCCATTTCAAGAGAATTGCAGCCCGCGCCATGCGGCAGCTGCTGGTAGAGGCGGCGCGGCGGCGCACCGCCGGCAAGCGAGGTGGAGGCGCTCTGGTGGTGGCGCTGGAAGAAGCAGCCGACGTGGTCTCGAACGCGAGCGAATTGCTGGCGTTGGATCTGGCGCTCGAAGAACTCGCCCAGTTGAGCCCACGCCAGGCCCTGCTGGTGGAGGCGCGCTTTTTTGGCGGCCTCGATGCGGCCGAAACAGCGGCCTTGCTCGAGGTCTCCGAGGCGACGGTGCTGCGCGACTGGCGCGCGGCCAAAGCTTGGTTAGCGCGCGAACTGCGGAAGCCGCGTCCTGCAGAGGGGAAGAGCGGCTAAAGAATTGTCACGGAGAACCCGACTGGGGAAGACGTTGAGATGGTGAGGTCGCGGCGATTACGAGTGCTGGAACGCGTTGGTGCTTTACTCGGCTTATGAAGATTCCGCTTTCCCGTCTCGCGCATACACGGTCCGGCGATAAGGGCGACACCTGCAACATCGGAGTTATCGCTTGGGAGGAGCGGTATTATCCCATCCTGGTTCGGGAAGTTACCGCGGAGCGCGTCAAACGGCATTTCGGAGAATTAGTTGCCGGAGAGGTGGAACGCTATGAGCTGCCGAACCTTGGCGCGCTGAACTTCCTGCTTCACGGGGCGCTGGGAGGCGGCGGCACCGTCTCTCTTCGGACCGATGCCCAAGGTAAGACCTTTGGAGCCGCACTGTTAAGCCTGGAAATTGAGGTCCCCACGGGGATATAATTAAACCATAGCGTGAGCTCCGCACGCTGTACTGCACTCTTTACCTACCTTCCGGCGTCCTTGCCATGAGCGACCTTTTGGAAATACACCATGAAGGCCGGCTGCTTTCCATTGCCCTCAACCGGCCCGAGAAGCGGAATGCGCTGAATATCCAACTGTGCCGCGAGTTAGTCGATGCGCTGGAAGGGGCCGAAAATGATCCGGCGGTGGGCGCCATACTGCTTTGCGGCAACGGCAAGTGTTTTTGCGCGGGCATGGATCTGAGCGAAATCAACGAAGCCACAACCGATGAGATTACTAACGTGCAGGAGCGGCTGTTCACTATCGGGGCGCGGCTCGAGAAGCCACTGGTCGCGGCCGTACAAAATGCCGCCCTGGCGGGCGGGACGGGGCTGGTGGCCAACAGCCACATCGTGATTGCGCGCGAGGACGCGGCGTTCGGATTAACGGAAATCCGGCTGGGGCTCTGGCCGTTCCTGGTATTCCGGTCGGTGACCGCGGCGATCGGGGAGCGGCGGGCGGTGGAGATGGCGTTGACGGGCCGAATCGTCAATGCGGCGGAAGCCCGCGAAATCGGCTTGATCCACGAAGTCACCGAGCATATGGAAAAGCGGGCGTTGGATGTGGCGAAGGCGCTGTCGGAATCGTCGCCAACGGCGATTCGCAGCGGGCTGAGGTTCGTGCAGCAGTCGCGCGGAAGAGATTGGGAGAGCGCCGGAGCGATGGCCCGGCGGGTTCGAGACGAAGTCTTTGAAAGCGAAGACTTTCAGGAAGGGCTGGCGGCCTTCCGGGAGAAACGGACGGCCCGGTGGCCGTCCCTATCAGCCCCTAGATAGAGGGCTCGACGGAATGGGAGTACTATTAGCAGTGGTGGATGTGCTTTACTTTTGCGCTGGGCGCGTTTAGTATAGTTACCATCCCCCGGGAAATCGACGAGGTAACGGTTTGCTAAGACTCAAACGCGTCGAACTACATGGGTTCAAGTCGTTTTGCGATCGGACCGAGCTGCGCTTCAACGGGGATGGCATTGCCGGGATTGTCGGGCCGAACGGCTGCGGCAAATCGAACATCAGCGACGCCATCAGCTGGGTGCTTGGAGAGCAGTCAGCCAAGAGCCTGCGCGGGGCCCGCATGGAAGACGTGATTTTCGGCGGCAGCCGGGACCGTAAACCGCTCGGGATGGCATCGGTGACGATGACCCTGGTCGATCCGGAAGTGCATCACGAAGGCAGCCACAAGATTCAGGCGGTGGAAGACGGGCAGCCCGCGCGCCGGGGCGAAGTGACCATTACGCGGCGGCTGTTCCGGTCCGGAGAGAGCGAATACCTGATCGACGGGCACATCGCGCGGCTGAGGGATATCCAAGATATTTTCATGGGCACCGGGCTGGGGCCGGAAAGCTACGCGATTATCGAGCAGGGACGCATCGGGCAGATCCTCAGCTCGAAGCCGCAAGACCGGCGAGCCATTATCGAAGAAGCCGCGGGCATCACGAAGTTCAAGACGCGGAAGCGGCTGGCGGAAGCCAAGCTGGAGAGCGCCAAGCAGAATCTGGCGCGGGTATACGACATCCTGGAAGAGGTCACGCGCCAGGTGAACTCGCTGAAGCGGCAGGCCTCGAAGGCGCGGCGCTATGCGGAACTGCAAGAAGAACTGCAGGGCCGGCTGCGAGTGGTGTTGTCGGGCAAATACAGGCTTCTGGAGCGCGACGCGGCAAAAACCGCGATTGATCTGAACCTGGCGTCGGCGGAACTGAAATCACTCGCTGAACAGGTTGCCGAACGCGAGCAGTCGCACGAGCAGGAACAGGCGGCGTGCTATCAACTCGAGCAGCAGCTCACGGCGGCACGTCAGCAGCTTTCGGAGAAGAACGTGGACGCCGAACGCACGCGCGGGCGCGTGGAGGCGCAAGTGCGTGAGAGCGGCGCGATGGAAGAGCGGATCGCGCAAGCCGATAGAGAGACGCAGGAGCTGGGCGTCCGGATCGAAATGCTGGACGGGGAGATCGGAATCCACAAGGCGGCAGTTGGCGAACTGGAGGCACAGATCGCGCAGGCTCGCGGCCGCATGGTGGAAATCAATCGCCAGCGCGAGGGTTTGCAGGCGCGCATCCGCGAGCGCGAGCAGGCCCTGGAAGCAGGGCGGCAGGTGGTGCTGCGGCTGCTCGGAGAAGCCTCGACGCTGCGGAACCAACTGGCGCAGGTACAGGAATATCTGGCGGCGATCGAACGCGAGACGGCGCGTGCGCAGCGCGAGGAGCAGACCGCCGTAACGGAGATCGAACGGCTGGAGGCCACGAGCCGGCAACTTTCGGAGACCATGACGCAGCGGCAGCTCGAGCTGGAAACGGTCACCTCCGAGCGCCACCACGTAGAGGAGGATCTCGCCACTCACCGCCGCACGGCGCAAGAACTGCGCCAGGAGATCGAGGGCCTGAAGAGCGAAGTGTCGGGCATGCGCGCGCGCAAGGAATCGCTCGAGCAGGTGCTCGCACATCGCAGCTACACGGCGGAGTCAGTGAAGCGGTTGTTTGCGTCGCTCGAACAGGGGCAGACCGAAGAATTGAAGCTGCTCGGCGTGCTGGCGGATTACGTGGATGTAGACCCGCAATACGAAAAGCCGGCGGAAGAGTTTCTGCACGAGGAGCTGGAATATGTCGTGGTGGAGAGCTGGCAACAGGCCGAGCGGGGGCTGGATTTTCTACGCGCCGAAACCGACGGGCGAGCGACGTTTCTGGTGCATCCGGAATCGAACGGAAACGGCGCGCGGCATCTGCCGGAGCCGCCGATCGGACCGGCGACGGGTATCGCCGCGCGGCTCAGCGATTCGCTGCGTCTGACCAATGGGTTTCGCGACCGGGCGGTGGATCTGCTGCCGCGCGTCTCGCTGTGCTTCCTGGCGGAAGACCGGGCCGCGGCCCAACGGTTGGCGGTCGCGTATCCTCATCTCTACTTCCTGTTGCCCGACGGCGTCTGCTATCACGGCCACACAGTGACCGGGGGCCGCAAAAGCGGCGCCGGCCCGCTGGCCATGAAGCGCGAAGCGCGCGAGATCGCGACGGCGCTCGATGAGCGGGAGACCGTGTTGACTGGGCGCGTGAACCAACTGGATGGATTGACTCGCGAGATCGGCGGACTCGAAACCGAACTCGAACGGCTCCGTGCGCTGCAGCAATCGCGGGAAAAAGACCGGGTAGCGCTGGATCATGAAATGCGGAAGCTCGCCGAGGATCTCTCGCGCGCCAATTCGCGTGTTTCGGTGGCGCGGCTCGAGTTGGATCGGCTGGGGCGCGACGCGGCGCAGTCGGAGGAACAAAAGCAAAAGAACGAGGCCGCAGTCGAAGAGAAGGAGCGACTGAAAGCCGAACGGGAAGCCGCACAGGAGGCTGAGCAGCAGGAGTTGGAGAAGCTTCAAGCCGAGGCGGCACACATTGGCGAAGAGCACGCGGGGGTGCGCGCGGAGTTGGCTGGGCTGGAGGAACGCGACCGGGCGGAGCGGAGCGCATTGGCACGGGTGGAGCAGCAGTTCCGGGAGACGACCGAGCGGCGGAACGCGATCGCCGCGGAGGCCGACCGTCTGGGCGAGCAGCGAGCGCGGCTGCTGGCCGACAATGTGGAACTCACCCGGAAAGCCGTATTGCTGGCGGAGGAGATTATCGAACTGGAGTCGGCCGTCAACGGCATGGCCGCCGAGGACGCCAGCCGGCGCGAGGCGCTGCGCTCGGCCGAGGAAGACCTCAAAGCGCTTCGGACCAGCGTCCAGGAGACGCAGGAAAAGCGGTCGCAAATCGAGATTGAGCTGGTGCGGAAACAAGCCGAGCTCAAGTTCCTCGATGAGACCAGCCGTAAAGAATTAAACTGCGCGGTCGAGGAATTGGCGCCGGCCGACGATCCGATTCCGGAGCCCGATGCCATTGCCGAAGCGGAACAGGCGGCGATGGAAGTGCGGAACCGGATCGAAGGGTTGGGCGCCGTAAATCCCGCCGCCATGGAAGAATTCCAGGAAGCGCAGCAGCGCCACGATTTCCTGAGCGCTCAGCGGCAGGACCTGATCGACTCTATCCGCGACACCGAAAAAGCGATTCAGGATATCGATCAAGTGTCGCGGCAGAAGTTCGCGGAGGCCTTCGAAGCCATTAACGCCAACTTCCGGGTTTCGTTCCAAACCTTGTTTGGCGGCGGGACAGGCGAGATGCGGCTCACCGATCAGGAAAACGCCGGCGAATCGGGGATCGACATCATCTGCTCTCCTCCCGGCAAGCGGCTGCAAAACGTGCTGCTACTCTCGGGCGGCGAGAAGGCGCTCTCGGCGGTCGCGCTGTTGATGGCGATCTTCAAATACCAGCCGAGCCCGTTTTGCATCCTCGACGAAGTAGACGCGCCGCTCGATGAAGCGAACATCGGGCGCCTGGTGACGATGCTGCAAGAGATGTCACACCAGACTCAGTTCGTCATGATTACCCACTCGAAGCGGACCATGGAAGCCGCGGAGTCGCTGTACGGGGTGACCATGCAGGAGCCCGGCGTGTCACGACTGGTTTCGGTGAAGTTCAACCCACGCGAAGCGGCGGCGTAGGGACGCTTTTCCGCCGGCCGTTTCGGCTACTGCCCGTTCCCAAAAATCCGTCCCTCTGAGGGTCACGGTAACGAATGGCGCCGAATTGGTCGTGCCGACCGCTTGCGCGGCAAACGTCCGCCGATGCCGGTCAAACTCACCGTTTGTGGGTTGTTCGGAGCGTTGTCCGCAATCGTCAGGGTCCCGGCTCTCTTCCCTACCGCCGTTGGTGTGAAATGAATGCTGATCGTACAATTCGCGCCCGGCGCCAGTGACGGTCCGCAAGAGCCCAGGCCGGCTAGCGCGAAGTCGCCGCTGACCGTATCCTGCGTGAATGTCAAAGGCGCACTCCCGGTATTGGTCACGGTGACGAATTGCGCCGAGCTGGTGGTGCCGAGCGCTTGCGCCGAGAAGGTCAACGAGGCCGGCGACAAGCTCACTGCCGGTTGAGATGGCCCTCCGATGCCGGACAGGCTAACCGTTTGTGGGCTGTTCGGAGCGTTGTCCGCAATCGTCAGGTTCCCGGTTCTCGTCCCTGCGGCCGTTGGTGTGAAGTGGATGCTGATCGTACAATTCGCGCCCGGCGCTAGTGACGGTCCGCAAGAGCCCAGGCCGGCCAGCGCGAAATCGCCGCTGACGGTGTCCTTACTGAAATTCAGGGCACCGCTTCCGGTATTGGTCACCGTCACGAACTGCGCCGCGCTGGTGGTCCCGAGAGCTTGCGCGCCGAAGACCAGCGAACCCGGCGAAATCCGAACCGCCGCCGACACCGGATCCATGCGGAAAACGTGATCGACGCCGTTGAGTTGCCCGGTGCCGATAATTTGCCCCGAGTCGTTGATGGCAACCGCGTTGACCAGAACCCAGCCCGAACCGGGCGGAAGCAGCACGTTCAGATCGTACACCTGGCCGCTTGTGTACAGGAATGCGCGGGCACCCGGGTTGGGCGTCGTCACGCCGGGGATCCGGTACCACTGGCCGACCACCTGAAGCGAATTGTTGAGTCCGTGGGTCTCGCAGTCGCACTGCGCCAAGGACGTCATTGTCCCGTTCTGCCAGACGTCCGTGCAGGGGAGTTGGGCCGACGGGTCGGAACAGTTTCCAGTATCGACCACCTGATTGGCATCGTTGATGGGTGTCAGGTTATTGCCCTGCGGCGCACGGACAAATCCCAAAATCTCCGTGATCGTTCCGTTTTGATACTCGTAGGCGAGCGGGTACATGCATCCCGGGCAGCTCTCGGGGGTTGCCACAAAGAATCCCGCGGCGTGCCCCGCCGAGTTAATACTCAATCCACTGCTTCCTGATGAGCTGTAGGGTGAAAACGTCAGTGCCCCGATGTCGTCGGTAGCGGGATTGATGGCGCTGTTTGGAGCCGTCACAAAGGCATCGTTCCGGCCGGAACTGGTGGCGCTCTGACCAACGACTTGTCCGGAGTCGTTGATCCCGACGGCACGCGAGGAAACACCACCAAGCGTACCGAGGTCATCCGTGCCGGGATTGATTGCGGCGTTGGGCGCAGTACGGAACGCATGCGAGGCGCCCGCAGCCGTATTACTCTCTCCCACAACCTGCCCGGACGTGTTGATGCCCCACGCGGTGCTCGAGCTTCCGCCCAGCGTGCCTAGGGAGTCACCCGGTAAATTGATCGAAGAGTTCGGCGCTGTGCGAAACGCGAGACTTTGGCCGTTCGATGTGGCGGTCCCGACAACCCGCCCATCCCGGTTGATGGCAGCGACGGAGAGTGTTAAGGAAGATGTGTTTCCCCCGAGATCGGCGATCGTGTATTGCGGCGCTTGCGCGTAACCCGTGAAACTGGCGAGGATGACGGCGATTAAGACGTAGAACGTTCTGACTACCTGGTGGCCCATTGCTGACAAAACCTCTGATGCTCCGCAACGCAAAGCGGAGGCCAAAGATTTTACAAGCCGCAACTATCGGAGATTCTTAGCGCGAGATTGTTCTCGTAGGAAAAAGGAGCGAACCGGCGTTCCACTCGGCCGCAGCAAAGTACCACTTCGTGAGCCGTAGCGGCTCGGATGCTGGACGCGACTGCTGATTTACCGGCCGGCGCCGGCGGAGTTGGCCTTGCGCGTCAGGAAACACTCCCGGCAATAAACGGGCCTGCCCTGAGTGGGCTTGAACGGGACCGTGGTTTCCCGGCCGCATTGGGAACAGGTGGTCATGGTCTCGGCTTTGGCATAGCCGCCCGGAGATCCCTGCCGCTTGGTCTTACATGGCTTGCAGCGCTTGGGCTCGTTCTTAAAATTCTTGTCGTGGAAGAAGTGCTGTTCTCCCGCTGTGAATACGAAATCTGCTCCGCAATCTACGCACTTGAGGACGCGGTCCTGGAACTCCGGCATAACGGCTCTGCCCCGTGATCAACCTGAACATGTTGTCGGATTAAGGCGGAGGAGCGAACCGACTAAAGGGGCGGCCCGCCCCGCCACCGCGTTACTCGATCTCCCGGCGTGACTTCTTCCGGTTTCGTTTGCGGGCCAGCGCCTGCTTGGCCCGGCGCTTCTCGCCGGGTTTGAGGTAGAAAGAGTGACGTTTCACCTCTTTGATGATGTCCTCTTGTTGAACCTTCCTCTTAAACCGGCGAAGGGCGTTCTCTAGCGTCTCGCCCTCTTGAAGCTTGACTTCAGCCAAACGAAAAACACCTCCCAACCTAACCAATATTTCCGTGGACGGCGCGACAGGCTCGCGGGATCAGGGACATTCCGGTGACGGCGTGCCCCTCACACACACAAAAACTCCCGCGCTTGCACAGAAGGTACTGATATCATAGGTGGTTGCACAAGAAAGTCAAGCCCAAATTCGGCGGGGTCGCCGCGTCAAGCTGTTCTGAGATTTCGAATCAGCTTTCATTTCATGGACTTAGACTGAAATGGAAAATTTAATCGCAATTCTACTCGCGGGCGGCGCCGGCGAGCGACTGTACCCGCTAACGAGAGACACGGCGAAACCGGCAGTTCCGTTCGGAGGTGCGTATCGCATCGTCGATTTCACCTTGTCGAACTGCATCAATTCCGATGTCAGAAAGATCTTCGTGCTGACGCAGTACAAGTCGCTCGAGCTGACGCGGCATATCCGCGATGGCTGGAATATTCTCTCCGCCGAGTTGGGCGAATTCATCGAAGTGATTCCACCGATGAAGCGGGTGCATGACGATTGGTATCAAGGCACAGCCGACGCGGTATTCCAGAATTTTCAGAGTATCGAAGTGGAGAATCCCGAGCAGACGCTCGTGCTGGCCGGCGACCACATCTACAAGATGGATTATGGCGAGATGGTGGACTGGCATCGCAGGTACGATGCCGATATCACGATTGCGACGATCCGGGTCCCACCGGAAGAGGCGTGGCGGTTTGGAGTGGCGGAGATCGATCCCGACTACCGGATCGTGGGATTCGAAGAGAAGCCGCAGCACGGCAATCCGCGCCGATCGGCATTCGACCCGGAGGCCGTGAGCGCGTCGATGGGCGTCTATATCTTCAAGACCGACGTTCTGCTCCGCATGCTGCATGAAGATGCGCAGAATCCCAACTCCTCGCATGATTTCGGGAAGGACTTGATCCCCTGCAATCTGCACAAGGCCAAGGCCGTCGCGTACGATTTCCGCGACATCAACGCCAAAATGGTGCGCTACTGGCGGGATGTCGGCACTCTGGACGCCTATTACGAGGCGAATATGGACCTGGTGGCGGTGGTGCCGGAGTTCAATCTTTACGACCAGAGATGGCCGATTCGCACGAAGGTGACGCAGCAGCCGCCGGCGAAGTTTGTGTTCGCGCAGGAAGGCCGGCGGATGGGGGTGGCGGTGGATTCGGTGGTGAGCGCGGGCTGCATCGTGTCGGGCGGGCGCGTGCTGCACAGCATCCTCTCGCCGGGAGTCCGAGTCAACAGCTATTGTGAGATCGAGTATTCGATCCTGATGCCGGAGGCAGAGATCGGGCGGTACAGCCGAATCCGGCGCGCGATCATCAACACCGGCGTCAAGATTCCGGAATCGAGCGTAATCGGCTACGATCTGGATGCGGACCGGGCCAAGGGATATCACGTGACTGACGCCGGCATCGTCGTAGTAGGGTAGAAATTCGGGGACAGGCTACGCAATTCCCAATTTCGATTCCATGTCAGGCCCGGCCCCGCGAAGCCGGAAATTCAGAATCTCGTAGCCTATACCCGAATCAATGAGAAGGAGTGCATGGCGTGATAGCGATTGCGAAGGTGGTGGGCCGCGAGATTCTGGATTCGCGCGGCAATCCAACCGTCGAAGCGGATGTTTATCTGGCGGACGGCAGCATGGGACGGGCGGCAGTGCCTTCGGGAGCTTCGACCGGCGAACACGAAGCGGTCGAATTGCGCGACGGAGACGCGGCGCGCTACCTCGGCAAAGGCACGCTCAAGGCGGTTTCGCACATCAACGTGGAAATCGCCAATGCCTTACGCGGCAAAGATGGCACACAGCAGAGCCTTATTGACGGCGCGATGCGAGAACTGGACGCGACGCCGAACAAAGGCCAACTCGGCGCCAATGCGATTCTTGCGGTTTCGCTGGCCACCGCGCGCGCCGCGGCTCACGCGCTCCGCACACCGCTCTACCGGTACCTGGGCGGTGTAGGTGCGGCGACTCTGCCGGTGCCCATGATGAACATCATCAACGGCGGCGCGCACGCGGATAATTCCGTCGACCTGCAGGAATTCATGATCGCTCCATTCGGCGCAACGAAATTCTCCGAGGCTCTGCGCATGGGCGTCGAGGTGTTTCACACGCTGAAGAAGGTGCTGGCGAAGAAGGGTTATTCGACTTCGGTCGGCGATGAAGGCGGCTTTGCGCCGAATCTGAAATCGAACGAAGAAGCGATCGAGAGCGTGCTGGAAGCGATTACTCAGGCCAGATACGAACCGGGCGCGCAGATCGGGATCTGTCTGGACCCGGCATCCAGCGAGTTTTACCAGGACGGCAAGTACGTCTTCAAGAAATCAGACAAGAGCCAGCGAACGTCCGAGCAGATGGTCGAGTTCTGGACGCGTTGGGTGGAACGGTATCCGGCCATCCTGTCGATCGAGGACGGTATGGCGGAGGACGATTGGAAGGGTTGGAAACTGCTGACGGAGCGGCTTGGCAAGAAGGTGCAACTGGTGGGTGATGACCTGTTCGTGACCAACACGGCGCGACTGAAGCGCGGCATCGAGGAGGGCATCGCGAATTCGATTCTGATCAAGGTGAACCAGATCGGCACTCTCACCGAAACTCTGGAGGCAATGGAGATGGCGGCGCGAGCGGGCTACACGTCGGTGGTATCGCATCGGTCCGGTGAAACCGAAGACGCGTTCATCGCGGACCTGGTGGTGGCGACGGGCGCCGGACAGATCAAGACCGGCTCGGCGAGCCGGACCGACCGCATCGCCAAATATAACGAGCTGCTGCGCATCGAAGAATTATTGGGGGGGTCGGCGCGGTTTCTGGGAAGAAAGGCGTTTCGACAGTGAACAAGCTGGTGTTGCTGCGCCACGGCGAAAGCTCGTGGAACAAAGAAAACCGGTTCACCGGTTGGACGGATGTCGATCTTTCCGAGAAGGGCCGGCAGGAGGCCTTCGAAGGCGGCGCGGCGTTGAAGGCCGGCGGCTATGCGTTCGACGTGGCGTTCACGTCGGTGCTGAAGCGCGCCATCCGCACGCTGTGGATTGTGCTCGATGAGATGGATTTGATGTGGATCCCGGTGCACCGGTCGTGGCGGTTGAATGAGCGGCACTACGGCGCGCTGCAGGGATTGAATAAAGCGGAAACGGCGGAAAAGTTCGGCGAGCAGCAGGTGAAGATCTGGCGGAGAAGTTACGATATACGGCCGCCGGAATTGAAGACGGAGGACGAACGATATCCCGGGCGAGACCCCCGCTATCACGGTCTAAGCAAGGAAGAGCTGCCACTGACCGAATGCCTGAAGGACACGGTGGCGCGCTTCCTGCCGTTCTGGCATTCGACCATCGCCCCCGTCATCCAGCAGGGGCAGAAGGTGCTGATTGCCGCGCACGGCAATAGCCTGCGTGCGCTGGTCAAATATCTCGATGATGTTTCCGAGCAGGACATCGTGGAACTCAACATTCCGACAGGAATGCCGCTGGTCTACGAACTCGATGAAAAGCTGAAGCCGCTGAACCGCTATTATCTGGGTGAACCCGAAAAAGTCAAAGCAGCGATGGAAGCCGTGGCGGCACAGGGCAAGAAGAAGTAAGACGCCCCTCACAGCTTGACAACAGCGGCGCTGACGGGCCTGGCGCCGACCGGAACCAGCGTAAATAGAGCGGCCGATTTGTAGCGGTGCGCGCGCGCGGGATTGTCCAGCGAATACAGGCGAATGACCGCGAGGTCTCCGGATTTCTGATTGAGCACAAGCGCATATTGGTTATCGGGCGTAATCAGGATCTCGCGCGGCTCCGCGCCGACCCCGACTACCGAAACCAGGCGCCGGTCATCTATGTTGAGGACTGTCACGCTGTTGCTTGAAGGGTTAGTCACCAGCAAATAGGACCCGGCTTCCGGGCCAGTGGTGGCCATGCCGTCAGGAGCGTGACCGGCCAGGATCGTTTCGGCGACCTCAGTCTGATAAGGATAGACGACGGCAACCGCGTCCATGCCATTTCCGGTAAGAAAAAGCTGGCCTCCATCGGAGTTAAAACAGAACCGTCGCGGTTCCAAAGGCAGCGGTAGCCGGACAATCGTCCGACCAGTCGGCACGTCGAAGATGGTGATGCTGCGATCGGGACGGCTGCCGACCAGAATCTGTTTCCCGTCCAATTGAAAGCAGACGCTGGTGGGTTCCGCAGGGATGCGGATCGTGCGCTCGACGGCGGCACGATCCAGCGACGCCATAATCACGGTCCTGTCGCGCGGACAAACGATGGCGGCGCGCCCATCCTGGCTCAGGTCAAAATCCTCCGGAATGGCGGAGAGGTGAACCCGGTGGCGAGGCTGAAAAGAATCCAGAGAGATCTGGACGAGGGCGGCGGGGTTGCGGGCCAGAATCCAGAGCGATTCTCCGGCGAGCCTCATCGAGGCGAGTTGCGAGCCAGCACTCACGCGGCGGCTGACGGAGAGTGAGGCGGCATCGAGTTCGCAGACCGAACCCGCGTCGGGCAGCAGCACATACGCCCGTGGGCGCGAGGGATGCGCCAGCACGAGCGACGGCGCGGCATCGAGCGGGATGGGAGGCCAGCGATGAAAATTGGTCAGATCGACGACCGCGACCGAGCGTCCGTCCTGGTTGGCCACGAAGCAATAACCGGAAAACGGAGTAGCTTTCGGAGGTCGCCGGCAGCCCATCGCCGCGGCCGACGACAGCAGCAGGGCGCGCCGGGAAAACCGCTGTGGAATCGCCAATGTTTAGTGTACTGCGAGGCAGCTCCCAAGGTGAGCGGCGCTCGCCGCATGCTATTCTGTGGGGAGATTTCAAGGCCCGCCGAAGGACCTCAGAAACCGCGCCGGAGAGATGGCCGAGTGGTTGAAGGCGCACGCTTGGAAAGCGTGTATAGGGGAAACTCTATCGAGGGTTCGAATCCCTCTCTCTCCGCCATTTAGAAACCGTTAGTCCGATTAAAACTGATATCGCGCCGCGGTCGACGTAGGGATTCCGGAAGGCGATTCGCGTCGCGCCCCTCCTGCGCTACCCTGGAAATTCGCTTGCCGCCTATGAAACTCCGCGAGATTGTCGCCGCGCTCGGGTGCCGCCTGGAAGGCGATGGCGAGGTAGACATTCGTGGCGTCGCCCGGATCGAAGAGGCCGGCGCCGGCGAGCTCACCTTCCTGGCTAACCCTAAATACGCAACGAAAGCGCGTCGTACCAAAGCCGCCGCTGTCTTGGCGGCGGAAGCGATTCCGGGGCTGACGTGTCTCATCTCCGAAAATCCCTACCTCGATTTTGCGCGGGCTCTGCGCCTGTTTTATCAGCCTCCTCAGCCTCCGGCTGGCCTGCATCCCCTTGCTTCGGTCGCTCCCAGTGCTCTGATCGGCGAAAACTGCTCGATCGGCCCTTTTGCCGTAGTCGGCGAACGCGTCCGCATCGGGCGCAACGCCGTCTTACATCCGCATGTTGTGATTTATGAAGGAACCGAAATCGGAGACGATTTTCTGGCGCACTCGCATGCCGTAGTGCGCGAATTCTGCCGCATTGGCCACCGCGTGATTCTGCAAAACGGCGTGGTTGTTGGCGGCGACGGCTTTGGGTTCGCGAAACGCTCCGATGGCTCGCACTTCAAGATTGTGCAATCAGGCGTCACCGTGATCGGGGACGATGTCGAAATTCAGAGCCTGACCAGCGTGGACCGGGCCAGCGTCGGCGAAACAGTTGTTAAGCGCGGCGCCAAGATCGACAGCCTTGTGCAAGTCGGACA
Organism: Bryobacteraceae bacterium; assembly: GCA_036406715.1. GTDB lineage: Bacteria > Acidobacteriota > Terriglobia > Bryobacterales > Bryobacteraceae > PSRJ01. Next base: position 5,855 of record DASXAK010000252.1, on the reverse strand, counting down.
CGGTTGCACGGTGGGTGAGGACAATATCATTTGCGCGCAAACGGGCTTGGCCGGCGGGACAAAGCTCGAACGCGATGTCCTGTTAGCCGGACAGGTGGGCTCGGCCGGGCACCTTACCGTGCATCAAGGCGCCATCGTCTACGCCCAGAGCGGAATTGGCGGGGACGTGGCGGCGGGGGCACGCGTCTCCGGTTCGCCGGCGTTTGCCGCCAACGAGTGGCTACGCGCTATCACGGCATTTCCCAAACTGCCCGAACTGCTCAAGACCGTGCGAGAGTTGAAGAAGAAACTCGAAGAGCTCGATAAGAATGCAAAGCCCAACGCCACCTGACAACAACCGGCGCCCGATCGCCTACCTCAATGAAAGATTTCTGAACAGCCCGGACGCGCGGGCACTGCGCATCCTCGCGGAATACCTCGAACCGCTCGCCCATTTTCGCCGGGAAAAGGTGCGCGATACGGTCGTTTTCTTCGGCTCGGCGCGGATTACCGAACACGGCCCCCTGGCCCGGTATTACCAGGAGGCGCGCGAACTCGCGCGGATGCTCACGCAATGGGCCGACCAGTTTACCAACAGCACCTATCGTTTCGTGGTCTGTACCGGAGGGGGACCGGGCATCATGGAGGCGGCCAACCGCGGCGCCTACGATGCGAAGGGTAAAACCGTAGGTCTGAACATCGGACTGCCATTCGAACAGCTTCCCAACCCTTACATCACGCCGGAGCTGAGCTTTGAGTTCCACTACTTTTTCATGCGCAAGTTCTGGTTCGCCTATCTGTCGAAGGCGCTGATTGTGTTTCCCGGCGGCTACGGCACCATGGACGAATTGATGGAATTGCTCACGCTCACGCAAACTCAGAAGCTCGCCAAAAAGATCACCATCGTGCTGTACGGTTCGGCCTATTGGAAAGAAATCATCAACTTCGATGCCCTGGTGAAGTATGGGATGATTTCGCCCGAGGACCTCGATCTGTTTCAATATGCCGACGACCCCCAAAGCGCCTTCGAACTTCTGAAGACCGCGCTGCTCGCCCACGCGCTGCAGCCGGAGACTCCCGAGACGCCTTCGATTTCAAAGTCGCGGAACCCTCGCGCACCCGAAGGGCTATAAGCATTGATGTTTCGGCGGACGGTGGCTCCCGGGGTGGAAATAAAGCTGCTTGAAAACAGCGAGGCCAAAATTCTATTCGCCATCGCCGACCGGAACCGTGACCGCCTGCGCCGATGGCTACCATGGGTCGATCAGACGCGCTCCGCCGACGATGTGCGGCTGTTCATTTCACGTGTACTCGATCAATACCATTCCAACCTCGGGCCGCAGACCGGAATCTGGGTCAACGGGACGCTCTGCGGCACCCTGGGCTGCCATCCCATTGATTGGTCCAACCGCAACTGCAGCCTGGGATACTGGATCGACTCTGCGCACGAAGGCAAGGGAATTATCACGCGCTGCTGCGCATCGATGCTCGATTACGTCTTCGACGAGCTCGGTCTACACCGCGCGGAAATCCGCTGCGGCACTGCGAATGCGCGGAGCTGCGCCGTCCCGGAACGCCTCGGCTTCACCCGCGAAGGTGTCGCCCGGGAAGCGGAATGGGTGAACGACCGGTGGGTGGACCTGGTGGTTTGGGGCATGCTGGAAGAGGACTGGCGCCGACGGTCCGTGGGCAAACGCTGATTTTTGGGGCGAACATTTGCCGCTGGCTATCGTCTAATACCACATGCTTACCGATCTCCGCCTCGCTTGGCGCACGCTCATTCGACAGCCGGTGTTCGCCATCACCGCGGTGGCATTGCTGGCCCTCGGGATTGGCGCGAACACCGCGATCTTCAGTGTCATCAACCAGGTCCTGCTGAATCCGTCCGGTGTCGCCGAACCGAACCGCGTGGTCGCGGTGCGGGCCCGCTATGACAAGCTGGCACTGCGCAGTATTCCATTGTCGGTGCCCGATTTTGCGGACGTGCAAAAGAGCCAGACCATATTCGAATCCGCGGCGATTGAGCGCGACGGTGATTTCAATTACACCGGCCACGGTCTTCCGGAACGGCTGCAAGGCGCCGGGGTGTCGCACGATTGGTTCGATGTATTTGGCGCCAGGCCGGTGCTTGGCCGGACGTTCTCGGCCGCTGAAGACCAGCCGGCGGCCAATCACGTCGTCGTTTTGAGTTACGCCGCGTGGTCCCGCCTGTTCGGCCGGGACCCAAAAGTAATCGGACGTTCGCTCGAGCTGAACCAGATCCCCTACCGAGTCGTCGGCGTGATGGGTCCGGATTTCCGTTGGCCGGCTCGAGTCGACGTTTGGGCTCCGCTGGGCCTCGCTCCCCAACTATACGGTCCGGACAACCGATTTAACGAGGCCTACACCTGCTTTGCCCGACTTCGTCCGGCTGTGTCGTTCGGCCGCGCAAGCTCTTTTGTTCGGATTCTGACGGAGCGCTTTTACGGCTCCGGAGACCAGGCCGCCCTGTACGCCCGCTCTTCGCAGTGGGGGTTGTTTCTTTTGCCGATCACAGATTTCGTCGCCGGCGACGCCAAGACTCCTTTGCTGGTGCTGCTCGGAGCGGTCGGGCTCGTGCTGCTCATTGCCTGTTCCAATATCGCCGGGTTGATGCTCGCCCGATCATCCGCGCGCGGCAGGGAAATCGCCATTCGCGCCGCTCTGGGTGCGGGCCGCTGGAGCCTGATTCGCCAGTCGGCGGCCGAAAGCGTGTGGCTTGCTCTGGGCGGCGTCTTTTCGGGTGTGGGACTAGCGGATCTTGGAATTCGAGCCCTTCTGCGCCTGGCGCCCGAAAACGCACCTGTATCGCTCGCGGTTCGCCTGGATGCTCGTGTGCTTGGCTTTGCCCTGCTCGCCGCGGTCCTATCCGCAGTCCTGTTCAGTGTCGTTCCGGCGTATCAGGTCAGCCGACTCGGGCGGTACAACTTTCTCAAAGAAGGCGGACGCATGGGCACCGCCGGATTGGCCCGCCAACGCCTGCGTTCGGGTCTGGTGGCTGGCGAGGTCGCGCTGGCTCTGGTGTTGCTCGTGGGCGCCGGATTGTTCGTTCGCAGCCTGGCCCGCCTGCAAACCGTTAATCCGGGTTTTGATCCGCACGGGGTTATGAGCGGCATGCTCACCCTCCCGCAGGCCCAATACGGGTCAAGGGAAAAGCAAGCCGGTTTCTATGATGCGCTCCTTGACCGGCTCTCCCACGCACCGGGTTCCGCGTCCGCCGCTGTCGTGATGCCTGCGCCGTTCTCCACCGAGAACTCGGCGTCCTTTGCGATCGAAGGACGCCCGCAGCCGCCTGGGGACCCCGGTCCCCACGGCGACCTCGCCTTCGTCTCGCCGGACTATTTCAGCGCGCTCAGAATTCCCTTGCGACGCGGCCGTTACTTCAACTCTGGGGACCGGATCGCCAACCAACTGGTTGCCATCATCGATGAGAATCTCGCCCGCCAGTATTGGCCAAACGAAGACCCGGTGGGCAAGCGGATCCAACAAGGCCGCCAGGTTTGGACCACGATTGTCGGTGTCGTCGGCCATGTCCGGCATTCCAGCCTCTCGGTCGACACCGGCAAAGGCTCTTATTATTTCCCGATCCTCCAGCGGCCGCTTCCGCTTGCCTACGTGCTCGCCCGGGCGCAAGGGGATCCGGGGCCGCTCGCGCCGGCCCTTCGTCAAGCCGTTCTGTCGGTCGATCCAAGGCAGCCGCTCAGCCAACTCGCTTCGATGGAATCGCGAGTCGAGGCATCGCTCTCCTCGCGCCGCTTCGTGGTGACCCTCCTTACATTCTTCGCCGGTATCGCGCTTTTTATGGCCGCGCTGGGCCTGTACGGAGTGATCAGTTATTCAGTGACGCAGCGCACACAGGAAATCGGCGTCCGGATGGCTTTGGGCGCGCAACAGAGTCAGGTTTTGCGCCTCGTGGTCGGCCAAGGTATGCGTCTGGCGGCGGCAGGCGCGGTACTCGGTTTCGTGCTTTCGCTCGTCCTGAGCAGCTTGTTGCGCAACCAATTGTTTGCGGTAAGCCCGTTCGATCCGCTGACTCTGGTGGCCATGGCCGCGGCGTTGCTTGTCAGCGCCCTGCTCGCCAGTTACGTGCCGGCCGCGCGCGCCGCCCGGGTCGATCCGGCCGACGCCTTACGGTACGAATGACGCCCCTCGGAGAGCCCGCAACTTACTTTGCCCATTGCATTTGCCTCACTCCTCCGATACCATTGATCTCGCGGGCGGATGCTCCGCCCAGGAGGCACTCCGAGTGGGCACTCTTCGACTCTCTTTAGCCGGCTGTCTGTTTGGAATCGCAGCGTTGGCGGCTCCCAATTCCGGTTCTTCCGTCACCTTCAATAAAGACGTCCTTCCAGTCCTGCAGAAGAATTGTCAGGAATGTCACCGCCCGGGCGAAGTCGCGCCTATGTCGCTGCTGACGTACTCCGAGGCGCGCCCCTGGGCCAAGTCGATCAAGAACGCCGTACTTACGAAGAAGATGCCGCCGTGGTTTGCCGAGACGCAAGGCAATCATATGTTTTCGAACGATCGGACGCTGAGCGCTGCGGACCTACAGACTCTCGTTTCCTGGGTCGACAATGGCGCGCCCGAGGGGAACGCCAAGGACGCACCGCCTCCAACTAAATTTCAGCAAGGCTGGCAGATCAAGCCCGACATGGTGATCGAAATGCCGGTTGATTTCCAACTGCCTGCGAAAGGCACCATCAATTATCAGTACATGCTGGTGAAGGGAAACTTCCCCGAAGATGTTTGGGTCTCATCGGCTGAAATGCGCCCCGGCAACCCGAAGGTTCTGCACCACGGCAAAGTGTGGGTTCGCCCGCCCGGATCGCATTGGATGGAAGACGCGGTTCCCGGCGTCGCGTATGAAGCCGGCATGGGACGCAATAGCGTCGACGAGGGAAACGACATCCTCGGAAAATTCAACCCCGGCTTGGGTTCCCAGACCTTCGACATCGACGGCGCGGCGAAGTTTGTGCCGAAGGGCTCAGACCTGGTCTTCGAGCTCCACTACACGGCGATCGGCCAGGAGACGACCGACCGCTCCAAGCTGGGCCTGGTTTTCGCCAAGCAGGCTCCGACGACACGATATTTCCTGTCGGCTGGCCCTACAGCCCTGAATCTGGTCATCCCGCCGGGCGATGGAAATGCAGAAGTCGTCAGCGAAGTGACTGTGGGCGCCGATAACGTCCGGCTGGCGTATGCACAGCCGCACATGCATCTCCGCGGCAAGGATTTCGAGCTTCGCGCGATCTATCCAAGCGGCGAATCAGAGACCCTGTTCAAAGGGAAATTCGATTTCGATTGGCAGCTCGGATACAACTTCGCCAAACCGATAGCGCTCCCGCGGGGCACGCGCCTGATTGGCATCTCGCATTTCGATAATTCGCTCAATAACAAGTTCAATCCCGATCCAACCAAACAGGTCCTCTGGGGCCCGCAGAATTGGGATGAAATGAGCAACTGCTTCGTTGGCCTGCTGTTTGATGTGGCGACGAACCCGGGGGCGGTGTTCCGAGCGTCCGGCCCGAGCCGGTTGCCGAGGGGCAAATCCGGCCCAACGCTTTCGTCGCTCGCAACCGGGACAGACTAGCGCGGAACCGCGGTGGCGGGCTTGGCATCGCGCATGGGTCGAAAAATCTAAGACCAACACTGCGCAAGCCAGAGGCATGCGTCACAATTTCAAACGGCGCTACTCGCGATGCGGTTTCTCTATTGGGATTTCGGCGTGAAACACAAGGAGCGGGAGCGCGAGAAGCGGCTTGAGGCCCATCGGCGGCTGGAACGCGGCGACGCCTGAACTGGATTCACTCCTCCAAATCTCCCGCCATGGCGTTGTCGACATAACACCACAGCCACGC
>DASXAK010000251.1:0-4821 GCA_036406715.1 Bryobacteraceae bacterium | reverse complement strand
CAATGCCCGAACGCGCGCGACGGTGCAAGTTTCCAACCGAAGAAGAATTGCGGACCAGCGTCGAAGCGCGGTTAGCGGCTTTCGAACAATAACCCACCCCTTACAGTAAACTCAGCCCATGGGGAACAAAGTGGTGCTGGTGACCGGCGGAAGCTCCGGCATCGGCCGGGCGATTGCGCTGATTTGCGCGCAGCGGAAGGCCAAAGTTGTGATTGCCGCGCGAGGCGCCGCGCGCGGAGCGGCGGTGGCGCGTGAAATCGAGGCGGCCGGGGGCACGGCGATGTTTGTGGCTGCCGACGTTTCGCAGCCAAGCGAAGTTTCCGCTCTGATCGGCCAGACCGTAGCGGCATTCGGCCGTCTGGATTGCGCGTTCAACAATGCCGCTGCCGTGGAAGAGCCGTTCGCGCGAACCGCTGATTTCACAGAAGCGCAGTTCGACCACTCGCTGGCGCTCAATCTGAAAAGCGTCTGGCTGTGCATGCAGCAGCAGATCCGACAGATGCTGGCACAGAAGCCAGCGGGAGGCTCCATCGTCAACACGTCGTCGGTGAACGGGCTCGGCGGCGTGCCGCAGGCCGCGCTCTACGCTGCCGCCAAAGCCGGCGTAATCGCGCTGACGAAAACGGCGGCGCTCGAATACGCGCGTGACGGCATTCGCGTAAATGCGTTGGTGGCGGGGGCGTTCCAAACTCCGATGTTGGACGAGGCCATGAATCGCGCGTCCGGCGGCGACCCTCAGGCCAAGGAAGCGATCGCGCAACGGTATGCACAGATGGTGGCCGCGGGGCGGATTGGGCGTCCCGAAGAGGCCGCCGAGGCGGCGGTGTGGCTGTGTTCGGACGCGGCGTCTTACGTCACCGGCCACTCGATGATCGTGGATGGCGGGCTGACCGCGGCGATGCGATAAAACAGCAAGCGCTAGACTTGAGGGAGACCTCCATGAAGCGCTCCGGGATTGCGGATCTGCCCCTGCATGGCGGCCGTGTGCCGGAGTGGCTGGCGGCGCGGATGACGCGGCTGGGCACGGCGATTTCGGAAAGTATCATCGCCTCGTATGGAACCGCCGAACTACTTTCGCGGCTGAGCGACCCGTTCTGGTTTCAGGCGCTGGGCTGCGTGATGGGAATGGACTGGCATTCTTCCGGCATCACGACCGCGGTGATGGGCGCACTCAAGCGGGGGCTGAACCCGCGCGCTCGCGAACTCGGCGTTTTTATCTGCGGCGGCCGCGGGCGGCATTCGCGCCGTACGCCGGATGAACTTCGCGCGATCGCCAACAGTGCGGGCTTGAACGGTGAGGATCTGGTGCGAACCAGCCGGCTCACTGCTCGCGTGGACAACAACGCCATCGCCGATGGTTTTCAAATCTATCTGCACACGTTTATCCTCAGCGCGAGCGGCGACTGGACCGTGGTGCAGCAGGGATTGAACGATCAGAGCGGTCTCGCGCGCCGCTACCACTGGCACTCCGCCGCGATTCGGGACTTCACGTGCCAGCCGCACACGGGAATTGTCGGTGAGAATCAGGGCGCGATTATGAACCTGGTGGATGCGGAAGCAAAGCCGGCGCAGGAAGCGCTGCTCGAGATCGTCCGAGATTCGCCCGAGCGGACGCTCGCGGATTTCCGGAAGTTGGTTGCTCCGCGGCACCATGACGTACGCGCGGAAGATGTGGACCAGAAGCGGCTCGGCGCCGTGCTGGCCCTGGCCTACGAGCGCGAATTCCGGGATTTTGCTTCGCTGCTGCTGATGGAAAAGGTCGGGCCGCGGACGCTGCAGTCGCTGGCTCTGATCGCCGAAGTCGTGCACGGCGCGCCCACGCGTTTCTCGGATCCAGCGCGGTTTTCGTTTGCTCACGGAGGCAAGGACGGCCACCCCTTCCCCGTTCCTCTGAAGACGTACGACGAATCCATCTCGATTTTGCGGAATTCTCTCGACCGCGCGCGGCTGGGCGATTCCGACAGGCTGGACGGATTCGCGCGGCTCGATCGATTTACCCGAGCCATCGAGCGACGGGCCCGTGCGGAAGCGGATTTTGACGCCGTTGTAGTGCACGAACGTGCGATTTCGGATAAACTCGGCGGCCGAACCGTATTGGATGATCGCAAGCCGCAACGGCCGCGAACGAGGCAACTGCCTCTCTTCGGTTAATTCGTTACCTAACCTTGGATATTTGTTGTGCTGTTTGCGAGCCGTGACCGGCCGTGCTTCGGTAGCCTGTTGTTCATGAGGACGTGGGCGATCCTGCTGTCGGCTGGTTCTCTGTTGTTCGCTCAAACCGGCCAGGAAGGATCGCGACCCGAGTGGCCGTGCGTCGCCGGGCGCTCCGTGGATTCCTCCTATATCGACATCAGCGAGAGCACGGGCGGCCAGATCTTCCTGTTCCAAAAAGGCGAAGTGGGGCAAGCCACTCTCTTCTTGACAGCCGACCGGACGCATCCCGCAACGGTGGTGCGCGCGGTCGGCATGCTTTCCGACACGCGGGAGTTCGAATTTCCGGTTGACTCCACAATCCGAAGTCTTCTGATTCTGGTGTCCATCCAGTGCCGGAAATCGATCAGCGTATTCCGCCCCAGCGGCAGTGAGATGACGGCCGCCAACAGTACCCAAAATGTCGATCTTCAAGCCGGACGCGGACTGAAGATCGACGATCCCGAGCCCGGTAAGTGGAAGCTTCGTCTGCAAGGCACTGGTTTGTTTGTGGCCTCGGTGCGGGCACAATCACCGATCCGAATATCCGGCGTGGAATACTCCGATGACCGGAAACAGCCGTTGTTCGGACTGCGGCAGCAAGCCATTGCGCGTGTTTCCGGAGAACCCGAAACTACGCAGTTCCAACTCGTCGACGCGGCGGGCGATGTCATCGCTCCCGCCGACACGCCCGAAGCCGCCGATGGCAAGTACCTGTTCCCGATCACGCCCACTATCGAGCGATTCCGGATTCGCATGACCGCCGTCGATGGCGCTGGTTGGCCCGTCCAGCGCACTCACCCGGTCCTGTTCCGAGCGCAGCCGCAGCCGCAGCCGTAAACTCTTCCGCCTTTAACGAATCTGTCACACCGCTATTTTGGATTGAAGCTAGAATGGAGCTTCGCAAAAACGCTGTGGAGGTCTTCAATCCATGCTACACCGTGTGCGTTTTGTTCTATTCGTATGCGCTGTGCCGTTTCTTGCCTCTGCCCAGCAAGCTTTGACCGGCACCATTACGGGAGCGATCACCGATGCTTCCGAAGCCGGGATTCCAGCCGCCCAGGTGACGGCGCGCAACGTCGATACGGGCCTGGAGCGTACTATTGAGTCCGGCGAATCCGGCCTGTACACGCTGACGCTGCTGCCGGTCGGCCAGTATCAAGTCACGGCCAAGAAGCAGGGGTTCAGCGACCAGACCATCGGGCCGGTTCGTGTGGGTGTCGGTCAGTCGATCACGGTGGAACTGCGGATGACCGTCGGCGCCGCCGCCACGCAAGTGGAAGTGACGTCTGGGGCCGCGGCTGTCGAGACCACGCGCTCGAGCGTAGCCAACTCGGTCGACAATAGCCAGATTTCCAATCTCGGGCTGAACGGGCGCGACTTTCTCAAATTCCTGCTGCTGACGCCGGGAGTCACGCAGGATGTGCGCACGGGCGATCTCAGCTTTGGCGGCCTGCGCGGCACCCTCAATAGTGTTCAGGTGGATGGCACCGACAACAACAATAACTTCTACGGCCAGACCGTCGGCCGGACCGGCACCGGCCGTGCGCCGTACCAGTTCAGTGTCGATTCGGTTGAGGAGTTCCAGATCAACAGCAGCAACTACTCGGCGGAATTCGGGCGGGCCGGCGGCGCCGTTACGAATGTCGTGACCAAATCCGGAACCAACGATTTCCACGGCTCGGCGTTCGAATATTTCCGCGACCGCGAGATGAACGCCAACACCTGGATCAACAACTCGCGCGGCATTCCCATACAGCCGTATCACATCAATCAGTTTGGCGGAACGGTCGGAGGCCCGGTCGTCAAGAATAAGGACTTCTTCTTTTTCAATTACGACGGCCAGCGGCGCCACCTGCCGAACCCGGTGTTCCTCGGAGTGCCGATTCCGGCCGCTCTGGCCGCCGATCCGGCCAACCAGTCGAAGATTCAGCTACTGAACTCCAAGCTGACTCCCTACCAACTCGCCTTCGACCAGGATGTGTATCTCGTCAAGAACGATTGGCAGATCAATGACAAGCACCGGCTATCGGGGCGATACAACCGGCAGCGATTCAACGGCGTCGGGCTGGAGTCCTCTGGAAACCAGGTGGCATACGAACATTCCGGGACGGCGTCGGTTTACACGGATACGGTAGCCACCTCGCTGGCGAGCGTCTTCTCTCCGACACTGATTAACGAATTCCGTTTTGAATACCTGCAGGACAATGAACCGAGCGTCGCCTATTCGACCGGGCCGGAAACCGTTGTGCGGCAAAGCGGCGTGACCGCGCTCTCGTTCGGCGCCAGTTCGATCACACCGCGCTTCGCCAACATTAAGGGCGAGCAATTCGCGGACAACCTGACCAAGATCATGGGCCGCCATACGTTCAAAGTTGGGGCGGACATCAACCACAACGGGATTGAGAACTATTTCGCCGGCAACGTTCGCGGCTCCTACACATTCAACAGTTACGCGGAATTTTTTGCCAACACGCCGTCATCGTTTATCCAGGCGTTTCCGGGCGCGGGGACGCCGGGCTTCACCACCCGGCCGAACTTCACCGAACTCGGGTTCTATGCGCAGGACCAGTTCCGCGTGACACCGAAGCTCACGCTGGATTTCGGCCTTCGTTATGATCTGGCGTTGCT
>DASXAK010000250.1:0-6268 GCA_036406715.1 Bryobacteraceae bacterium | reverse complement strand
CGTGTGCGCCCAGCACTAGCGCGCCGAAATATTCGCGGTCGCCTTGCGGCTCGGTGAAGCCCCCGATGACGAACTCCTGCTGGTTGACGACCTTAATTTTCAGCCACTCGCTGCTGCGCTTCGATTCGTAGCCACTGTTGGCGTGCTTGGCGACGATGCCTTCGAGGCCGTGGTCGCGCGCCGCCTCGAGCAGTTGCTCGCCAGCTCCGGGAAAAACTTCGGAGACGCGAACGACCTCGTTCGAAGCAACGACACTCTCGAGCAGCTTGCGCCGTTCGCTCAGGGCGACGTTCCGGAGATCGTAGCCATCGAGGTAAAGCAGGTCGAAGACGAAGTACACGACCGGCGTGGAACGCACCAGGTGCGCGATGGTATTGGGGTCGGAATTCGCGATGCGCGGCTGGATGAGGTGAAATCGCGATACGCCTTTTTCATCGAGGACGGCGATTTCGCCGTCGAGCACCGCCTGTTGCGCCGCAATCTGGTGCGGAAGGACGGCGAGTTCCGGGTACTGCCGCTCGCAGCGAAGCCCGCCGCGCGATTGCAGCCGGACGTCTTCGTGATCGACGAAAGCGAGCGCGCGCACGCCATCCCACTTCACTTCAAACAGCCAGTCCGGCCCGTGCGGCGGCCGGTCGGCGAGCGCCGCCTTCATGGGCTCGATCGATTCCGGGATCGCTGCCCGGCGCGCTCCCTTCAGTGCGCCCGGCTCGATTTGAGTACTTTTTTTTTACGGGGAGTTGCGGCGGCGGCTGGCGCCGCTGCCACTTTGGTGGCGCGTTTGGCCGGGCGGCTGCTCTCCCAGACACGATCGGACGCTCCGGCAGTTTTCCGCTTACTTTTGCGTGCCGGCAGATTGCGCGCGATCTCCTCCTGAGTGCGGCCCGAGAGCACGCTGTAAGCTTGCGCTTCGACGTCCCAGCCGGGCGCTGCGAACTCGTCGCGCTTCTTGATCAGCAGCCACTCGTTGCCTTTGCCGCGGCCTTTCATGTGCACGATGGCGAAATCGCCCTTGAGCTTGTCACCGTGCAGCCGGAACTTCAGATCGCCCCGCGCCAGTTGGTCTTCGCCTGGAGCGTCGCCCAGCAACTCGAACGTGCCGCAATCCCACAGCATGACGCTGCCGGCGCCATAGTTGCCGGCCGGGATGTTGCCTTCAAAATCGCCGTACTCGATCGGGTGATCTTCCACGTGCGCCGCGAAATGGCGGACTCCAGGATCGAGCGTCGGCCCCTTGGGCACCGCCCAAGATTTCAGGACGCCATCGATCTCCAGCCGGAAGTCATAATGCAACCGGGTGGCATCGTGGCGCTGCACACAAAAGTAATTGGCGGGCCGTTTGCTCTTGGAAGTACTCGGGGGCGGTTCGGGCGTGTTTTTGAATTGTCGTTTCGCGGCGTATTCTTCTAGCGACATAAATGGTTGATTTTGTTCTATTTAAATGCTACCCTGAAAACCTACCCTGAAGGGGTGAGGAGTTTGCACTTATGGCAGCCAGCGTTTGGACCGGCCACCTGACTTTCGGTCTCGTCTCCTTCCCGGTTCGCCTTTTTAGCGCAGCGCGCAGCGAAACCGTCAGCTTCAACTTATTGCACAAAGACGACCACTCGCGCATTAAGCAGGTCACTTTTTGCCAGACGGAAGACAAACCCGTCCCTCGCACTGACTTGGTAAAAGGTTACGAGTACGAAAAAGGACAGTACGTCGTGGTGGACGAAGAGGACATCAAGAAGGTCGCGCCTAAGACGGCCAAGGTGATGGAGATCCTCGAATTCGTGAAGGCCGACCAGGTCGACCCGATCTACCTCGAGAGCTCGTATTATGTAGCGCCGGACGAAGGCGGCGAGAAGCCGTACGCGCTCCTCTATGAAGCACTGCGCAAATCGCAATTTTACGCCGTAGCCAAAGTCGCGATGCACAACCGCGAGCACATCATCATCCTGCGGCCCGGGTCGAAGGGCATTCTCTCGCACACCATGTATTACCAGGACGAGATCCGGCAGGTCGAAGAGTTTCGCACCGACACGAGCCTGGTGAAGGACAAAGAGCTCGAGATGGCGAAGATGCTGATCTCTTCGCTCGAAGCCGATTTCGAACCGCAGAAATACCACGACACGTACCGCGAGAACCTGCAGAAGATGATCGAGGCGAAGATCGAGGGCAAGAAGGTGGTCGCGACACCCGCGGCCCACGTCGCGCCAGTGATCGACATTATGGAAGCGCTGAAACGCAGCCTGGCCGAGAAGCGGAAACCGGCAATGGCGGCGACAGCGGCGACTCCACAAGAAGAAGCCGTAGCCGAAACTGAGGTCGAGGCCGCACCGAAAAAGCGAGCGCGGAAAAGCCGGGCGGGGTAGCGGTTCACTGCGTCGACTGGAAGTACCGGCAGTCCGCTGTCAGCGGGCACTCTTCGCACTTCGGCCGCGACCGCTTGCACAATTCCTGCCCGTGGTGCTGCAGCAGGAGGTACGCACGCAGGCGCGCCTCGCAATCCTCGGGTAACTCGGCGGCGAGAGCTTCCTGCGCGGACTTGTAATCCTTGCTGTACGTCTTGTAAGCCCTGCCCAACCCCAGCCGCAGCAGGACGTGAACGCAGTTCGACGGCACGGCCATAACTGGCGCAGTCCGAGTAAACAGTAGGATTTTCTCCGCGCCTGGATCCCCGATGGTGGGGAATTGCCTCAGCACTTTCTTGGCTTCCGGCGGATTTCGCAGCGCCTTGGTCAGATTGCCGCGGTATTTGTCTCTCACCCTTGCCGCGATCTCCTTCAAGCGCAACGCGCGGAGCTCCGGAACAATCCCGCCCAAACGTAGAATTGCTGCAAGCTCGTGATCGGATGCCGCCAGGATCTGATCGGGCTGGATGCCGATGCGTTTCTTTAGTTCCGTAAATCCCTTCGTGCAGGTTGCGTCATTGGCCGGATAGCCGCAGTTGGCATAAATCAGCATTGCATAAGCGCCGGCCGGCGGCAGCGGTTTTCGTTTGCCGTAGTGCTTCTCGAGGCGGTCGAGAATGCTGGCGACCGGGCTCATGCGGCCTTTTTCAGAAGGAGTTCGGCGTTGAGAGCTCCTTCGGGCGTTTCTTCGTGCTTGAACATGAGGTACAAGTCGCGGCCGGCGGCCAACAATTCCTTGGCCCGCGCGGCGAAGGCGTCGATGTCCGGCGCGGTGTAGTCCGGTTTGCGCAGGCGGTAATAGACGAAGTCGGCCGTGATCACCTCGGGAACCTCCAGGCGCTCGGATTCCGCAACGCACAGCGAGATGTTGCGATCGCGCAGCACGGAATAAATATCTTCGACCAACCATGAGGGATGGCGGAATTCGAAGGCATAGCGCATACCGTTGGGTAGCAGGTCCAGATAGCTCTTGAGCAGCGCCACGTCGCATTTCATCGCCGGAGGCAATTGGAACAACACCGGGCCGAGGCGGCGCGAGGTCCGAAGCGGATCGATGGCCTTCAGAAAGACTTCGGTTGCCTGCTCGGCGTTCTTGAGGCGCAGAATGTGGGTGATCCGCATGTTCGCCTTGGCCGCAAAAACAAATCCGGTTGGCGTCTGCTGCACCCAGCCCTCGAGCGTTGCGGCTGCGGGCAGGCGCCGGAACGTGTAATTAATCTCGACGCAGTTGAGCCGGCTGGCGTAGTGCTTCAGGAACTGGTTGGACGGCAGTTTGGCCGGGTAAAAGACCGGTTTCCAGGCCGCGTAGGCAAAGCCGGAGGTCCCGGCGTAGAGTGTCGCCATGGCCTATCATTATAGGAGTGCTCGCCCCCAAAACTCCGCTGGAACTGGCGGAGGCGCTCCAGGAGGCGGCCTCTCAGGGCCGCAGCATCACCGTAAGCGGAAATTCGACCAAGCGGCGAATGGCCGGTCCAGTCGAGCCCGCAGAAGTCTGCGTCTCAACTGCGGCGCTCAACCGGGTGCTGGCGTATGAGCCGCGCGACCTTACGATCAGCGTGGAAGCGGGGCTGCGCTGGCGAGAACTGACGCGCTTGCTGGCCGAGCATCGCCAGATGGTGCCGCTCGACCCTCCGTTTGCCGAAACGGCGACCGTGGGAGGCGTGATCGCCGCCAATTCATCCGGCCCGCGGCGGAGACTGTACGGCACGGCGCGCGACCTGGTGATCGGCATGCAATACGCGATGCTGAACGGCAAACTGGCGCAGTCCGGCGGCATGGTAGTGAAAAACGTTGCTGGGCTGGACACTGCGAAGCTGATGATCGGCTCGTTCGGCACGCTCGCCGCGATCGCCGTGATCAATTTCAAACTGACCCCCAGCCCGGAGCGCGAACGCAGCTTTTTGCTGGCGTTCGACGACTTGGCATCGGCCGTTGCCGCGCGCGACCGCATTGTTCGCGGCGCGCTGACGCCGGCCGCGATCGACCTGCTCAATCCGGCGGCCGCGGCGGGTTTGGGGAGCCGCGGGTGGACCCTCGCGATCCGCGCCGGCGGCAATTCCGCCGCGTTGAACCGCTACGAACGCGAGCTTGCCGAATTCGGCACCGGAGTGGTATTCGACGATTACAGGCAGGAAACGCTCTGGCGTCATATTGAGGATTTCGCACCGCGTTATCTCGAGCGGCATCCGGATGGCGCGATCGTGCGGGTCTCGTGTACGCTGAAGGGAATGGAGCCGGTGGTCGGGTCATTCCCGGGGCTGGTTCTGGCACGCGCCGGGTCTGGCGTCTGTTACGGCTATTTCGAGCAAGCGGCCGCGGCCGCTGCCTGGATGTCGCAGGCAGTCTCCAGGGGGTGGCAAGCGGTGGTTGAGTTCGCTCCAGAAGTCAAAAAGCCGTCACTCGATTTGTGGCCTGCACCGGGGGCCGATCTGGAGATCATGAAACGAATCAAGAATCTGTTTGACCCTTCGAACCTTTTGAACCGTGGGCGGCTTTATCGTCTCATCTAAACACTCCGCATACAGCCCGCAGCAGGTCGATCTCGACCGGTGCGTGCATTGCGGCCTTTGCATCAATGCGTGCCCGACTTACCGCGAGCTGGGTATCGAAATGGATTCGCCACGCGGCCGCATCTATCAAATGGTGCAGGTGGCGAATGGCGAGCCGATTACGGCGTCGTATCGAGAACACATCGGGCTGTGCCTGGCGTGCCGCGGGTGCGAGACGGCGTGCCCCTCGGGGGTGCAATACGGGCGGCTGGTGGAGGCGGCGCGAGCGGAGATCGAGTCGCGGGTGCGCCGGGGTTTGTTCTCGCGGATGGTTCGCGGATTTGCGTTTCGGCGAGTGCTCCCTTCGCGTACCGCGCTAACCATTGCCGGGTCCTTCGTGTACCTGTATGAAGCATGCGGCTTGCGGGCGCTGGTGCGCGGCCTGGGAATTCTGAAGATGCTCGGCCGGTTGGGAGACATCGAGCGGCTGGCGCCTCCGGCTGAGCCTCCCTTTTTCTTCAGCCAGATTGGCCGCACGTTTCCGGCCAGCGGCACGCGGCGGTACCGAGTGGCCTTTCTGGCCGGTTGCATCGCGAATGTTTCGTTCGCGCGCCTGAACGAAGCGACGGTGCGGGTGCTGCAAAAGAACGGCTGCGAAGTGGTGGTTCCTGAAGGTCAAGGCTGCTGTGGCGCGCTGCACGTGCATGCCGGCCTGCGCGAAGAGGCACGCCAACTGGCGCGGCGCAATCTCGACGCGTTTACGGCCGGCGATTACGACGCCATCATCACCAATGCCGCCGGCTGCGGCAGCACGCTGAAAGAATACGACGAGCTTCTGCATGACGACCCGAGTTACCTGCTCAAAGCGCGGGCGTTCCAAACGCTAATGCGCGATGTGACCGAGTTTCTTGGCTCGATTGAGCTGAACCCGGATCTCGGGCCCATCGATTCCACAGTCACCTATCAGGATTCCTGTCACCTGGCGCACGGCCAGAAGATTCGCATTGCGCCGCGCCAGTTACTGGCCCGCATTCCGCAATTGCAGTTTCGCGAGATGCCGCTGGCGGACATCTGCTGCGGCAGCGCCGGCATTTACAACATCGTTCAGAATGCGATGTCGATGCAGATTCTGGAACGCAAGATGGAGTCGGTCAACAGCACGGGCGCGGGGCTGATCGCGACCGCCAATCCGGGCTGCATGCTGCAGTTGCAAGCGGGCGTGCGGATTCACGGGTCGGGGCAGCGGGTGATGCACGTAGTGGAGCTGCTGGACCTGGCTTACCGGTCATTTGCTAAACCTGCGGAATCGAAACGCGCCAAGGGCTGAGTGCTTCGCCGAAGCGTTTCGAAGCATTGATACACTGGACAGGATCGACATTGCCG
>DASXAK010000249.1:0-4306 GCA_036406715.1 Bryobacteraceae bacterium | reverse complement strand
CAAGTGGAGTTTCAACTTCTTCATTCGCGTCTCCTCCATCTGCTCTTCGTACGTCAGGTGGGGAAGCGAGCGCAGGCCGTCCAGCTTCGACTTTAATTCCGAATGTTCCTGCGCCAGGTGCCGAAACTCCTCATTCGTTTCCATCAGATGCGCTTTCAACTCTTCCTGTGCGTTGTGTTCCATTGAGGCAAATCCTCCTGAGAGGTTGCCACGCCGAGTCGGGTGTTCCCAATCAAGGCTCGGTGGGTAATCTCTTGCATTGGTTCTGAGTGATGGCAGGGCCATCCTATTGGCAACTTAACATGAATGAAACTTCATGACAATAGCTGTTTCCGCTGGGGAGGAATAGTACTCGGAGCGTATGCTGACTACTTGAAACCCAAGGGACTTGTAGAACTTTTGAGCAACCTCATTGGATGCCCGAACCTCGAGGAAAACGTCACCGGTAACACCGCTCAGCCACGTCTTCACCAGGCTTCGCGCTATTCCCTGCCGACGATGTTCCGGGGCGACCGCCAGGTTGAGGATCTCCGATTCACCCAGTGCGAGTGTACGAGCCACCAAGAATCCCGCGACGTGGCCGTCCACCACCGACACTTGCAGATCGTACTGGAAGTAATCTACCGGTTCCCACTGCGCGGCTTCGGGACTGGCGGATTGAATGGCGGCGATCGCGTCCAGGTCCAACGACACGCCGCCACGAACGGTTGCCGGCCGATTACATTTTGGGAGCGTAGTAGCCTTTGCGCGCGCGGACCACCAGATCCTTGCGACCCTTTACCCGGAGATCCACCGTATGGTACAGGCCGTCCGTCTTGAGCGGCTCGGGGCGGTAGAAGATGTTGTATTGGTGGCGCAGCTCGTTGGCGATGTTTTCGAACGACTGATCCAGATCCTCCACCTTGAACGGGAAGAAGGCGTGCCCGCCCGTTTCCTGAGTGAGGTATCTCAGCACTTTGTCGCCGTCGCTCTCAACACGCGTGATATTCGTCGAGATCGCGTAGATCACCACGTCGGCCTTCTGCGCCAATTCGAGCGCCTGATCGCGTGTGTAGCGGCTCTGATTGTCTTCGCCGTCGCTGACGATGACAATGGCGCGCCGGAATTTGTGGCGTGGCTGGTCCTGCTGGAGTTTGTCGCGGCAGGCATAAAAGATCGCGTCGTAAAGCGCGGTTCCCCCGCCCGGCCGGAGGTCGCGGATGGCTTTGTCGAGCTTGCGGCCGTCGTCGATCAAGTCAGCCGCCAATTCTGCCGAAGTATCGAAACTGACCACCATGGCCTTATCGACGCCGGGATGCACCACGCTGTTCAGAAACTGGATGGCGGCTTCCTGCTCGAACTTAAACCGGTCCCGAATGCTGCTGCTGGTGTCGACGAGGATGCCGATACGCAGTGGCAGGTCGGTTTCGGCCGTAAACTCCTGGATGACCTGCGGCCTCTTGCTCTCGATCACCTCGAAATCGTCTTTATTCAGATCGGTGATGAAGCGCCCTTTCTTGTCCGTCACGGTAAACAGCATGTTCACCCGGGTGACGTCGACGAGAATGCGCGTGGTCTCGTCAGCGGCGGCGGCCGGAGCGTTCTGCGGCGGTACCGGAGTCTGATCGGCTGCTCCCAGAACGACCGCGAAGACACCCATTGCGGTGAAGGCGCCCCAAACTTTCATATGCCTAATTATTATATGCCGTGGGGCAGGTCGCCGACCCGCCGCGGTTTCTCAGGATTTCTCCAAGCCCACTAACCACGCTTCCAAATCCGCTGGCAGCGGCGCTTCCACCGTGATCGCTTCGCCAGTCGAGGGCTGGCGGAAGCGGATGCGCTGTGCGTGCAGGAAATAGCGTCCGAGGGATGGCCGTCCTTCGACCTTCGCCGGGGCGCCATAGAGTGTGTCGCCCACCACCGGATAGCCGGCGTTCGATAAGTGGACTCGGATCTGATGCGTGCGCCCTGTCCCGATCCGCACCTCGAGCAGGGTAAAGCCCGGGAAACGGCGCAGGACACGGTATTCCGTCCGCGCCGCCCGTCCGCGCTCCAGCCGCGCTGTCATGCGGATGCGCCGCACCGGATCGCGCGCGATCGGCCGCTCGATGCGTCCGCTCTCCGGCTTCACCATTCCGTGCACCAGGGCGATGTAAACCTTTTCCACCTCGCGGCCGGCGAACTGATTGGCCAGAGCCTGATGCGCAGAATCGTTCTTCGCCGCCAGCAGCACTCCGCTCGTATACCGGTCGAGCCGGTGCACAATTCCCGGGCGCAGCGGTCCCCCCGCGCTCGAAAGCCGGCCGAATCGATGCAAGAGCGCATTGACCACCGTGCCGGCATGCACACCGGCCCCAGCGTGCACTACCATGCCCGCCGGCTTATCGATCGCCACCAGGTCTTCGTCTTCGTAGAGAACGGTCAGTGGAAGATCTTCGGCGGTGGCGCGCAGCGGCGGCGGCTCCGAAGGCTCCACCTCGATCGCATCTTCGCGGCGGATCAGATACGACGCCCGCTGAACCGCTCCGTTCACCCGAACCCGCCCGCCGCGAATCCATTCCTGGATGCGCGACCGGCTGAATTGCGGCAGGCGTTCGTGGATGAGTTGATCCAGCCGTTTTCCGGCATCGTGCGGTTCAGTGGAGAGGCGCATGCGGTCGAGGCGGCGCTTTCTCGGCCGCTGCGAGACTGCTTCACGCTATTCCACTTTGACAGACGAACAAGTCCATGTCATCAGACCGGAGACTTTGTACGGCTTGTCCAGCATCCAGGTGACGTCATGCATTTCGAGTGTTCCAGTCTTGCCATGGTCGCGAATGGTGGCGACCAAGGTGCCGGTCGTGCCTTGCATGACGGGCGACGCGAAGGGGTCGCTCCGCTGCAAACGGGCCACGGCTGCAAAGACAACCGGCCGCGGCTTCTGGCCGGCATCGGCGGGCTCGCTTTTGAATACGCCGTCCTGCGCATAAGACGGAATCTGAAAGATGACGCTTCCCACTATCGGATCCTCGGCCACGTCGATGGTGTATCCCGCCAGCGCTGTTTTGCCGGGCTTCGAGATATCGCACCGGTTGATGCGGATCGCGCTCGACATGCTCTTTGGTCCCATCAGACTGAAATGGCCAGTCCCCGGAGCATCCGCCGCCAACGCGGCCACCACACTCACTGCCAACGTCGCGGGTAGCTTGATCTTCACACCGCACCTCCTTCTCAGTACAATACCGTGCCGGAGTACAAAGCGCTCTGTACCACACCGTACTCTTGCCGGTGATTCGCTTGCGCGTCTCGCCGGGCGATAACCCCATTTGCCCGAGTGGCACAACTCGCGTCACAATAAGAGATTCACCTTCCCCCGTCGCGACTCACTATGCTGGACCGGATCACTGTGCATGGCGCGCGCCAGCACAATTTGAAAAACATCGACATCGAAATCCCGCGTAATACCCTTACGGTAATCACCGGTCTGAGCGGCTCGGGCAAATCGTCGCTGGCCTTCGACACGATCTACGCCGAGGGGCAGCGCCGCTATGTCGAGACTCTCTCCACCTACGCGCGCCAGTTCCTCGACCAGATGGAGCGCCCCGACGTCGATTCCATCGACGGCCTCAGCCCCGCCATTTCCATCGAGCAGAAGACCACCAGCCGCAGCCCGCGTTCGACTGTCGGCACTATCACGGAGATTTACGATTACCTCCGTCTGCTTTATTCCTCGATCGGCGTGCCGCATTGTCCCATGTGCGGGAACGAGATCTCGCGCCAGACTACCGAACAGATCCTGCAACATGTTCTGGCACTCAAGCCCGAAGACCGAATTATGGTGATGGCGCCGATCGTCCGCGGGCGAAAAGGCGAATACAAAAAGGATCTGGAAAAGCTCGCCAAGCAGGGTTTTGTGCGTGCGCGCATCGACGGCGTGCTCCGCTCGCTGGAAGAGGATATCACCCTCGACAAGCGCAAGAACCATACGATCGAAGTGGTAGTCGACCGCCTCTTAGTTAAGCCCGGCATCGAGAAGCGGCTGGAGGCCTCCATCGATACCGCCACCAAGCTCGCCGAAGGGCTGGTTGTAATCGCGGTGGTGAACGGCGAAGAGCGCCTTTACTCGCAGAAGCTGGCCTGCACCGAATGCGGCGCCAGCGTGCCGCAGCTCGAGCCGCGCTCGTTCTCCTTCAACAGCCCATACGGGGCGTGCGAGGAGTGCAACGGCTTGGGCAGCAAGTGGTCGTTCGACGAAGTCAAGGTGATTGTTGATCGCGCCAAGCCTCTGTTCGATGGCGGCCTCGGGCCCGGCGGCAACTCGTGGCTCATGCAGCATCGCCTCGGCGAG